>NZ_JBXWMF010000011.1:0-150929 GCF_059609725.1 Ruegeria sp. YTSC199
TCAGCACAAACTGATACGCATAAAACCCACAAAAACGGCGCGCTTGCCTGGCGCGCCAACCCCTCCAATAAAATCGGGGCAGCAAGTTTAGTTGTTGTAGTACTTGTTGGCGTAGCTGCCGTAGGAATAGCCGTAATGCCGTGCGCTGCGAGCATTGATTTGACCCAGCACAAGCCCGGTCACGCGCTGATTGTCGGTGTGGAACAGCCGCATGGTTTCGGCGAGATCCTGTTCGGATGTGTCGTTCCATTTGACCGTCAACAGCACCGCATCTGCGTTACGCGCAATCAGGCGCGCGTCAGATACCAGCAAGGTCGGCGGTGTGTCGATCAGGATGATGTCATATGTCTGGCGTAAATCCTCCAGGAACAACCGGAATCGCTCGGATGCGAAGAGGTCTGCCGCGTTGGCCGAGGTCTTCTCGCCGGCCAGGATGTCACAACCCAGCAGCGGGTCTTGAAAAATGGCCTCCTGCACGGTTGCGTCCCCGGCCAGAACCGAGACGATCCCGTTTTTCGGCACACCCTGCAATTGCTCGGTCATGGTCAAGCGCCGAATATCGCCTTCGACCAACAATACCTTTTTGCCGATGCCGACAAAGTTCTGCGCCAGCGCCAACGCGTTCGTTGTCTTTCCTTCACCCGGAAGCGAAGAGGTGATCACCACAACCTGCGGTGGGCGGTCCACATTGGACAACATCAGGGAGGTGCGCAGGTTGCGTACCGCCTCGGCCGTGGCAGATGAGGGTTTTTCGGCGAGATACTCCAGAACCTTGCGGCGCCCGCGGCCGGGAAAGACGGGAATCTGTCCCAGAACGCTGTAACCGGTTTTGCGCTCCAGTTCTTGCGCCGAACGGTAGCCCCTACGCCGCGCCTCGGCCAGCAACACGATGCCGACGCCCAGCAAAAGGCCCAGAATGGTCGAAAGCGCAAGGATCAGAGACTTTTTCGGTTCCGAAGGGTTGCCCGGTATTACGGCGTTCGACAATTGCCGGCTGTCGGCTTTCTGGATGCCTTCCTGCGCCGATGTTTCTTTCAGACGGGCCAGGAAATACTCGTAAAGCAGCCGAACGGCCTCTGCCTCGCGTGCCAGCTGCTGCAGGGTAATCAGATCCGCACTCTGCTGCGCGATCTTCTGGCCCAGCTCTTCGGCTGAAAGCGTCAGGGCCTGAACCTGCTGCGTTGCCCGCCGGGCTTCAAGCGCAGTCCGCGCAACCAGGCGCTGGAAGGCGGTGTCAAAATCGGCCTCACCGGTGCCTGATCCGTCGATCTGGTCAAGCAGTCTTTGCAGTTGCGGGTCCTGACTGGCCGCAGCCTGGGACGCGCGGGTGTCGGCGGCGCCCAATGAGTCATACCGGTTCTGCGCCGAGATACGGGTCGCCTCGGCCGACTCGCGTCGTTCGCGCAGGTCCTTCAACTGCACTTCCTGCAATTGCAGCGCTTCGGGCGAGACCAGCGCTGTTGTCGAATTGAATTCGTTGACCTTTGCCTCGGCGGTTTCCAGATCAATCTGCAGCTCGGCCACGCGGTCGGTCAGCCAGGCGGTCGCCTGTTCCGTGGCGTCGAATTTCACTTCGATCTGGTTCAGAACGTAAAGTTCGACAATCGTGTCCGCGATCAGGGCCGACTTGCGCGCCGATTTGGTTTCGGCCGTCACCTCGAACACCAGGCTTTGCGCTACGTTGCGCACCGAAACCTTTTCGAGCAAGGCCGAGATCACATCGTCGCGCAGCAGCCGTTCAGCCAGTTCGTCAGAGACAGGCTCGGGGTTGGACCCGGCCCCGAACACTGATCTGAGAAACTGCTTGACCCCGTCGAACGCAGAGGCCGGGAGAAGGTCAGTGTTGAACTCGGGGTCCGACACCAGTTCCAGCCTGTCGACAACCTTACCCATCAAGCCGCGGGACCGAAGAACTTCCAGCTCGGAATTTACCTCGGCCGTATCTCCGGCCAGGCCGCCCACCACGCTTTGCAGGTCAACCACGCTGGCCTGATCGGTTTCCAGCATGACCACGGCGGTGGACTTGTATAACGGGACAGCGACGACAAAGGCGTAGAAGGCTCCGACCAGAATGGCCAGGGCGGTGGTCAGGGTGATGATCCACTTGCCACGCCACACAGTTCCCGCCAAAGCGGCCAGGTCGATAATGTCATTTTGCGGCGTGTCACTTGCCGGGGATCGGTTCGATTTGAATTGCGCGTCGTGTATCGGAGTTTGCTTCATATCAAGAATACGATCCAAAAGGCCTGACACACGCGAAACGCGTGTGCCGCTGCTCTCTACATGGTCCCAAAGCAAGAATAAAGGTCTGTGCGCCTGTTACTTGCCGGTTCTGCGAAGCACGGCTGAGGCGGTCTGGGAGATGATCCTGATATCGTTAAGAAAGCTGCGCCGGGTCAGGTAGGCGACATCCAGCGCGACCCGCTCGCCATAGCTGATATCGTTGCGCCCCGAGACCTGCCACAGCCCGGTGATCCCCGGTTTCTGCGCCAGATAGGCCGAAGCGGAACGGCCGTATTTGACCAGTTCGATGGCCACAACAGGGCGCGGTCCGACAAAACTCATCTCGCCTGTCAGCACGTTCCAGATCTGCGGCAGCTCGTCCAGGCTGGTCTTGCGCAGGATGCGACCCAGCCGGTTGATGCGCGGATCATCGGTCAGTTTATGGTCGCGTTCCCATTCTGCCGCAGCTTCGGGATTGGCGTCCAGATAGGCCTGCAGCCGCGCTTCGGCATCCGCCACCATGCTGCGAATCTTCCAGCATTTGAACGGCTTGGCATTCTGACCCACTCGGGTATGGCCGAAAAAGCCCGGGCCACCGTCCAGGCGCACAAGGCACCACAGCAGCGCGATGATCGGCGCAACAGCCGGCAACAGCAGCAGGGCAAACACGATGTCAAAGGCTCGTTTTCCAAGACCCGAATACAGGCCCACAGGTGCCCGGTGCGGGACCGGTTGTTCCGCTGATCTGTTTTCCGAAGTCGTTGAGGAAGCAAAATCCAACATCTAAATTTATCCTGACAACATGGGAGCAGCTGCTAATGCACCAAAGAAGCAATCAAACGGCGCTCCGGATAAACCCACGACGTAAGGTATTTAAGATGTAAAAAGAGTTTTGGGGCAAAAAGCCCAAGTGCTTGCACAATTGTTGCGCAGTTGCATCATTCGTCAGCGGGCATAAAACAACCATCCATCTCAAGACAACCAAAAGTTGAGACACGCTGCGCAATTCCGTCATCCAAACCGCAGGGCCACAGGTAGCCGGGCCCAGGACTCCTGCGTCAAAAAAAGCAGGGCGCCTTTACATATCAGGTGTTCAGACTGCGTATCGGATTTCGTATCAGATGAAGGTTAGCCTCGATCACTCGACCATGCGGACGCCGGTAAGCCGGGTTGCCTAAATAACGCTCGAAGAAGCTGTGGATTGCCCGGGGTCCTCGTGGGCGTAGACGAAAAAATTGACTGAACAGTAAAAAAATGCTGCCATCTCGCCACACAGGAGAGAGATATGACCAAAAGAACATTAACGCGCAGAGTGCTGCTGGCCGCGGTCGCGGCTGCATCAACGTTTTTTTCCGCCGGGCTGGCGGCGGCAGAAACAGTCAAGGTGGCGGCGATTTACACGCTGCCTGTGGAACAGCAATGGATCAGCCGTATCCACAAGGCCCTGAATACCGCAGCCGAGCGGGGCGACATTGAGTACGTGTTCTCGGAAAACGTAGCGAACACCGATTATGAACGTGTAATGCGCGAATATGCCGAACAGGGTGCACAGCTGATCGTGGGCGAGGTGTTCGGCCTGGAACGCGCTGCGCGCAAGGTGGCCAAGGACTACCCCGATACGGCCTTTCTGATGGGCTCGTCATTTGGCTCGGTGGCGCCCAACTTCTCGGTCTTCGACAACTGGATTCACGAACCCTCCTACCTAACCGGCATGGTGGCCGGGGCGGCGACGGAATCGAACGTGATCGGCATGGTCGGCGGCTATGCGATACCCGAGGTAAACCGGCTGATGAACGCGTTCATGGACGGCGCGCGCGAGGTAAACCCGGATGTCACCTTCCTCGTGACCTTTATCGACAGCTGGTACGATCCGCCCAAGGCCAAGGAAAGCGCCATCGCGATGATGGATGCGGGGGCGGACATCATGTATGCGGAACGCTTTGGCGTGTCGGATGCAGCAGTTGAACGTGGCGTGAAGGCCGTGGGCAATGTCATCGACACGTCGGGCGACTATCCCGGCACGATTATGGCCTCGGCCCTGTGGCACATGGAGCCGACTATCGACAAGGCCATCGCCAATGTCGCCAATGGTTCGTTTGAGGCTGCGGATTACGGCCAGTACAGCTTTATGGCTTACGGCGGCGGCTCGATGGTTCTGGATGAGGCGCTGGTTCCGCCTGAGGTGATTGAAGCGGTGAACGCGCGTCAGGCCGAGATCCTGGACGGGCTGTTCCGCGTGAACGTCAACGATGACCGCCCGGTCTCGGACAACTGATCGTATTCGGGCCGGTCCTCGCGCCGGCCCGCTTCCCCAATGACCACAGTTTTAAAGCTCAACGGGTTGAGCAAACACTTCGGCCCGGTAATCGCCAATGATGATGTCAGCCTGACCCTGAACCGGGGCGAGGTTCTGGCATTGCTGGGCGAAAACGGCGCGGGCAAGACCACGCTGATGAATATGCTGTTTGGGCACTATCTGCCCGATTCAGGCTCGATAGAGGTGGCGGACAAGACCGGTGCGTTGCAGCCGCTGCCGCTGGGCCATCCGCAGGTGGCACTGGCTGCGGGGGTGGGCATGGTGCACCAGCATTTTACGCTGGCTGAGAATATCTCGGCACTGGACAACATCACCCTGGGGGCTGAACCCCTGTTTGCCCTGCGCCGCAACCGGCGCGCAGCGCGGCGCAGGGTTGAAGAGATCATCGCCCAAAGCGGCCTGACCGCGCCCTTGGATACACAGGTCGGACGGCTGTCGGTGGGGGAGCGTCAGCGGGTTGAAATCCTCAAGGCGCTCTATCGGCAAGCGCGGATTCTGGTGTTGGACGAACCCACCGCCGTTCTGACCCCGCAAGAGGCCGACACGCTGTTCGAAAACATCCGTATGATGACAGCCGAGGGGCTGTCGGTCATCTTCATCAGCCACAAGCTGCGCGAGGTTCTGGCCTTTTCCGACCGCATCGCCGTTCTACGCCACGGCCGGAAAGTGGGTGAGATGGCGACGTCCGAAGCCGATGAGAAATCCATCGCCCGGATGATGGTTGGGGCGGATACACCGGAACTGGCAGGCGCTGCGATGGCGCCGGGCGCGCCGGTACTGACCCTGTCGGGTGTGTCGGTCGCGGGCCGATCCAAGCGCGATACGCTCAGCGGCGTTGATCTGACAGTGAACGCGCACGAAATCCTCGGGATCGCGGGGGTATCGGGCAACGGGCAGAGCGGGCTGGCCAATGTGATTTCAGGTCTGACGCGCCCAAATCAGGGCCTAATAAAGGTCAATGAGGTCGAAATCGACGCCCCCAGCCCTGCCGCGATGGTGCGGGCGGGCGTTGGTCGCATTCCGGAAGATCGCCATCACGAAGGCATCGTCGGCGCCATGAGCGTGGCTGAGAACATGATTATCGAACGGCTGGAAGATGCAGATGTGCAGTCGCGCGGCCTACTGCGGCGCGAGGCCATTGCAGATAACGCCGAACGTCTGACCAAAGCGTATGACGTACGCGGTCCGGGCGTTGAGGCCCCTGCGCGGCTTCTGTCAGGCGGCAATATCCAGAAACTCATTCTGGCGCGCGTGTTCGATCGCGCGCCGAACCTGATCCTGGCCAACCAACCGACCCGCGGTCTGGACATGGGGGCGGCAGCAGAGGTTGGCCGTCGCCTGCTTGAGGCGCGCGAACGGGGCGCGGGCGTGGTGTTGATTTCCGAAGACCTCGACGAAATTCTGGGCCTTGCAGACCGGATCGTTGTGATCCGCGATGGTGAATTGCACGAGGCCCCCAGCCGTGATCGCGAACAGATCGGGTTGATGATGGCAGGAGAACCGGCATGATCCGCATCGAACCACGGCAAACCCAGTCGCGGACCTTTACGCTGGGCGTTCCGATCCTGTCCGCTGTCATTGCTCTGGGCTTTGCTGCCATTCCCCTTCTGGCTGCCGGGGCAAACCCGATTGCAGCTTACGCCGAGATGTTTCGCGGCGTGTTTGGCTCTGTTTTTGCCTTTTCCGAGGTCCTCACCCGTGCCACGCCGCTGATCTTCACCGGTCTTGCCGCTGCCTTGGCGTTCCGCGCCAAGCTATGGAATATCGGGGCCGAGGGGCAGCTCTATCTGGGTGCCATGGCTGCCGTAGCCATCGGCTCGGGGGTGTTGGACGTTTCGGGCGTCCTGTTGTTACCCCTGATCGTCCTGCTGGGCGCGGCGGCGGGAGCAGCGGGGATGGTTGCGCCGACCTATCTGAAAACTCGCTTTGGCGCGGATGAGGTGGTGACCACGCTGCTGTTGAACTTCATCATCCTGATCTTTGTACAAATGATGCTGGAAGGCCCGCTGCAGGACCCGATGAGCCTCGGCTGGCCACAATCGGCTCCGGTTCTGGATCAGGGAATGCTGCCACCCTTGATGGATCGGATGCGTGTGCATTCCGGGTTGATTCTGGCTCTGATACTGGCTGGATTGGCGCAATTTATGCTGGCACGCTCGGTTTGGGGGTTCCGGTTGCGAGCGGTGGGTGAGAACGCCGCCGCTGCGCGCCATGCCGGGATCAACGTGAACCGCTCGCTGTTTGGTGTGGCTATCCTGTCGGGCGGGCTGGCCGGGCTGGCGGGTGTCAGCGAGGTCGCGGGGTTGAAAGGCTATCTGACCGCCGACCTGTCACCCGGCTTTGGGTACACCGGCATTGTCGTGGCGATGCTGGCGGGCCTGTCGCCTGTGGGTGTGGTGATCGCGGCGCTGTTCATTGCGTCCGTCTTCGTGGGCGCCGACAGCATGAGCCGCGCCATGGGCGTATCTTCGTTCCTGGCCGATCTGGTGGTGTCCGTTTCGCTGCTCTGCGTGCTGGTCGGCGGGTTCTTTGCCCGCTACCGGATCGTCCGGGCCAGCACCACGAGGACGGCGGCATGATGGATATCCTCAACATCCTGCTGTCCGAGAGCTTTTGGGCCGCATCCCTGCGTATCGCCACGCCGCTGATCTTTGGAGTACTGGGCGCGCTGATCTGCGAACGGGCGGGCGTGCTGAACCTCGGGATTGAGGGGATCTTCGTCGTCGGCGCCATGTGTGGCTGGATGGCGGTTTGGCTGGGCGCGGGCCTGTGGGGCGGGGTACTGGTTGCCGCTCTGGCCGGGGCGTTCTTTGGGCTGCTTCACGCGATCCTGACCGTGCCACTGGGGCTTTCCCAGCATGTCTCGGGGCTGGGCATCACGCTGTTTGCCACCTCGGTCAGTTACTACACCTATCGTACGGCGCTGCCGAACGTGTCTTCTCCGCCCCGGATCGAGCCGTTTCAACCCTTGGATCTGCCAGTATTGTCCGATCTGCCATTTTTAGGGTCTGTTTTGTTCCAGCAAACTGCCCTGACATGGTTGGCGCTGCTGATGGTGGCAGTGGTCTGGTACGTGATGAATCGCACCGCCTTGGGCGTGGCGATCAAAGCTGTCGGAGACAATCCGGACAGTGTCGATGCGCAGGGTCTGTCGGTCTATGGGTTACGGATCGGCGCCATCGTTGCGGGCTCGGCCCTGATGGCGTTGGGCGGAGCCTTCCTGACCATGAGTGCCTTTGACGCCTTTTTCTTCGGCATGGTCAACGGGCGCGGCTGGGTCTGTATCGCTTTGGTGATCTTTGCCAGCTGGCGTCCCGGCAAGGCGTTGCTGGGCGCGTTGTTGTTTGGCGCCTTCGACGCGTTGCAGGTGCGTCTGCAGACCGAAATGGGCGCGCTGGTGCCCGGTCAGGTGTTCCTGATGGCGCCCTATATCCTGTCCATCATAGCGCTTGTGGTTGCGGCGCGGTCGGCGGATTATCCGCGCGCATTGCTCACCCCTTGGTTCAAAGGCCAACGATAGGAGCCTCCATGTTTGATCTGATCGTCAAGAATGCCACACTGCCCGATGGCCAGACCGGGGTGGATATCGCCTGTGCGGATGGCAGGATCGCCGCCATCGAGCCCGGGATCACCGCCGAAGCGGGTGAAGTGATCGACGCCGAGGGGCAACTGGTCTCGCCACCTTTTGTTGATCCGCATTTCCATATGGATGCGACCCTGTCGCTGGGTACGCCGCGGATGAACGTTTCGGGCACCCTGCTGGAAGGAATAGCCTTGTGGGGGGAGCTTAAGCCGATCCAGTCGGTCGATGATATCGCCACCCGCTCGCTGCGCTATTGCGAACTGGCTGCAGCCAAAGGGATTGGCGCGATCCGCAGCCACGTGGACACCTGCGATGATGAGCTGAAGGGCGTGCAGGCCCTGTTGCAGGTGCGGGAACAGGTGAAGGATTACCTTGATCTGCAACTGGTCGCTTTCCCGCAGGACGGCGTGCTGCGTGATCCGACAGCGATGCAGAACACCATCCGCGCGCTGGATATGGGAGTGGATGTGGTGGGCGGTATCCCGCATTTCGAACGCACCATGGCCGACGGGGCCGAATCCGTGCGTCTGCTGTGTGAAATCGCTGCAGAGAGGGGGCTGATGGTCGATATGCATTGCGACGAAAGCGATGACCCGCTGAGCCGCCACATCGAGACTTTGGCCTATGAAACCCAACGTTTGGGTCTGAATGGGCGGGTCGCGGGATCGCATCTGACTTCAATGCACTCAATGGACAACTACTATGTGTCCAAGCTGATCCCACTGATGGTCGAGGCCGGGGTACACGCGATCCCGAACCCTCTGATCAACATCATGTTGCAGGGGCGGCACGACAGCTATCCCAAACGTCGCGGCCAGACCCGTGTGCGTGAGTTGCGGGATGCCGGGGTCACCGTGGGCTTTGGCTCGGATTGTATGATGGACCCGTGGTATTCACTGGGCAAGGCCGACATGTTGGATGTGGCTTTCATGGGGTTGCATGTGGGGCAATTGTCCAGCCGCGCCGATATGGCGTGGTGTTTCGACGCGGTCACCGAAAACTCGGCCCGTATCATGGGGTTGGAGGGATATGGCGTTGCCAAGGGCTGTGCCGCCAATTTCGTGCTGCTGCAGGCAACCGACCGGATTGAGGCGATCCGGTTGCGTGCTCATCGTTTGGCCGTGGTGCGCAAAGGGCGCGTGATTGCACGATCAAATCCGGTCACCTGTGACCTGAGTCTGCCCACAGGGCAAAAATCATTGGATGAGGCGCGGGTGCCGTTTGTCTGATTCTTGTCTGGTGCCCCGGGTTTCCCTTTGGTCGTCACGGGTAAACTCAATCTATTGTTGCAACGATCAAAATGATCTGGATGATCAGTTGCACCGTGGCCGCAACAAGCGGCCGACCGTCGCAATGACGACACAAACAATAAAACCGGGGAGACTATAATGATCCTAAGAAACCTGATGATTGCTGCCAGCGCGACCGCGTTGATGGCGGCTGGCGCGTCGGCTGAAACCCTGCGCTGGGCGCGGGCGGGCGACTCACTGACGCTGGATCCGCATGCCCAGAACGAAGGCCCGACGTCGGCTTTGGCGCACCAGATTATGGAAACGCTGGTGATGCGCGACCATTCCGGCGCGCTGGTGCCGTCGCTGGCCACTGAATGGGCGCCGTCCGAAGAAAACCCGAATATCTGGGTGTTCAAGCTGCGCGAAGGCGTGACCTTCCATGACGGTGCCGAGTTTGACAGCGAAGACGTCGTGTTTTCGTTGAACCGGGCGATGACGCCGGATTCCGATTACAAGGAACTTTTGGCCTCGGTGAAAGAGGTGCGCGCGCCGGACAAATACACCGTCGAGATTGAAACCGATGGCCCCAACCCGATCATGCCCAATAACCTGACCAACATGTTCATGATGGACAAGGGCTGGGCCGAGGCGAACAACGCCGTGAAGGTGCAGGACTATGAAGGTGGTGAAGATACATTCGCGGCAAAGAACGCCAATGGCACCGGCCCCTACAAGCTGGTAAGCCGCGAACCGGACGTGAAAACCGTTCTGGCCCTCAACGAAAACTACTGGGGCAAAGATGAGTTCCCGCTGGCCGTAACTGAGATCATCTATACCCCGATCCAGAACGCAGCGACCCGTGTTGCGGCCCTGCTGTCGGGTGAGGTCGATTTCATTCAGGACGTCCCCGTACAGGACCTTGAGCGCGTTGCTGGCGCCGACGGTCTGGACGTGCGCACTGCGCCGCAGAACCGGGTAATCTTCTTTGGTCTGAACATGGGTGATGCCGATCTGGCCAATGACAATGTCGACGGCAAGAACCCCCTGTCGGATGTCCGTGTCCGTCAGGCCATGTCCAAGGCGATCAACCGCGATGCGATCAAACAGGTCGTTATGCGCGGCCAGTCAGCACCGGCCGGCATGATTGCACCGCCCTTCGTCAATGGTTGGGATGAGGGAATGGACGGCTCCTCAACCACCGATATTGAGGGTGCCAAGGCCCTGATGGCCGAGGCCGGTTATCCGGACGGGTTCACCATCCAGCTGGATTGCCCGAATGACCGCTACATCAATGATGAGGCGATCTGTCAGGCGGCTGTCGGTATGTTGGCGCAGATCGGAATTACCGTGAACCTGGACGCCAAGCCCAAGGCGCAGCATTTCCCGCTGATCAACAACCTGGAAACCGATTTCTACATGCTGGGTTGGGGTGTTCCAACTTACGATTCGGAATACATCTTCAACTTCCTCGCCCACACCAAGGGTGAGAAGTACGGTTCGTGGAACGGCACCCGCTACAGCAACCCGGAATTGGACGCCAAGATTCAAGGTCTGGCCTCGGAAACCAACCTGCCCGAGCGTGACAAGCAGATCGCGGAAATCTGGCAAGTGGTTCAGGATGAACAGCTGTACATCCCGATCCACCACCAGGTGCTGAACTGGGGCATGAAGTCCAACGTGGGTACCGTGGTTGAGCCGGAAGATTCGCCCAAGATCAAGTATTTCACTCTGAATTAAAGCATTCAGATCAGTGACTTGGCAGGGCGTGACCTTCTCGCCCTGCCATTTGCGTTATCCTTCAACACCGCTCTTCTGCGGAAGACACAGGGAGATTTCGCCATGATTCTCAGACACAGCGTCATCGGTCTGGCCATGCTTGGCGCCACCGGCGTGCACGCCGCCGAGTTCACGTGGGCCTCAACCACCGATCCGCAGACGATGGATCCGCACGCGGTTAATTCGGCCCCGGTTCTGGGATTTCTCAACAATGTCTACGAAGGGCTTGTGCGCCGCGACAAGGACATGCAGGTCGAACCAGCCTTGGCCGTCAGTTGGGAGCCAATCGGCGATGGTGAGGGATGGCGGTTCAAACTGCGTGAAGGCGTGACTTTTCACGATGGCAGCACGTTCGATGCGCAGGACGTTCTGTTCAGCTATCAGCGCGCTTCGGGCGAGGTCGCCGACACCCGCAGCTGGTTTGCGCCGATCAGTGAGGTGATCGTGGTCGACGACTACACCGTTGATTTCATGACCACCGCCCCGAACCCTCTGTTCCCTTCTTCTATCGCCAACTGGATGATCATGGATCAGGGTTGGACCGAGGCCAATGATGCTGTCGTCCCCGACAAGGAAACTGGCAACCATGCGACGCTGAACGCCAATGGCACCGGCGCGTTCAGGGTTATCGCGCGAGAGCCGGGCCTGCGCACGGTGCTGGAACCGTTCGACGGCTGGTGGGATGAGGTGGAACACAACATCACGAGCGCTGAATTCAACCCGATTCAGAACCCCGCCACCGCTGTTGCAGCGCTGTTGTCCGGCGATGTGGATATGATCAACCCGGTGCCCATTCAGGACGTGGCGCGCCTGCAAGGCGATGCCGAGGTGAACGTCATTCAGGGCATCGAGGCGCGGGTGATCATGCTGGGATTTGATCATCAGGCCGAAACACTGAAATACACCGACGACGCAGGCAAACCGAACCCATTCCAAGACCCTCGTGTGCGTAAAGCGGTGGCGCAGGCGGTGAATGTCGATGCCATTCTGGCCACCATCATGCGGGGCAATGCAGAGGCGGCCTCGCAACTGGTCAGTCCGGCCATGAACGGCTATTCCGCAACCAACGCCGACCGCCCCGCCGTTGACGTCGAAGCCGCCAAGGCCCTGCTGGCCGAGGCGGGCTATGCTGATGGCTTTTCCTTCGGTCTGAAATGCCCCAATGACCGCTATCTGAACGATGAGGCCGTCTGTCAGGCCGTAGTCTCCATGCTGGCCCAGATCGGGCTTGCCGCCGAACTGGACGCCATGCCGGTTCGCAATTACTGGCCCGAACTGCGCGAGGACAACTACGACATGTACCTGCTGGGCTGGAGCCCCGGTACCTTTGACGCTGAGCATCCGGTGCGGTTCCTTGTGGCGACCCCCAATGAGGAAAAGAAGTTGGGCAGTTGGAACTTTGGGGGCTTTTCGAACGCGCGTGTCGACGAGCTGCTGCCGGTGATCCAGTCGGAACTGAACGAAGGCAAACGGCAGGCCATGCTGGACGAGGTGGCGCAAATCATTCAGGACGAACAGGTCTATGTGCCTTTGTATGTGCAGCCTCTGGTCTGGGGTACGCGCAGTAATGTTGATCTGACGCAGCGACCGGACAATTTCTTTCTGCTGCGTTGGGTGACGGTGAACTAACGGAACGTCGCGTCTGCCTGTTAGCGATACCTTGACCACTTGGTCAGAGGCGGCCTAGGAAGACCGATCAACGAGGGAAACGCATGTTCGCATATATCGTCCGAAGGATGTTCCAATCCGTGATCGTGCTGCTGGTCGTGGGTCTGGTGGCCTTTTCCATGTTCCGTTTTGTCGGTGATCCGATCGACAACATGCTGGGTCAGGAACGCACGCAGGCCGACATAGATCGGCTGCGCACCGAGCTGGGTCTCGATCAACCCTTTCCGGTTCAATACTTCAAGTTTTTGAAAGGCGCGGTGCAGGGTGATTTTGGCGTCTCGTACCGTCAGGGGCGTCCGGTCTCGACGATCCTGATCGAACGCGCGCCTGCCACGCTGGAACTGGCCTTTGTCTCGGGTTTTCTCGCCATCACGATGGGTATCGGGCTGGGCGTCTTTACGGCGATCCGACGACAAGGGGTGGCTGCGAATATCATCATGACCGTGTCTCTTCTTGGGGTGTCGCTGCCGACCTTCCTGATCGGGATATTGCTGATCTATGTCTTTTCGATTGAACTGGGCGTCCTGCCCAGTTTCGGCAGGGGCGAGACGGTGATGATCGGCAGCTGGTCCACCGGGTTCCTGACAGCCTCGGGGCTCAAGGCGCTGATCCTGCCGGCGATTACGCTGGGCCTGTATCAGATGACGCTGATCATGCGGCTGGTGCGGTCGGAAATGTTGGAAGTGATGCGTGCCGACTATGTCCGTTTCGCCCGAGCGCGCGGGCTATCGGACCGGGTGATCAACTTTCGTCACGCGCTGAAAAACACGCTGGTACCGGTGATCACCATCACTGGCCTGCAGTTGGGCTCGATCATCGCCTTCGCCATCATCACCGAGACGGTGTTCCAGTGGCCCGGAGTCGGCCTGCTGTTCATCAACGCAATCCAGTTCGTCGATATCCCTGTCATGGCCGCTTACCTGATGCTGATTTCGGTCATGTTCGTGACGATCAACCTGATTGTCGATCTTCTCTACTATGCCATTGACCCGCGCCTGCGTGTCGACGCGAGGGCTACATGACCGATACGATCGAAACTCCGTCAACCGCGCCCAAGTCGCGTTTCGCCAAATTCTGGGACAGCGATTTCGCGTGGTCGTACCGGCATTCTCCGGTGGCCATCATCGCCTCGGTCGTGGTGGTGGTTCTTGTGCTCGCGGCCATCTTCGCGCCGCTGATCGCGCCCTATAACCCGTTCGATCCGGCAACGCTGAACCTGATGAACGGGTTTACTCCACCGGGTACACCGAACGCCTTCACGCAGGAAACCTTCCTGCTGGGTACCGACGATCAGGGGCGGGATGTGTTCTCGACCATTCTCTACGGGCTGCGTATCTCGTTGTTCGTCGGGGCCTCGGCGGTGGTGCTGGCGATGATCATCGGCGTGATCCTGGGGCTGATGGCGGCCTATTATGGCGGTTGGGTCGAGACCATCATCATGCGGATTGCAGATGTGCAGCTGACCTTCCCGGCCATTCTGGTGGCGATGTTGATCTTTGGCATCGCCAAGGGGGTGACACCGCCCGAGTACCGCAATGCGATGGCAATCTACGTGCTGATCGTCGCGATTGCCCTGTCCGACTGGGTACAATTTGCACGCGTGGTGCGGGGTGCAGCGCTGGTCGAGAAAAACAAGGAATATGTGCAAGCCGCCCGGCTGATTGGCCGCGGTTCGATCCCGATCATGTTCCGCCACATCCTGCCGAACGTCCTCAGCCCGGTTCTGGTGATTGCCACGATCTCGCTGGCGCTGGCGATTATCGCCGAGGCAACGCTTAGTTTCCTGGGTGTGGGTGCGCCTCCGACTCAGCCGTCGCTGGGTACACTGATCCGCATCGGACAGGGCTTCCTGTTCTCGGGTGAGTGGTGGATCCTGTTCTTCCCGGCCTGCACCCTTCTGGCGCTGGCACTGTCTGTAAACCTGCTGGGCGACTGGCTGCGCGATGCGCTGAACCCAAAGCTGCGGTGATTACATGAGCCTTCTGAAGATCAATGACCTGACGGTCGAATTCCCGACGCGCCGCCAATTGTTCACTGCGGTGGACCATGTGGACCTGTCCGTTGAACCGGGCGAAATCCACGGGCTTGTGGGTGAATCCGGCGCGGGTAAGTCCACCATCGGCGCCGCCATTATGGGCCTGCTGGACCGCCCCGGCCGTATCGCCAGCGGTACTATCAAACTCAGCGGCGATCAGATCAGCGGTCTGGACGCCGAGGCGATGCGCGGGCTGCGCGGCAAGAAGATCTCGATGATTTTTCAGGACCCGCTGACCTCGCTGAACCCGCTTTTCACCGTGCGTGAGCAGCTGGTTGAGACCATTCAGGCCCATCTGGGCGGCTCTGACGCCGAGGCGAACAAGCGCGCCCGTGATCTGATCGATCGCGTCGGCATTCCCGATCCCGATACGCGGCTGGATCAGTACCCGCACCAGTTCTCGGGCGGGATGCGCCAGCGGGTGGTTATTGCGCTGGCGCTGTGTACCGAGCCGGACGTGATCATCGCGGATGAGCCGACAACGGCGCTGGATGTTTCGGTTCAGGCGCAGATTCTGGATCTGATCAAGGAACTGGCGCGCGAACGTCAGGTGGGCGTCATCCTGATCACCCATGATATGGGCGTGATCGCGGACACCACCGACAAGGTGACGGTGATGTATGCGGGCAAGGTGGTCGAATCCGGCCCGACCGCGCAGGTCATGGGTCAGCCCAGCCACGAATACACCAAATCACTGATCGCTGCTGTGCCGCGCCCGACGCTGAAACTGCACCGCTTCCCCCAGATCAGCTATGGCGGGCGCGAAACCCGCTTTGCCATCGAGGATATGGCCCGCCACTGGCCGAAAGTGGACAACGATACCTCCAAACCGGTGTTCGAGATTCGCAACCTGACCAAGAAGTTCCTGCAGCGCAAAGGCCTGCTGCCGTGGGACCGCACCTATTTCACCGCTGTGGATGATGTCAGCTTTGACATTCGCGCGGGTGAGGTGTTCGGGGTCGTGGGCGAGTCCGGCTCGGGCAAGTCCACAGTTGCCCGGATGATCGCCGGGCTGTACCCGGTCGATGGCGGCACTATCACGTTCGAGGGGCAGGTGGTCAGCGATCTGACCAACAAGGCTGCGCTGGATGCCTATCGCAAGAACATCCAGATGATCTTTCAGGACCCGTATTCGTCTCTGAACCCCCGGATGCGGGTGGACGACATTGTGGCCGAGCCGATCCGCCATCACCGTCTGATGGATGGGGCCGATATCAAGCGCCGCGTGGACGAATTGCTGGATCAGGTGGGGCTGGGCTATGAGGCCGGGCTGAAATACCCGCACGAATTCTCGGGCGGCCAGCGTCAGCGGATTTCCATCGCCCGCGCGTTGGCGACACAACCGCGCTTTCTGATCTGTGATGAGCCGACCAGCGCGCTGGATGTTTCGATCCAGGCGCAGATTCTCAATATCCTGAAGGACCTGCAGGAGCATCTGGGCCTGACCCTGCTGTTCATCAGCCACGATCTGCCGGTGGTGCGCCAGATGTGCGACCGGGTTGCGGTGATGAAGCAGGGTAAAGTGGTCGAGCTGCAAGAGACCAACGCGTTGTTCGCCAATCCTCAGACCGACTACGCCAGTGAATTGTTGCGTCTGATGCCCAGACTGGACGATCTGTCGACCGAAGGGCTCAGCGCTAAGGTCTGAGGCCCCATTTCGGGCATATGGGCGTACATAAACATTAATTTCGTCAAGCATTGCAGACTCAAGCGGGTCTGCTGTGCTAGGTCTGTCTCTGAAGTAAGGGGGCTTCAGAGGGGCGACATGTCGCAGGACCTTGGGGACTGGCTGTGCGCGCTTGGACTTTCCGAATACGCGCAAGCCTTTTTGGACAACAAAATTGATTTCGCAATTCTGCCCGACCTGACGGGCGAAGACCTGATCGAAATCGGAGTGACCGCTGTCGGAGACCGCCGCAGGCTGCTGCGCGCGATAGCGGAGCTTGAGACGGTTGAAGCCGTTCAACCCCATGAACCCGACACTTCGCCCGAGCCGGCCAAACGGCAGGTCACGGTAATGTTTGCCGACCTCACCGGCTTTACCCGCCTGACCAGCGAGTTGGACGCCGAGGACATGCATGCGCTGCTGAACGCGTTTTTCGCCAAGGTCGATCATGTGGTCGAGAAATTCGGCGGCCGAATTGACAAGCATATCGGCGACGCGGTGATGGCCGTTTTTGGCGCGCCGATTTCCCACACCAATGATACCGAACGTGCAGCGCGGGCGGCGCTGGAAATCCACGCGGTTCTGCCCAGCCTGAACCCGCCTGTCTCGTGCCATATCGGCATCGCCTCGGGGCAGGTGATTGCCAGCAACACGGGCAGCCAGGCCCATACCGAATATACGGTGACCGGCGATGGCGTGAACCTCGCATCGCGCATTACCGACATGGCCGTGCCAGGCGAAACCTTTGTGTCGCACGATATTCAGCGCGCTTTGGGGCCGCTTTTTGTCGGTGAGTCCATGGGTGAGAAGGAGATCAAGGGTCTGAATGAGCCGGTTGAACTTTGGCGTTTGGACCGGTTGGCGCGCAACATCCGGTCGCGCCGGCACCGCTTTGTCGGGCGCGAGCGCGAGATGTCGCTGTTCTCGGCCACGTTCGACCGCTGCCAGCAACATGGCAAGGGCGAGGTCCACATCGTTCTGGGAGAGCCGGGGATTGGCAAGACTCACCTGTCCGAACAAGTGGCTGAGTTGGCTGCTGGTCTAAATTACTCAATCCACAATGGCGTTGTGATGGATTTCGGCACGCGCGAGGGGCACTCGGCCATTCAATCCGTTGCACGCAGTATTCTGGGGCTCGAGGTCGCAGATGACGCTGCCGCCTGCGCGGCGATGGCACAGGATGCGGTGGCCAAGGGCTGGGTTTTGCCTTCGAATGCCACCCACCTGAACGCGCTGCTGGAACTGGAACAAGATCCCGGGCTGGCCGAGGTCTATGCGGTGATGGACAATGCAACCCGCCTGCGCGGGCGTCGGCAGGTGATCGACGAGTTGATTGCCGCACGCAGCCGTGAATCGCCCATGCTGATCCAGATCGAGGATATCCACTGGGCCGCACCGGAAATCCTGACGGCCTGTGCCCATATCGCCGCCACCACGCGCGACCTGCCATGTGTGCTGCTGATGACCAGTCGCGTTGAAGGCGACCCGATCAACCGCGAATGGCAGATGAGCACGGATGGTGCTTTGATCTCGAAACTGGAATTGGCGCCGATGGGCGAGGATCAGGTCCGGCAACTGGTCGAGGAATTCACCGGCATCGACCCCGAACTGCTGGACGCCTGTGTGCAGCGCGCCGGGGGTAATCCTCTGTTTCTGGAGCAATTGTTACGCAATATCGACGTGCTGAAACGCGAATCCGTTCCGGGCAGCATTCAGGGGATCGTGCAATCGCGGCTGGATGCGCTGGACCGGTCCAGCCGGGCGGCGATTCAGGCGGCCTCGGTGCTGGGACAGCGGTTCTCGCCCGAGGTTCTGAATTTCATCCTAGGCGAAGGGCATCTGGACACCTCGACGCTGATCCGCTCGGCTCTGATCCGTGAGGCAGAGGCCGATCTGATGTTTGCCCACGCGCTGATCCGCGACGGATCTTATGCGACGCTGGTCAAATCCGAACGTGCACGGCTGCATCGTCAGGCCGCGAAGTGGTACGAAGACCGTGACGCCACCCTGCGGGCGCAGCATCTGGATCGGGCTGGCGCAACCAACGCTGCGCAGGCATATCTGGAGGCGGCCGAGAACTTGATCCAGAGTTTTCAGTTCGACGATGCCAGCCCGCTGATCGAGCGGGCACTGGAACTGCCGGCGCCGTCCGGGGTGCGGTTTGACCTGTTCTGCGCCCGTGGAGAGACCCACCGCTTGCAGGGATTGTCGGATGACGCGCTGCGCGAATTCAAGGAAGCTGCCGATCTGGCCGAGACCGATGAACAGATCAGCCGTGCCCATATCGGGCTGGCGCAGGCGGCGCGGCAGGCCAGCCTGTACAAGGACGCCCTGCACAGCCTTGATACTGCTGAAGAGGCGGCGGAGCGGTGCGGGTCCGAGCGCGACATCGCTCAGATCAACTATGTGCGCGGCAATGTCTATTTCCCGCTGGGTCGGGTCGAGGATGCGCTGCAAAGCAATGAAAAGGCTCTAACACTGGCTAGAAAGCTGGAATCGGTCCGGTTGGAGGTTGGTGCGCTCAGCGGGTTTGGTGATGCCAATTTCATGAACGCGACGATGCAGACGGCCGCCGGGTTCTATACCCAAGCGGTCGAGCGGGCGCGTGAGAAAGGGCTGGTGCGGGATCTGGCGGCGAACCTGCATAACCTCAGCGTAGCGCGCAGCTATACCGGTGATGTGGCGCGGGGTAAGCGGGATGCGCAGGAGGCGATCGAAGTTTCCCAGAAATACTTCGCCTTCGTGCCGGAATGCGTGGCGCAGACCTGTCTGGGCGTGGCGCACACCTTTCTGGGTGAACTGGATCAGGCGCTGGACACTTTCTCGGTGTCCGCCGAAATCGCCAGCCGCGTCGGGGCCAAACGGCTTGAGGCGCAGGCGTTGGAGCATCTGGCGCGAACGCAGGTTTACGCGGGGCAGTTGGAGGATGCGCGCGAGACAGGAGCGCGCGCCGTGGAAATCGCCTTGGAACACGGTCGGAACTTTGTCGGGCCAAAGGCGCTGTCGGCACTCGCCATGGCAGAAACAGACCCTAACAAACAAGATCAGCACCTGAAGCTGGGCGCTCAGATCATCGCTGAAGGCTGTGTTGGGCATAGCCATCTGCATTTCTACCCTGATGCCAGCGCTGTCATGCTGGCGCGGCAGGAATGGGACAGGGCCACGGAATACATCGAGGCTCTGGGTAAGTTCACCGCTGACGAACCCCTGCCGATGGTCGATCTTTCGATTCAACACGCGCGGGTTCTGGCCGCGTGCGGCGGCTGGGGCATTCCCATGAGTGCGCATGAAGATTTCGAGGCGCTTGGCGCACGGTTTACGGAGATGGGCATCACACAGTCCCTGGTCGGGCGGCTTGACCACGCATGAGAGGGTCTGGATGAGCATCGAAAAGAAGGTTTGGTGGATTTCCGGCGCCCTGACGTTTGGTCTGGCGGCGCTGCTGTTCAAGTTTCTGGTCGCGCTGAACCATTTCGAAGGCGATCCGACGCAGCTGCCGGATCAGGCCTCGGTTGATGACTACCTGCAAAAGCTGGGGAATGCGCCGGATTATCGCGTCAGAACCGGCATCTTCATCAAATCCTTCAGCTTTACCGGCGCCAGCGACGTGCATGTCAGCGGCTATATCTGGCAGCACTACGAAGATGGCATCCATGACGCAATCAAACCGCCCGAAGGCGAGGTGGGGTTTATCCTGCCCGAGGCCACCGATGCCGCGAATGGCCTGATTGAAGAAGTCTATCGTATGGACCAGGACGGGTCGGAACTGATCGGCTGGTATTTCGAACAGACGCTGCGGCAAAGCTTTGACTACACCAGCTATCCGTTTGACCACAAAACTGTCTGGGTCCGGTTCTGGCCCGGTGAGTTTGACGTAGATGTGGCTCTAATACCGGACTTTTCGGCCTATCCGGCCACCGGTCCGGAGGATATCTTTGGCATCGACAACCGCATCGTCATGGGCACGTGGGAGCGGGAGAACACCTATTTCGACTATCGCCTGTCCGATCTGGATACCACGTTGGGTATTGGCGAAAACGAGTTTCAGACCAACCGGCCGGAACTGCACTATAACTTCGTTATAAAGCGCAATTTCGGCAATGCCTTCATCGTCCACATGATCCCCCTGATCGTGGTGACGATGCTGCTGTTTGGCGCGGTGATGACCGTCACCCGCCGCCCCGATCTGGTGGAGCGCCACGATTTCAGCACCTCCAGCGTGATCGGCACCTGTTCGGTCCTGTTCTTCGTGATCCTGCTGGCCCATGTGCAACTGCGCGAGGGCTTTGCCGGATCGCCGGTGATCTACATGGAATCGTTCTTTTTCCTGATGTATTTTCTGCTGCTGGCGGTCTCGATCAACACCTATCTTTTTGCGTCCGAGGCAGTGCCCTCGCTGCGGGTCATCCACTTTAAGGACAATCTGATCCCAAAAGCCGCGTTCTGGCCCTTTGTCCTGCTGTGCATGCTGGCGATCACGGCCTATAATCTCAGCCTCAAGGCTGATCCGGACGATGAGGCCGTGATCGAGATGCAGAACTAGGCGGGTGGCTGATAGTCCGGCTTGGGCGTTCCCGTGGCCATATCCAACGTGTATTCCGCGACGATGCCAGAGGTGCCCTGTTCCCATTGATCCAGATACTTGGTGGGGTGCGCGATCACATAGGTATAGGCGGGTTTTTTCACGCCGTTGATCAACACGTTGATCCGCTTGCGCACATAGACATTCTCTGGCGAGCCGGGACCATGGTAGCCTTCCAGCTTGTCCAGTTCTTTCATCCCGGAGGATGAGACGCGGTAGACCTCGCCTTTCACCGCTTTGCCACGGCCTTTCTGGTCGACCAGCGTGGCCATGCGATGCAGGAACCCGCAGTTGGGATTGTCGCAATGCGGCTCGTGCGGGACAATCAGGGGCATCCGCTGGCGGGTCACTGCTTCGCCCACGAAGTCATCCAGCACTTCGGCATGAGCATCGTGGTTCGGGAACCCCTTCTTGAGCGAGCCATAAGTGAAGTAAAGGTAAGTCTTTTCCCGATCCTCGACCAGATCGCTTTCGTCCTCTTCCGCCAATTCGGTCAGGGTGTGAGTGTTGGCCCAATCGTCCAGCATCTCGACGATTTCTTCCGCCAGTTTGATGTCCTTGGTGTTGTTTGGGTTTTGCAGGAAGTGAATGCAGGAACTGGCGTCGATCCCGTCGGCCCCCAGCAGGATTTCCACCATTTCGACCGAGTTGTTCATCACCGCCACATGCAAGCTGGTAAAGCCGTGATCGTTGGTGGCGTTTACGTTGATGCCTCGGTCGATCAGCGACTGCGCGGCCTCAAGGTCCGGTTTGCCCAGATCAATGCCTTCATCGTTCAGCTCGCCTTCGCCGCCCGCCGCATAATGCAGCAGCGTGTCGCCATTGCTGTCATCGACGATGTCAATTCCGGCCATACCGGTGTCGATGGCCTGGAATACCCGGCCCCATTGCGCGATATCGTCCGAGGCGGCGGCCTCCTGCGCCCATTTGCAGATGTTGTGCTCCTGATCGGCCAGTTCTTCGAAGGCTTCGTCCAGCACCTCCATGATCTGGTCCGGGGTGGCCATCATGCCGATCCCCATCATGCCGTTGGACAGGCGACCCTTGCGCGGGCCGACCAGATCAATGCCCAGATCGCGCAGCTTTTCCACGTTTCTCTGAGTGGTGACGTTGTTCCACATGTTCGTGTTGCAGGCAGGGCAGAGGATCACCGGCTTGTTCCGGTACTGCCATGCCACAAAGACCGAGGTCAGCAGGTTATCGGCAATCCCGTTGGCGATCTTGCCCATCGTGTTGCAGGTAACCGGTGCCACGACCACGCAATCGGCCCAGTCGCACAGCGCCAGATGCGAGGCGCGCAGGGGCATGCCGAACTCGATATAGCGGAAGTTCCATTCGTCATCATCGCGGTAATAGTCATTGTGGGTAATGCATTTCTCGATCCGTTCGGTGCCGAAATCGCGAAAGAACTTCTCGGCCGAAACCGACGGGATCAGTTTCACGTTGTGCCCGGCCGCTGTGATCCTTTCCACCAGTTCCGGCACCTTGTCGGCCGCCGACGATCCGCAGGCGCATAGCAGCACGTTGCGTTTTTCTGTCGGCGCATCGGTCAAGCCGCCCTTGGGGTAGCCAAAGATGTTCTTGTCCAGACTGGGGGATTCATGGCGCAGCAGAACCGGCAGCCCGGCCTCGTGCACCCGTTCCTGCAAGTGACCTTTCAGGATCATGTCGACAATATCCGTGCGTCGGCCCAGACATTCGCCCTGAAAGAATAGATACGGCGCCTTTTCCTTGCCCGTAAGCACGTTCAGCTGCCGCCGCATCTTCATCACATTGGCCCCATGACCTTCGATGTCGATCAGCTTGACGCTGGTTAAGCCGATATTGGCCAGAATACTGCGCAGCATGTAGGACCACGGGTCCTCATCCGCATAGAACATGACGATCGGGTTGTTCGCCACGATGCGGGCAACGTCGGTGGGGTCTTCGGGCGGCTCGTGTTCCTCGATCACCAGCATCGCCGGGTTTTTCAGGTCGCGCAGGCCGCGGAAGATGTGTTCGCACGGCGCCTGCCAGACCTGCGAGGTGGCAGGGCTCATGTCCACCACGGTCACCAGATCGTTTTCCTCTTCATAGGCAATGCAAAGGCACCAGAACTCTTCCAGCAACGCGGTCTCGCGAAACACATTCTCGGGCGGGCGGATGACTTCGAACCCCAGCACGCGGTTGAAGTCGATATTGATCATCAGGTGCCGGTCCTGCTCTTCGTTCAGACTGCGAAGTTTGTCGCGGAACCAATCCTCGGGCGCTTTTTCCTCGCCGCCCTTACGGGTGGCATAGCCGTGGAATGTGCTGCCCAGATGCACGTCCGGTGACTGGCTGAGATAGCGCTGTGCCAGTGCGTGCATCTCTTTCGCGGTGGACACCCGGCTGAGCGCGTCCGTGAAATTGGTTTGCGTTGCGATCAGCAGCTTGTCTTCATCAACCTGCGCATCGCCCAGAATCGCAAGGCTTTCGGCCAATACTCCAAGCGAGTTCATGTTCGGGCTGGCCCGCCGGAACAGATTGCGCCGTTTCTTTGGGTCCTTTGCCAGATACTGTGTGCTGTCGACATAGTTGCAGTCCTGCTGCAGCGTCTGCAGGTTGGTCTTCACCGCCTCGCGGGCTGAGAACCGCAGGATGCCCCGCGACCGCATCGAGGTTCCGTCACGGTCCGACATCCCGGCCCAGATGCGATCCACTGTGGTGACCCAAAGCTTGCCGTATTTTTCGGGGTGAACGTCCATCATGTGCACCAATCCGGTGCTGGGGTTGCACTTGGCGATGATGGCAAAGTGCCCGCCCGGCATATTTGGTTTGCCATGGGCAACGCCGACCTGGAAATTCGCCACCAGGATGTCGTTATCGCCGCCCAGCCGGTTGGATTCGTCAATCGCTTCCAACAGCAGCTTGACCGAGGTGGTGGCCTCATCCATGAAATAGGCCTGAACCTGTACCCGATCGCGCAGGCCCTGCGAGTGGATAAAGGTACAGGCGACGTCATATAGCTCGCCCAACGAAATACCGTCATTCACCACGAATGAGGTCGGCAAGGCGCATTCGCGGAAGATGTCGTTGACTTCGCAGCTGAACCCCAACGCCGACATGCTCAGCGCTGCCGCCGTGACGCTGCAGCAGTTGATCGGTTGCTGGAAATTCTGCAGATGCACGCTGACCAGATCGCCGAACAGGGTCGCGTAACAGGCCTCACGCACCTTGGTCGGTATTTCGAACCAGTGGTTGCTGGACAGGTAGGCCAACTTGGTGCCGGGTGTGGCCAGCGCCTCGAGGCTGACGGGAATGTCGAAAATCTCAAGATGTTCTTCGTAGAAATAGTCACCCGTATCGGCGGTGGCCAGTACTGCCCCGTCCTGGCGCAGATGTACTTCGCCGCCAAGCACCACATACATGCCCTGCGAGGGCAGAACCGTTTCCTCAGCCACTTCGAAACATTCGAAATGCGATCGGATAGCGGTTGGATCATCTGCAGGCAGAATCTCCTGTATCAGTACCCATTCGGGTTCGGTTGGAGTGAAGGAAATGGTGTTTTCAATCGGGTCCTTAGGCACGTCTGTTCCCCCCTGAACTTAGCCGTGAAACGCATAAAGGAACCAACGCTGTGTCTTGCGCCTACGTTAGGCAGCAGTGGTCATACGGAATCTCATGACCGGCCCGATGGGGCATTCTGCGCTGGCCGGGCCACGCGGCCGCAGGAATTTTGCGAACAAAATGGCCCAATTGGCCGCACCGTAGCTTAATTGGAACCAAAAATCACGGATGTTCCTGATTTGACTGCACGAATTAACAAAGGTCGAACCTGCCCACTTCTCCAAGCTTTGATGTCAGATTTCTGACACCTCACCTCTTCATAGGGAAACGCTATTGTGTCCGGTAAAAACAGGATCATGCAAATTGCTGTTGGCCATGCCGATTCCGTGATCAAGGCCATCTGACATGTCACCCTTCCCCGGCCCCGAACTCGGAGAGCCCTTCCTGCTGTTGCCGGGCCGCTGACGACTTCTTATTCCGTGAAACAGGCGATGCTGCGCGATTGGGGTAGCTGGTGCGGCGATTTTCGCGGCATGACGGCCGAATTGCGCGCCCGGCTTCTGGACCTGCTGGGCGACGACAAGGAAGCCTATGACTGTGTGCCCGTGCAGGGATCCGGCACCTTCGCGATCGCGGCGATGCGGACCTCGCTGATCTCGATTGATGGCAAGGCGCTTGTTCTGGCCGACGACCTGGCGATCACGCTTGTGGTTGCGGCCTTCCTGCAGGCGCTGACCGAAGCGGAGAGCTTTCGGGTTGGCTGCGTCGGTCGCATGGATGCGGACGTGATGTACACCGTGGTTGCCGCCGCGAAACAGGCGTTGATCGAGATGAACGTCGCCGCGCTGCTCCCCCGGCTGAGGCGGTTGCATCGCGCATGGCGCAGATCGCCTGAGACAAAGTGACGAAAGTATCGTCATAATGATGTAACTTTCGGTGTTTTCGTCAAGATACCCCCTGCGAATTGAACAGCCCACGCCTCATACTCTCAATAAACGAAAGAGGAGGCGCGTTTTGAGCTGGAACATTTGTGTCATAGGGGCAGGCAAGATCGGTCAGATGATCGCCAGCCTGCTGCAATCATCATCCAACTATTCGGTCACCGTGGCGGACCGCGATCTGGCTGCGTTGTCGGGGCTCAACAAGCAGGGGATTGCGACCCGGCAGATCGATGTGGCGGATGAAGCGCAACTGGCGCAGGGGCTTGCCGGATTCGATGCCGTGATTTCGGCGGCGCCGTTTTTTCTGACCCCAAAGATTGCCAAAGCCGCCAAGACCGCAGGCGCGCATTACTTTGATCTGACCGAAGATGTTGCCGCGACCAACGCCGTGCGTGAACTCGCCGAGGACAGCGCCACCGCCTTCATGCCGCAATGTGGGTTGGCTCCGGGATTTGTCGGCATCACCGGGGCGGCACTGGCGTCGGAATTCGACGAACTGGACAGTCTGCACATGCGGGTCGGGGCCTTGCCGCTCTATCCGACCAATGCCTTGAAATACAATCTGACATGGTCCACCGACGGGCTGATCAACGAGTATTGCAACCCCTGCGATGCCATCGTGAATGGTGAGCGTGTGAAAACCGCGCCGCTGGAAGACTATGAGGTGCTTGGCCACGACGGAGTGGAATACGAGTGCTTCAACACCTCGGGCGGGCTGGGCACGTTGCCGGAAACGCTTGAGGGCAAGGCGCGGGCTGTCTCCTATCGCTCGATCCGGTACCCGGGTCATTGCGATATCCTGAAGCTGTTGCTGAAGGACCTCGGGCTGGAACGCCGCCGGGATCTGCTGAAGGACATTTTCGAAACGGCCCTGCCACGCACCGATCAGGATGTGGTTCTGGTCTATTGCACCGCCAAAGGCCTGATCGACGGCTCTCTTCGCGAGAAATCCCTGATCAACAAGAGCTTTGCCCGCACGATCAACGGACAGGTCTGGAGCGCCATTCAGGTCACCACTGCCGCAGGTGTTCTGGGCGTGGTCGATCTGATGCGGGCGGGGTCTCTGCCCAGCACAGGCTTCGTCCGGCAGGAACAGGTGAACCTGTCCGATTTCCTCAACACTGAATTTGGCCGGCTCTATCGCGCTGGCGACGCAACCGAACAGAACAAGGCGGCCTGAGATATGAAAGACATCGTGATGACTGCACAAACCACCCTTGCCAATCTGGACCTGACCAAGGCGGAACTGACCGGCGGAACCCTGGCAGTACGATCCCCGATTGATGGCAGCCTGCTGGCCGAGGTGCATGAGACACCCGCGTCCGGGATGGACGCCATCTTCGACCGGTCCAAGGCGGCGTTCAAAGCCTGGCGCACGGTTCCGGCCCCGCGTCGGGGTGAGTTAATCCGCCTGCTGGGCGAAGAATTGCGTGCCGCCAAGGAGGATCTGGGTGCGTTGGTCAGTTGGGAGGCAGGCAAGATCACCTCGGAAGGTCTGGGCGAAGTGCAGGAGATGATCGACATCTGCGACTTTGCTGTCGGCCTGTCGCGGCAGCTATACGGCCTGACCATCGCCTCGGAACGTCCCGGCCACCGGATGATGGAGACCTGGCACCCGGCGGGTCCTGTCGGTGTGATCTCGGCCTTCAACTTCCCGGTTGCGGTCTGGTCGTGGAACGCGGCGATTGCGCTGGTTTGTGGGGACACGGTGATCTGGAAACCATCTGAAAAGACCCCGCTGACCGCGATGGCCTGCCAGAAGATTTTCGAACGTGCACTGGCCCGGTTTGGCGATGCGCCCGACCACCTGCTGCAAACCCTGATCGGCGGCGCCGCGCTGGGCGAGACGCTGGTGGCCAGTGAGGATGTGCCGGTCATCTCGGCGACGGGCTCGACCCGTATGGGCCGCGCTGTCGCGCCTATCGTGGCGCAGCGGTTCGGCAAGTGCATTCTTGAGCTTGGCGGCAACAATGCGATGATTGTTGGCCCCTCGGCCGATCTGGAAATGGCGGTGCGGGCGATCGTGTTCTCGGCTGTGGGCACTGCCGGTCAGCGCTGCACAACACTGCGCCGTCTGATCGTGCACAAATCGATCCGCGCCGAACTGGTGAGCCGACTGAAAAAGGCCTATGCCGGTCTGCCCATCGGCAACCCGCTGACCGAGGGCACATTGATCGGCCCGCTGGTGGACGAGGCCTCGGGCGCGGCGATGACCACCGCGTTGGAGGCTGCAAAGGCCGAAGGCGGCACCGTGTTCGGCGGCGACCGGGTGACCGAAGACGTGCCCGACGGCGTCTATATGCAACCCGCCATCGTCGAGATGCCCGGCCAGACGGCCACGGTGAAGACCGAGACCTTTGCCCCGATCCTCTACGTTATGGAGTATGATGACTTCGACGATGCCATCGAGATACAGAACGACGTGCCGCAGGGCCTGTCGTCCTGCGTGTTCACGCTGAACATGCGCGAGGCCGAGCAGTTTCTGACCGCGGCCGGGTCCGATTGTGGTATCGCCAATATCAATATTGGCCCCTCGGGTGCCGAGATCGGTGGCGCCTTTGGCGGTGAAAAGGAAACCGGCGGCGGGCGCGAAAGCGGTTCGGACGCTTGGAAGGCCTATATGCGGCGTCAGACCAACACCGTGAACTACTCGTCAGAACTGCCACTGGCACAAGGCGTCAAATTCGACATCTGATCGAAAGACCCGGCGGTGCAAGAAGGCCCCGCCGGGTCAATCCGCAAACAGGTAATCCAGCCGCATCACTGCTTGTGCCTTGTCTTGTGACACACCCAGAAACTCGGCCACGGCTGCCTCGTTTTCGGCACGCGGGCTGGTTTCCCGGATACGCAAATACCCGTCAAACCCGGCCCCGCGGATCAGTTCGGATTCGTAGCTGAGTGAATTGCGCAGCGTCGGCACAAGCCGCGCGACCGTTTCAGTAGGGCTGTTTTCTCCAGCCAGCCCGACCCTGCGGGCGTGACCGATCAGGTAGTCGTCGGAATACTCACATTCGATCTCCAAAACATGTGTCTTGGCCTGATCGGCGCAGAAATCCTGAATGATATCCAGATTGGCCGGGTCCACGCAAAATACCAGCTTGTCGGTGCCGAAATGTTCGAACAACATACGCACCACCGCGCGCCGGTGTCGCGAACGTTTGAGCAGGCTCGTCTCGATTCCGCCCATATCAGGCAGCGGACTGTTTTCTTCGTTGAACAGGTATTCGACGCAAGGAACATCCGTCTCAGAACTAATCTGATCGACCAGTCGCTTGGCAACATGCCATTTTTTGCAGGCAATCAGATAAATTTCGCGTTCGGGGCCCAACGTATTGCCGGCCTCCCAAAACCGCTGTCCGAACCGGCGGCCAACCCGCCCGCGCCCAGTCAAGAAACCAAACAGGTTGCGACCTTCGTCCGAGATTTTGAACTCGATCCCTTCGCTGGCGTAGAGCTTGCCCAAACGCTCTTTCAGCTCATGCGCCTCGGGGCTGATTTTGCGGGCGAACAGGTAGTCCTGCCCAAGCAACATGTCATAGTGGTCGTTGTAGAAGGTCACCGGCATCCCGTAATCCGAGAACATCAGGAAGGTGGGGGTGCGGTTTTCGATCTCTTCCTTCGGGATCAGGTGGCGGACGAGGGTCTGGAAAAAGGTTTCATCCGGGATCCAGGTGGTCGAGAAAAAGCGCTTCACATCCGGGCGCTGCTGCAGGAAGTCTAGGATCATCTCGACCGTGCGACGGCGCAGGCACCACCATTGGCTGCCGATCATGACCTGAATATCCGCCGGTATGTCGCGGGTCAGGCCAAAGCGTTTCTGCAACTCGTATGAGGTGTAGAACCGTTTGCTCTGGGTGCGTTCGTTGAAGAAATGGCGATAGATCAGCCGGTCGTCCTTCATGCCGGTCTTGATCCAGTTGCTGGCAAAGAAATCGTGGCTTTCGACAAAGTCCTTGTCGTTTTCGTCCAGAAACCAATGGGCGTATTCAGCCGTTTTGATCGCCATGCAATCGCCGGACAGCATGTAGAAATGCGTGGCGCGGGGAAAGGCATCAACGGCAGCCTGCAGGGCATTCAGCGTTGCCTGAACCAAAGACCATTCGCCCCAGCCACACTTGATGCGTTTTGCCGCGAAAGCGACGTTCGGATTGTCCTTCAGAGCGGCGCGGATACTGTCATACGCCGCGGCGTTGGCCCGCGCATCAAAGTGAATGGCCATACAGTCCCCGGCAGCGGTCAATTGCTCGGCCTGTGCAATGATTGCCTCGGGGTCTTTGTGGCACAAAAGAATATAGGCAATCTTTGCCATATCGAATCTATGATATCCGTTTTAGGCTGTTTGTTCCGTGATACTGAGGATGGGCGATTGAATAAACAGAATATTTTTGGTTTTTTGGGCGCAAAAGCAGGCAAGTTTAATGAGTTCTGATCTTTTAAGGAGGCGCAGTATATGGGTTTTCCCGGCACATGGATGACCGAAAGTGAAAGCATGGTGTACCGTGTTGTTCCGAAATGCGCCTGTTCGACCATCGGACAGATCATGTACTACTCGGACCATGGCCGGTTCTTTGATGGCGATATCCACGACGCCAAGGACGGGATGCACAAATGGGCATTCGACAATAGCCAGGACCGCATCTCGGTCAATATCCGCAACCACGCGTCCTTTTCCTTTACCTGCGTGCGCAATCCCTACACGCGGATTCTAAGCTCGTTCTTCGACAAGATCTGCGGCATTCAGCGGAACGGAAAACGTTACCGGGGCAATCTGGTCCCGACGCTGATTTACAATTACGGGATCGAAGTGGGTGGCGATGACGGCAAGGGAGAGTTCGACCAGATCGCCAGCTTCCGCCGCTTTCTTCTGTTCGCGCGGGATACGATCCGCTGGCGTAGGCCGATGGATCCCGACATCCATTGGTCGGCGATGTCAGGGCACGTCTCGACCTTCATCGCAAATGGTGGGTGTTATGACCGGATATTCTGGACCGAGAAATTCAACGACGGGATGCAGGGTGTTCTGGACAATCTCGAAACACCGCACGCGGTGAACCTGTCAGACATCCCTCGGTTCAATGAGTCCGAAGGCCACGGACCAAAACGCGTCCACCCGGTTGAAGATTATTTCGACGATCTGTCGATGCATCTGGTGTATGAAATCTACAAACAGGATTTCGAACTGTTCAAATACGATTTCGAAAACCCGGCGAACAAGATGCCGATTGGTGAAATCGATCTGGATGAGGTCCACGCCAAACTGGGCGATTGACGCAATTCCCGGGAACTCTCGCCCATCGTCAATGTCTCTGACGAGACACTTCCTCTGGTTGGGCCCGGCGCCGCGCAAAACGCGGCGCCGGGCCCAAGGGCGAATGTGACATCGGCGCAGCCGATGGTGCGTTTCGGGCGCGGGAGCCTTTTGAGGGCGGAAAGAGCCGGTCCCAATCAGGACCGGTTCTCATTACTCAGACCTGACGCACGGCGCCTTTGGCGGCGCTGGTCGTCAGCTTGGCATAGGCCTTGAGCGCGGTTGATACTTTACGCTTGCGTGGTTCGGCCGGCACCCAACCTTTTTCGTCCTGCTCTTTGCGCCGTGTGGCCAGTTCCTCGTCAGACACGGCCAGGTGGATCGAGCGGTTGGGGATGTCGATTTCGATCTTGTCGTCCTGACGCACCAGCCCGATTTCACCACCTTCGGCAGCTTCGGGCGAGACATGACCAATGGACAGGCCGGACGTACCACCCGAGAAGCGGCCATCGGTCAGCAGGGCGCAGGCTTTGCCCAAGCCTTTGGATTTCAGATACGAGGTCGGGTACAGCATCTCTTGCATCCCTGGACCCCCGCGCGGGCCTTCATAACGGATTACCACAACGTCACCCGCTTTAACCTTGCCGGTCAGGATATCGTTGACCGCCTGATCCTGGCTTTCGCAGACATAGGCCGTGCCGGTGAACGTCAGGCTGGCCGGATCAACACCTGCGGTTTTTACGATACAGCCATCGCGGGCAATGTTGCCGAACAGAACCGCCAGACCGCCATCCTGGCTGAAGGCGTGTTCCTTGGAGCGGATCACACCGCCTTCACGATCGGTATCCAATTCCTTGTAGCGGTTCGACTGGCTGAAGGCTTGCGTGGTGCGCACGCCGCCGGGGGCCGCCTTGAACAGGTCCTGCGCCTTGGGGTTGTTGGCGACCTTGATATCCCAGTTGGCAATCGCTTCGCCCATGGTGCCCGAGTGAACCGTGCCGCAGCCCTCGTGCAGCAATCCGGCGCGGCTGAGCTCGCCGAGGATCGAGAAAATGCCACCGGCACGGTGGACGTCCTCCATATGCACGTTCTCAGTATTGGGCGCGACCTTGCACAAGCAGGGCACTTTGCGGCTGAGCTGGTCCATGTGGGACATGGTGAAATCAACCTCACCCTCATGGGCGATGGCCAGCAGATGCAGAACGGTGTTTGTAGATCCGCCCATGGCGATATCCAGGCTCATCGCGTTCTCAAAGGCTTCGAAGGTCGCGATCTCGCGCGGAAGGAAGCCTTTTTCGTCCAGATCGTAGTGACGTTTGGTGATCTCGACGATCCGACGGCCGGCCTCGAGGAACAGCTCCTTGCGGTCGGCATGGGTGGCCAGGGTCGAGCCATTGCCCGGCAGCGCCAGACCCAGCGCTTCGGCCAGACAGTTCATCGAGTTGGCGGTAAACATGCCCGAGCAGGACCCGCAGGTGGGGCAGGCGTTTTCCTCGATATGCTGCACCTGTTCGTCGGTGTACTTGTCATCGGCGGCGGCAACCATCGCATCCACAAGGTCGATTTTCTTGACGTCCAGATCGGCGATGTCGATCTTGCCAGCCTCCATCGGGCCGCCCGAGACAAAGATCGCGGGAATGTTCAGGCGCATCGCGGCCATCAGCATGCCGGGGGTGATCTTGTCGCAATTCGAAATGCAGACCATCGCATCGGCGCAGTGCGCGTTGACCATATATTCGACCGAATCCGCGATCACTTCGCGCGAGGGCAGCGAATACAGCATCCCGTCATGGCCCATGGCGATGCCGTCATCCACCGCGATGGTGTTAAACTCCTTGGCCACACCGCCTGCGGCCTCAACCTCGCGCGCGACCATCTGGCCCAGATCCTTCAGGTGAACGTGGCCCGGTACGAATTGCGTGAACGAGTTGACGATGGCGATGATCGGCTTGCCGAAATCGCCGTCGGTCATGCCTGTGGCGCGCCACAGGCCGCGGGCACCGGCCATGTTGCGGCCATGAGTGGAGGTTCTGGATCGGTACATTGGCATGATGCTGTTTCCCTTTTGCCCCGGTTGCGATATGCGGGATATGTGCGTTATAGCGCACGTACCACATGTGCGCTATAACGCACAAGGGGATTCGAAAGACGATTGATATGGCACCGGACGAAATTACGCTGAAACTAAGGGATGTGCGGGCGGCCTCGGGGCTGAGCCTGTCCAAAGTGGCCGAGATGACCGGCGTCAGCAAAGCCATGCTGGGCCAGATCGAGCGCGGCGAATCCAGTCCAACCATCGCGACGCTGTGGAAAATCGCAAAGGGGTTTCAACTGCCCCTCAGCGCTCTGATCGGCCCGGCGGCGTTGCGCGATACAGCCACGCCGGACGTGTTTCGAACTGTGACTTTTCCCGGCAGCATCGAGGTCAAGATCGTCTTTCCCTTTGATCCTGCTTTGCGGGCTGAAACCTTTCACGTCGACCTCGCGCCGAACCAGAGCCACGAATCCGCCGCCCACGCAACAGGCGTGACCGAAGAGGTCTTTGTCCTGAACGGCTCGCTTGAGATTCTGCGGGATGGTAAGTGGGTGCCGCTGCAGGCCGGTCAGGGCCTTCGGTTTGCTGCAGACCTGCCGCATGGCTACCGAGCAGGCGATCAGGGGGCCGCGTTTCTGAACATGCACCACTACGCACAGCTCGATGCGCTGGCCGCAATCGGCTGAAACTCAACCCGCTAAGTTTGAGGGCAAACCATGGCCAGTATTCTTGAATCTCTAACCTTGGCTGATGCAGTCGGCTCGTTCGGTGCATTGGTCGTTGTGGCTGCGTACTTTGCCACGCAGATGCGGATGATGAATTCGGATGATCTGGCGTTTCCAGTGCTGAATCTGGCGGGGTCGATCCTGATCGTCTATTCGCTGTTTCAGAACTTCAACCTGGCCTCAATGTTGATCGAATCCTTCTGGATTCTGATCAGCATGATCGGGATAATACAGTTTTTCCGCCTCAGGCGCCTGCGTTAGACAGACAACACCCCATCCAGCCTTGAACCCCAATGCGAGCGCGTATAGGGAAAAACCAAGCGCGCTTTTGGGGAGGCTTTGATGCAGGACGATCCGAAAACCCTCGTTTCAACCGAATGGCTTGCCGCCCATCTCAAGGACCCTGACCTGCGGGTTCTTGACGGGTCGTGGTACCTGCCGCAGCATGGGCGCGACGCCAAGGCTGAATATGACGCTGGCCATATCCCCGGTGCCCGTTTCTTTGATATCGATGATATCGCCGATCACCGGTCGGACCTGCCGCATATGGCACCACCGGTCGAGAAATTCATGTCGCGTCTGCGGGCGATGGGCGTGGGCGATGGCCATCAGGTGGTGGTCTATGATGGCTCGGGCCTGTCTTCGGCAGCGCGGGTGTGGTGGATGTTCCGCCTGATGGGGCAGGACAACATTGCCGTGCTCGACGGTGGGTTCCCGAAATGGCAGGCCGAAGGGCGTGAGATCGAGGATCTGCCCCCCGTGATCCGTGATCGCCATATGACTGTGCGGGTTCAGAACCACCTTGTGCGCGATGTCACGCAGGTCTCTGCCGCCGCCAAGCTGGGCGATCATGAAATCATCGACGCCCGCGCGGCTGGTCGGTTCGCGGGGACAGACCCAGAACCGCGCGAAGGGCTGCGATCAGGCCGCATCCCCGGATCACGCAACGTGCCATTCGGTACATTGCTGAACAAAAACCACACGATGAAGTCGCCCGACGAGTGCCGTGCCGTGTTCGAGGCCGCAGGCGTGGACCTGTCGAAACCGGCCATCACATCCTGTGGGTCGGGCGTGACCGCCGCCATCCTCAGCCTTGCGCTCGAGCGCTTGGGCAAGAAAGATCATTCGCTTTATGACGGCTCCTGGGCTGAATGGGGTGCCTTCCCGACCCTGCCCGTCGCAACCGGAGAGAACTGATGTTCGAGAACCTCAAACCGCAGCCCGCCGACAAGATCCTGGCGCTGATGCAGATGTACCGCGAAGATCCGCGTGATCAGAAGATCGACCTGGGTGTTGGCGTCTACAAGAATGCCGAGGGCATCACACCGGTGATGCGCGCGGTCAAAGCCGCCGAAAAACGCATCTGGGAAGAGCAGGAGACCAAGGCTTATACCGGTCTGGCGGGTGATCCCGCCTATGCAGATGCGATGATCAGCCTGATCCTCGGTACGTCTGTGCCGCGCAGCAACATCGCCGCCGTGGCGACTCCGGGCGGCACCGGCGCGTGCCGGCAAGCGTTCGAGATGATCCGGATGGCCAACCCGTCGGCGCGCGTTTTCGTGTCGAACCCGACCTGGCCGAACCACCTGTCGATCCTGAACTATCTGGGAATGGAGACGGTCCAGTACCGTTACTTCGACGGCGAGACCCGTGGCGTTGATTTCGACGGCATGGTCGAGGACCTGAAAACCGCCAGGGCAGGCGACGTGGTGCTGTTGCATGGCTGCTGCCACAACCCCACTGGTGCCAACCTGAACATGGTGCAGTGGCAAGAGGTCGTGAACATCATCAACGAGCTCGGCCTCGTGGCGATGATCGACATTGCCTATCAGGGCTTTGGCGATGGTCTGGAGGAAGACGCGCAGGCGACCCGTCTGGTGGCCTCGTCGGTCAAGCGTTGCCTGATCGCGGCGTCCTGTTCGAAGAATTTCGGCGTTTACCGTGAACGCACCGGTTTGCTGATGGCGATCAGCGATGATACGGCGCAAACAGCTCTGAATCAGGCGACTCTGGCGTTTCTGAACCGCCAGAACTATTCCTTTCCGCCCGATCACGGCGCGCGCGTCGTGACCACGATCCTGACCGACGATGCCCTGCGCGCCGATTGGGCCGCCGAGTTGGAAGAGGTCCGCCTGTCCATGCTGGGTCTGCGCCAGCAACTGTCAGACGAGCTTCAGCGCCTGAGTGGATCTGACCGTTTCGGCTTTATCGCACAGCACCGCGGCATGTTCTCGCGACTGGGCGCCGCACCGGAACTGGTCGAAAAGCTGCGCGCCGATCACGGCATCTACATGGTCGGCGACAGTCGCCTGAACGTCGCGGGGCTGAATGCAGACACTGTGCCGATCCTTGCCAAGGCAATTGTCGACGTCGGCGTCTGATCGGACGGCTGTCACGCCCGGTTCAGCCCGGGCGTGGCGGAGTTTTGACGAACTGCATATCTCCGTCCGCCACGGCGAAAGGATTTCCGTCTGCGGTTATCACGGCCCGATCTTTCATCGCGCGAAAGTCAAAAATGGCATGTAGCACGACATTGGTTCTGCCCTGATACTCACGAGGGTGGTAGATACATATGCCGACCTGTTCATCAAGGCGGCGATATGTGTAGTCCGCTTCGCCTACCAGCATGCCGTTCGCGGTGACATAACAGGTGTTTTCGGTTTCGTAGCTGACCGTGTGTGTCGATAAGTCTTCGAAATCGCCATGCCCGGAGTGGTGAACTCCAGTCCATTCCAGGCTTGTGCCAACAAGCGTGTGCGGTGCGTCCGGCATTGCACTCCCCCCTATTTTGACACTCTGATTTTAACCCAAAAATGACTGCCGCACAAAAACGGCCCCAGCACAGGGCCGGGGCCGTTTTGTTATTCAATGATCTCAACCTTTCGAGAACTCAGGGTAGGCTTCCATACCCAGCTCGCCCATATCCAGACCGTTGATCTCTTCTTCCTCGCCAACCCGCAGGCCAACAGTTGCCTTGAGGATCGAGAAGAGGATGAAGCTGACCACGAAGACAAAGATACCGATGGCTGCGAAGCCAATGATCTGGGTCACAAAGGACGCGTCACCGTTGGTCCAGGCCACGATGAAGGTGCCCCAGAAGCCTGCAATCAGGTGAACCGGGATTGCGCCGACAACGTCGTCGATCTTCATCTTGTCCAGCATCGGGACAGCGAAGACTACAATTACACCACCAACTGCACCGATGATCAGCGCCTGGAACAGCGACGGAGCCAGCGGTTCAGCGGTGATCGACACCAGACCGGCCAGCGCGCCGTTCAGAACCATGGTCAGGTCGACCTTGCCAAACATCACCTGCGTCAGGATCAGTGCGGCGACGGCACCGGCAGCAGCGGCCATGTTGGTATTGGCGAAGATTCGGCTGATGTCGGCGATGTCACCAATGGTGCCCATGGCCAGCTGTGAACCGCCGTTGAAGCCGAACCAACCCAGCCACAGGATGAACGTACCCAAGGTTGCCAGCGCCAGGTTCGAACCGGGGATGGGAACCACTTTGCCGTCCTTGTTGTACTTGCCGATACGAGGGCCCAGAACGATGGCACCGGCCAGCGCTGCGAAACCACCCGCGGCATGCACCAGGGTCGAGCCGGCGAAATCGCTGAAGCCCATCTCGGACAACCAGCCGCCGCCCCACTGCCAGGACGCTTCGATCGGGTAGATGATGCCGGTCAGGACAATCACGAAGGCGAAGAACGGCCACAATTTGATCCGCTCTGCCACGGTGCCCGACACGATGGACGCGGTGGTGGCGCAGAACATCAGCTGGAAGAAGAAGTCCGAGCCAACGGTTGCATAGGACAGGTCGGCATTCACGCCGTCCAGACCTACGGCCTCAAGCGATGCAGGCGAGATAGCGCCCAGAACACCGCTGATCATCCAGCCGTCTCCGGGATACATCAGGCCATAACCGACCAGCCAGTACATGATGGCTGCAAACGAAAACAGGCCCATGTTCTTGACCAGCTGCATGGCGACATTCTTGGAGCGCACCAGACCGGCCTCGAGCATGGCAAAGCCCGCAGCCATCCAGAACACCAGGAAACCGCCAACCAGGAACAGCAGTGAGGTCAGGATAAATTGCGTGTGTTGCGCGGTCTCGCCGCCAGCGGCCTCTTGCGCAAGACCCATCTGCGGCAGCGCGACGATCGCGGCAGCAGGGATGAGAGATTTCATCAGGTTCATTGTCAGTCCTCGAATGTTTGTGAATGGGGGCGCCTTACAGCGCCTCTTCGTTCGTTTCCCCGGTCCGCACGCGCAGGGCCTGCTCGACATCGAGGACAAAAATCTTGCCGTCACCGATCTTGCCGGTCTTGGCGGTGTTGGTGATGGTTTCGACGATCTGGTCGGCCATCGTGGCAGGGACCACGATTTCGAGCTTGATCTTGGGTACGAAGTTCACGGCGTATTCGGCGCCGCGATAGATTTCCGTGTGACCGGATTGCGAGCCGAAGCCCTTGATTTCGGTCACCATCATGCCGCGTATGCCCGCTTCGGTCAGTGCCTCGCGCACCTCCTCGAGCTTGAACGGCTTGATTGTCGCAATGATCAGTTTCACGTTCTTCCCCTCTGCTTCCCGGTCTGCCCGGTTTGTTTGCACCTGCAGAAAAAAGCGCGCCTGAGCGTTGTAAGGAACGGTTTGAGTGATGAAACGCTGGGGGAAATAGTGGCTAGGTGCACAATTTTTGCACAAACTTGGCTTGATGATTAAAAATTAGTCAGTTTGGGGAGGCCGACTTCCGGAAATTCAGACCTCTACTTCACCGGTATGTCAGGGTATGGTGCGTCAAAATGATAACCGGGCAGAGTTTGAGCATGACTGAGTCCAGGCGCCGAAAGGCTCCGCTTGTCGCGGACAAGAGATACCCGTCGAAAGGGCGCAAACCCACGGCGACCAAGCGGGCTGCAAAGCCCGCTGGAAAGAAGGCGACCGCGCGCAAGACGACGACCCGCAAGACCACGCGAAAGAAGACACGCAGGAAGTCCGGTGGCGGCGGAGGCGGCGGGTTTTTCCGTCGGCTGTTCCGCTGGATTTGGCGGTTGATCTGGGGGGTTACGTGGCGCGTGGGGGCGGTGGTCGCCCTGCTGCTGGCGCTGGCTGTGGGGGTTGTCTATACCTCGCTGCCCGACCTCGATGCCTTGCTGGATGGACGGGCGCGGGGCTCGGTGACGTTGCTGGACCGCGATGGCAAGGTCTTTGCCTGGCGCGGGGATCAGTTTGGCGGGGTAATCACCGCCGACACCGTCTCGCCCCATCTGAAGAACGCCGTGGTCGCTACTGAGGATAAGCGATTCTATCGCCATTTCGGTGTCAGTCCTCGGGGTGTCGCCAGTGCCGTTCGGATCAACCTGAGCGAAGGCCGCGGGCCGCTGTCGGGCCATGGCGGTTCGACCATTACGCAACAAACCGCCAAGCTGTTGTGCCTGGGTGTGCCGTATGTCCCCAGCGAGTGGGACTCCGAGGCTGCTTATGAGGCGGATTGCCGTCAGGGGTCGCTGTGGCGCAAGGCCAAGGAAGCGGTCTATGCGATGGCGATGGAGGTGAAATACTCCAAGGATGAGATCCTGACCATCTACCTGAACCGCGCCTTTCTTGGGGCCGGCGCCCGCGGATTCGAGGCCGCGAGCCAGCGCTACTTTGGTATTTCCGCCGCCGAAGTGAACCCGGCCCAGGCGGCGATGCTGGCCGGTCTGCTGGTGGCGCCGACGCGCTATGCGCCCACAAACAACCTGCAACGGTCGCAGGACCGGGCAAAGCTGGTAATCGGGCTGATGGAGACGCAGGGTTATCTGACCACCGCGCAGGCCAGCAGCGCCCGCAGCAACCCGGCGCAACTGTCCGAGGCCGCGGCGGCGCGGGCGGGCGGCTATTTTGCCGATTGGGTGATAACCGAGTTGCCCAGCTATTTTGGCACCGACACCACAGATGATGTGGTGATCCGAACCACACTGGACCAGCGGCTGCAGAAATCGGCGGAAGAGGCGCTGAAATACATCTTCCAGGAAAAGGTGCGCGAAGGCTCCAAGGCGCAGGCCGCGATTGTGGTGATGTCGGCGGATGGCGCCGTGCGGGCCATGGTCGGCGGGCGCAAGACGCGGGTATCCGGCGCCTTCAACCGCGCCACGCAGGCGTTGCGACAGACCGGGTCTTCCTTCAAGCCCTTCGTTTATGCCACCGCGCTGGAGCTTGGTCATTCACCGCTGGATACGGTCGTGGATGAACCCTATTGCGTCAACATCCCCGGATCGGGCCAGTGGTGCCCCAAGAACTATACCCACAAGTTCTATGGCCGGGTGACGCTGGCGGATGCGCTGAAGAACTCGCTGAACATCCCGGCCGTGAAAGTGGCCGAATTTGTCGGGTTGGACAACGTGCGCACCGTGGCCAGCGAGTTCGGCATCGAAAGCAACCTGGCCGAAGGTCCGGCGCTGGCGCTGGGCGCATCGGAAAGCACGCTGATCGAGATGACCGGGGCCTATGCCGGAATCCTGAACGGCGGCTCGGCTGTGGAACCTTTCGGTCTGTCCGAACTGAAACTGCTGGGGGATAACACGCCCTTGATCCAAACCAGCACGGGCATTGGTGAGCGGGTGATCAACGATAAGGCCGCCAAGCAGCTGACATGGATGATGGAGCGCGTGGTGTCCGAAGGCACTGGCGGGCGCGCCAAGCTGCCCGGATGGCAGGTGGCGGGCAAGACCGGCACCACCCAGGCTGCTCGGGACGCTTGGTTCATAGGGTTCACCGCAGACTACGTGGCGGGTGTCTGGATGGGCTATGACGACAATACACCTCTGTCCGGTGTGACCGGCGGTGGATTGCCTGCTGAGATATGGAAGGAAACCATGCTGCGCGTGACCGAGGGGATGACCCCCACGCCGCTGCCGATGGTGGCCCCCGATCCGCCGGTGCGGACGGCACAGCCCCGGCAACAGCGCCGCAAACAACAGACCGGTCTGGACAGGGCCATCAACAACCTGCTGAACAATATCTTCGGCAACTGAGGTGAAAAACGAAAAAAGGCGGCGCATTGTGCGCCGCCTTTTCTGTTGAAGCCTGAAACCCGATCAGAGGCTCTCGTCCAGAGCTGCCAGAATCGCGTCGCCCATTTCGGTGGTCGAGACCGGCTGAACCCCTTCATCGGCCAGCAGGTCGCCAGTGCGGACGCCATCGGCCAGAACCTTCTCGATCGCGGCTTCCAGACGGTCGGCCTCGGCGCCCTGATCAAAGCTGTAACGCAGCGCCATGGCAAAGCTGAGGATGCAGGCAATCGGGTTGGCCTTGCCCTGACCGGTGATATCCGGGGCCGAGCCGTGGACCGGTTCATACATCGCTTTGGGGCGGCCATTGGCCATCGGTGCGCCCAAGGATGCGGATGGCAGCATGCCCAGCGAACCTGTCAGCATCGCAGCACAATCTGACAGGATGTCGCCGAACAGGTTGTCGGTGACGATGACGTCGAACTGCTTGGGTGCGCGCACCAACTGCATCGCGCCATTATCGGCATACATGTGGGTCACTTCGACCTCGGGGTAGTCCTGCGCGACACGATCCACGACCTCGCGCCACAGGATACCGGCCTCCATAACGTTGGCCTTTTCCATCGAGCACAGTTTCTTATTCCGGCGCATTGCCAGTTCAAAGGCCGAGCGCGCGGCGCGTTCGATCTCGGATTCAGTGTAACGCTGGGTGTTGATACCCACACGCTCGTTGCCTTCTTCGAAGATGCCGCGCGGCTCGCCGAAATAGACGCCCGAGGTCAATTCGCGCACGATCATGATGTCGAGGCCCGCGACGATGTCTTTCTTCAGCGACGAGAAATCGGCCAGCGCGTCAAAGCACTGAGCCGGGCGCAGGTTCGAATAAAGGTCCATTTCCTTGCGCAGGCGCAACAGGCCGCGCTCGGGCTTTACGCTGAAATCCAGATCGTCGTATTTCGGGCCGCCCACGGCCCCCAGCAGAACCGCGTCCACCTCTTGCGCCTTGGCCATGGTTTCATCCGACAGAGGCTTGCCATGGGCGTCATAGGCGGCACCGCCGACCAGATCCTCGCTCACGTCAAATTCCAGGCCGCGGTTCGCACCGAACCAGTCGATTACGCGGCGCACTTCGGCCATGACTTCGGGGCCAATTCCGTCTCCGGGCAGGATGAGGAGCGAGGGGTTGGACATGAAGGATCTCCTTGCGTTTCGTCGCAATGGCCCTAGCGCCTGCGCCGCATCGGGTCAATGAGACGAACCGGTCTTTGTGTGCCGGAAATCCGGTTTCCGGGCCGAAACCACCGCCATCTGGTCAAAGTCCGGCCTTCAACCCCTCGGCCAGCAAGTCCCAGATGCGCCGGATTCGGGGCGTCTGGCGCATCGCTTGCGGCGCGGCCAGCCAGACCGGAAGCGACGCAATCTCGATATCCAGGTTCAGTATTTCGACATCCGGGTCGGCCTCAGCCACCTGAACCTGTGAAAAGCCGATGCCGCACCCCGCCCGGACCAGCTGCCAATAAGCACTTTGAAGATCGCATCTTGTGGCAAAGCTGTCCTTGCTGACCGGCCAGCCACGATCCTGCATCCGGGTGATGATATATTCATTGGCGTCAAAGCCGACCAGATCGTGGTCGAACAGGTCCTCGGGGCGTTGCGGCCACCCGGAACGGTCCAGATAGGACCGGGCGGCACAGAGACACAGGTGCACATCGCCCAGATAGCGCGAAATGATGTCCATCTGCTCGGGGCGGTACATGCGCACTGCGATGTCGGCCTCGCGATACAGCAGGTTTTCGATGGCGTCCGTGGCGACCAGTTCCAACTGAATGGCCGGTTCCCGTTCCCGGATCTGTGCCAGAATTGGGGGCAGCAGATGATGCGACGCAAAGACCGAGGCCGTGATGCGCACCGACCCTTCCAACTGTTGCGACTGCCCCGCCGCCGCAAGGCTGAACGACGTCATGGCGGAATGCATCTGCTGCGCCATCGGTAGCAGTTGCGCGCCCACTTCGCTTAGCCTGAGGCCGCGCGCGTGACGGTCGAACAGCGACACGCCCAGCTCGTCCTCAAGCGCGTGAATCTGGCGGCCCAGCGTTGGCTGGCTGCGGTCAAGTTGCCGTGCTGCTGCGGACAGTGAGCCGGTTTCGGCCACGGCAAGAAAGCTCTGAATCAGGGACCAGTCGGCATGGGTGAGTGATTTGTCCATTCAAATATGAATACACGTTCTGCATTCCCCGGCAATTGCTCGATTGAATTGAATTGGTAGTTTCGATTTGAAAGGAGCTACTCATGACCCAAACCGCTCTTATCCTCGGTGCAACCGGCCGTTTTGGACGAAACGCCAAGGCTGCGTTTCGAAACGCAGGTTGGACCGTTCGCACCTTTGACCGCACCACCGACAGGTTGGCGCAGGCTGCGCGGGGCGCGGATGTAATCGTCAACGCCTGGAACCCGCCCTATCCGGATTGGCAGGCGCAGGTGCCGGAACTGAACCGGCGGGTTATTTCGGTCGCGCGGGACACAGGGGCAACGGTCATCCTCCCAGGCAATGTCTATGTCTTCGGGGCCGACCTGCCGGGGCCGTGGTCCGCAGCTACGCCACATCTGGCCCAAAACCCCCTGGGCCGAATTCGGATCGGGATGGAGGAGGCTTACCGCGCCTCGTCTGTGCGCACGATCGTCCTGCGGGCAGGCGACTATCTTGATACATGTGCGTCAGGGAACTGGTTTGACCGGGTGATGACCAAATCCCTGGCGCGGGGGCGTTTCATCTATCCCGGAAATCCCGACATCGCCCATGCCTGGGCATTTTTGCCCGACCTGGCGCGTGCGGCGGTTGTCCTTGCCGAGATGGGAGGCAGACTGCCCCGTTTTTGCGATGTGCCTTACGAAGGGTATACGATGACCGGTTCTGAAATGGCGCAGGCGCTGTCGCAGGTCACGGGTCGGCACGTGTCTGTGCACCGGATGAACTGGCTACCGATTCAGCTAGCCCGTCCCTTCTGGCGGTTGGCGCCCCATCTGCTTGAGATGCGGTACCTGTGGGATATTCCGCACAGTCTTGAGGGCTCGTTTTTCAGAGAATTGGTCGGGGATTTTCAGCGCACGGATCTGGACGACGCGCTCAAACAGACGATTCCCGGTGCGTTGCGATCGGATGCGGTTCTGGCCCACGCCTGACCACCACTAGGGCGCGTTTACATCGACCCAGACCAATCGGTGCCTGCTGGCCTGATCAGCGGCAGCGCGCAAAGGCGAACTCGAGGCAGGCCAGAACACGCCCGCGCCTGTCACCTTCAGGTCGATTGAGGGCAGCACGTAATCCACCCGCATCTTTCCCACCGCTTTCCATTCTACGGTTGTCAATTCTCCAGACACGTCAGTGGGGCGCGGGTCTTGCAGGCGGGGGTCCGCTAGCAGCGCCTGAATCGTTTCCCTGCGGCCTTCTCCTTGTTCGGGGTCCAGATTAGCGTCCCCGGCGATCACAAATGAGCCTTCGGGCCTGCGCCCCAACTGACCGTCCAGTACCGCGGACCAAAGGCGGATTTCATCGCGGTTGCGCAGCCCGTTGCGGTCTTCGGGGCCGTCAAACACCGGCGGGGCAGCGTGAAAGGTCAACAGGTCCAGTGCGCCGATAGGCGTGTCCACCGGCACGATCCAATGGGCCACGGCGGACAGGCGCTGGATGTTCTGCGCCTCTTCCGACGGGAAAGGGCCGTCGCCCGTGACCGGCATCTGCGCGCCGGGCAAGTCGCGCCATAGCAGATCGGTGAACACCTGTGCTCTGTCGGAGTGAATCGGATATCGCGACAGCACCGCAAGCCCGCCCTGACCGGTGAACCGGCCCCAGCCCTGCGCGTCTGCGGGCCCATGGGTGCGGCCATCTCCGTTCAGGTCCAGTAGGGTTTCGAGCCCGGCGTTGGGCCGCTCGGCAAAGTGATAGGGGTAGTCCAGCCCTGCGGCGCGCAAGTTTTCGGCCAGCGCGATCAGAGCCTCTGCGTTCAGGTCCCAATCGATTCCCTGAAGCGTGATGATATCCGGCTGCGCGCCCACCAGCACCTCAACCACCGCCTGCACCTGCGGATCACCGCGCCTTATGGCCCGCAACAGCAGGCCAGGCCCGTCGCGGCTGAGTTCCGTGTTGTAAGAGGCGATTCGTACCGTCTGTGCCTGCGCCATCACCGGCAACAGCAGCAGCAGGAGGATGCGGATCATGCGGTCTGCGTAGACTCGGCGGTGGAATAGGCGCGGCGCTTTTCGACGATCAGATTGGCGATACGCAAGGTAGCCATACCGCGCATGATCATGCTGGCGGGCAGAAAGGCCCAGGCGCTCATGGTCCAGATCAGGGTTTGTGGGTTGCTCAGCGAGATTGGGCTGGCGTAGTCGGTCAGCATTTTGATGAGTGCCGGGATCAGGAAGGGCAGCAGCACCCCGATCGAGATGTTCAGTCGTCCGTCCCGTTGCAGGCGTGTGACGACGTCCCCACCCTTGGTCGGGTCGAACAGCGGCAGGTTGGTCCAGACGTTGAACGCGCCGTTGCCTGTCGGCCAGCCGCGCATCTTCACCGCGTAGGCAAAGCTGCCGATGGTCACCAGCGCGGCGACATAGGCCACACTGGCCGCGATGCGCACCAGCTCGATCAGCGGCGCATTGGCGTCTGCGGGCAGCATCAGAACCACCAGCCGGACCGGAGAATAGGGAAAGTCGACCACATTGGCGACGCCCAGTCCAAGTGAATAGAAAACTGTGGTCAGGTTGCTGGGCGCATAGGCGTTCTTGCAGATCAGCGTCAGGAACATGATCATCGACATCAGCCCAACAAACCGCAGTCGGTTCACCGGCGGCGCGTCGCGGAATTCGATAAAGCTGGGAAAGGCCGAGTTGTATTCGGCAAAAGTCAGAAAGAATGCGAGAATGGCGAGAAAGACGACAATCTCGGTCCCATTCGTTGACGATACGGGCAGGTACAACGCGGGGGTCAGCACCATCAGTGCGACCAATATTCCCCGAATCGCCGCCCCTGTTGTGCGCGCAATCACTATCCGAACCCTTTCAAACTGGATTAGTCGATTCTTCGCCGACTTCACTTCCAACTTGTGCCCGCCACTTTAAGTTGTGGCGGATGTCTTAAGTCACCAATGTTTAACTGGTGGGTGCCTGTCCCCGCCACATTGGCGATAAGCGACATTTCGCTCAAGCCAAGGCGCAGAAAACACGTGATTTCGGGCAAAATGATGGCGCAACTGGTGCGGGATTGCATCATTTTGGACGCAAATCCGACGTGTGTATCAATGTGATACCTAGATGTTGTGGTCTGGTGGTTTTCAACCCCAAGAATGCGAACGGGGCCGCCTTGGCGACCCCATAAAGTTGTGCATTCCCAGATTCGTTTACAGAATCACACCCAAGGGCGCGCCTGGTTGGCGTGATCCTCGAACTTGTCGATGTGGTGGTCTTTTTCCATGGTCAGGCCGATATCGTCCAGGCCGTTCAGCAGGCAGTGCTTGCGGTGCGGGTCGATATCGAACGCGATCACGACACCATCCGAAGTGGTGATCTGCTGATCTTCCAGATGCACTGTCATGCGGGCGTTTTCACCCTTATGCGCATCGTCCATCAGAACCGCGTGATGCTCTTCCCCGACCACGATGGGCAGGACGCCGTTCTTGAAGCAGTTGTTGAAGAAGATGTCGGCAAAGCTGGTCGAGATCACGACCTTGATACCGAAATCCTTGATCGCCCATGGCGCGTGTTCGCGTGACGAGCCGCAGCCGAAATTGTCGCCTGCGACCAGAATCTCGGTCTGACGGTAGGCGGGTTTGTTCAGGATGAACTCTTCATTCTCCTGCCCGTCATCATGATAGCGCATCTCGTCAAACAGTACGACGCCAAGGCCGGACCGTTTGATGGTCTTCAGGTGCACTTTGGGGATGATCATATCGGTGTCGATATTGATCAACGGCATTGGGGCGGCCACCCCGTGGACTTTTTCAAACTTTTCCATGTTCACACTCCTGCGGGAGAGGGCCGCGCCCGTGCCCCGCGTTTAAGCTTCTTTCGTTTCGCCATCGGGTGCGTTCTTGACGAAGAACGCCATGAAGACCAATCCGAACCCGTTGAACAGCATCTCGATGCCCAGGAAGATCCCCAGAATGCTCAGCAGCACTTGGGGTTCGCTTCCTACATACGTCCAGATGATCCCTGCGAGGATGATCGACAAGATGCCCGAAATCATCGTGGGCCAGAAAAACTGCGTTCCTTTCATCTGGAACGACAGAAAGACCCGCGCAATGCCGCCTGCCATGAACAGGATCAGCACCACCGTCGCAAGGGTCAGGGTTCCCTGCAGCGGGTGATCCAGAAAGGACCAGCCCAGAAACAGCATCACCGCACCCATGATGAGTGACAGAATCTTGTTGCCGGTGCCTTCAACCGTGAAGCCGCCGACAAACTGCAGCGCCCCCGAGATCAGCAGCAACACACCGGTTACTACCGTCACGGCCACAGACGCCACAACAGGCGCGCCCAGTACAAAGATACCGAACGCGATGGACAGAAGCCCCAGCAAGAGCCATTTGACCCAGTCACTCATGTTTTCAATCCCTCAAATATCTAGATATGAGGGGACCTTACATCAATTCACGGACGTCTGTCAGCCGTCCTGTGATTGCCGCTGCGGCAGCCATTGCCGGGCTCAGCAAGTGGGTCCGTCCACCGCGGCCCTGACGGCCTTCGAAGTTGCGGTTCGAAGTCGCAGCACAGCGCTCGCCCGGTTGCAGCTGGTCGGGGTTCATCGCCAGACACATCGAACATCCAGCCAGACGCCATTCGAACCCTGCTTCTTTGAAGATGTCGGCCAGACCTTCTTCCTCGGCTTGTGCGCGAACCAGACCCGAACCGGGCACGACCATGGCACGCAGACCGTCCTTGATCTTTTTACCCTTCAAAATCTGGGCCGCTGCGCGCAGGTCTTCGATACGGCCATTGGTGCACGAGCCGATAAAGACGGTGTCGATTTCCACATCGCTCAACTTTTGACCGGATTCCAGACCCATGTATTCGATAGACCGGCGGGCCGCATCGACCTTGCCGCCTTCGAAATCTTCCGGGTTCGGAACGGTTGCAGTGATCGGCAACACGTCCTCTGGGCTGGTGCCCCAGGTCACGACCGGCGCAATGTCTTCGCCGCGAAGGGTGATGACCTTGTCGAAATGCGCGTCTTCGTCGGTGAACAGCGTCTTCCACCAGTCCATCGCCGCTTCCCACTGGGCACCTTTCGGTGCGTGGGGGCGGCCTTTGACATATTCAAAGGTGGTCTCATCGGGCGCGATCAGGCCAGCGCGGGCGCCGCCTTCGATGGCCATGTTGCAGACGGTCATGCGGCCTTCCATCGACAGATCGCGGATCGCTTCGCCGCAATATTCGATGACATAGCCGGTGCCGCCGGCTGTACCGGTTTCACCAATTACGGCCAGAGTGATGTCCTTGGCGGTAACGCCCGGCTGCAATTTGCCGGTGATTTCCACCTTCATGTTTTTGGATTTCTTCTGGATCAGTGTCTGCGTGGCCAGAACGTGCTCGACCTCGGATGTACCGATACCGTGGGCCAGCGCACCAAAGGCGCCGTGGGTGGCGGTGTGGCTGTCGCCGCACACAACGGTCATGCCGGGCAGAGTCCAGCCTTGTTCCGGGCCAACGATGTGGACGATGCCCTGACGGACGTCATGCACCGGATAATAGTGAATGCCGAAATCCTTGGCGTTCTTGTCCAGCGCTTCGACCTGAATGCGCGATTCGGGGTTTTCGATCCCGTTCGCACGGTCCGGCGTGGTCGGTACGTTGTGGTCCGGTACGGCGATGGTCTTTTCCGGCGCGCGCACCGGGCGACCGGCCATGCGCAATCCTTCAAAGGCTTGCGGGCTGGTCACCTCGTGGACCAGATGGCGGTCGATATACAGCAGGCAGGTGCCATCATCGGCTTCGTGCGCGATATGGGCATCCCAGATCTTGTCATAGAGTGTTTTGGGGGACATTGGTCCTCTCCCGTATTAAATGAGAAATAGCTGGCGAGTGGCTGGACGCCCTTATAGGCGCGCCAAAACCGTGCGGGCGGCCCCAAAGAACCGTTCACGCAGGCGCGTGCGGTCTTGCAACGTTGGTGCTGGGGTCAGGGTGAGTCTCATGCGCACCAGATATATCGCGTCTGGCCGTCAATCAAGGTTCAATCCCCGGACAGGCTTGCATCGCGCGGAAACGCTGTCCAATCTGAGGTCATGAACCAAGACCTGATCCCCAGCTCGCTGTCGGACCTCTATGAAAACATGGTCGCGGGCTTTTCCGTGCAATTCGAAAACCTTGTCGAGCTGATCGTCACGCCGGGCTGGCGCCAGCACCAACTGGTCATCATTCTGGGCCTGTGGGCGCTGGCCTATGTCCTGAAACTGGCGACGCAAGGCCGATGGGAGGCCTGGGCCCGTGCCCGCGAAGGTTGGCCGAAATGGCGGCTGCGGATTCTGGTGCAGCTGATGCAGCGCCTGACGCTGGTCTATTTCGTGCTGCTGTCATGGGCCCTGTATCTGTTGATGCAGCAGATCACATGGCCCTCGCGCAGTTATATCATAGGGGTTGTGGCAACTTTGGCCCTGGCGTGGCTGGCGATTGCTTTGGTGGCGCGTTTGGTGCGCAACCGGACCCTGCGGCGCATCTTCAAATGGGCGATGTGGGTCTATGCAACGCTGGTTGCCCTGAATCTGACCGATGACGTGGCCGAATTTCTGGACGGGGTGGCGATTTCCATTGGTGATTTGCACATCTCGGCGTTGGGGATTCTCAAGGCGGCGCTGCTGATCGGCGTCCTGCTGACGCTGGCCCGGGTCGGCACCCGCGCCGCCGAACGGGGGTTGATGAGAAATGACGATATCACCCCATCCATGCAGGTTTTGTTGGCCAAGGGAATCCAGGTGCTGCTGTATGGGGCGGTCTTTCTGGCTGCCATCCGCACGCTTGGGTTCGACCTGACCGGAATCGCGCTGCTGTCCGGTGCAATCGGTGTGGGGATCGGGTTCGGTCTGCAAAAGGTGGTGTCGAACCTGATCTCGGGGATCATTATCCTGATGGACCGGTCGATCAAGCCGGGCGACGTGATCTCGCTGGGAGACACGTTCGGGTGGATCAACGCGCTGGGCGCGCGCTACGTCTCGGTGGTGACGCGGGACGGGCGCGAATACCTGATCCCGAACGAGGATCTGATCACCAATCAGGTGGTGAACTGGTCGCATTCGGACAAATTCGTGCGGCTGGATCTGGAGTTTGGCACCAGCTACGACGACGACCCGCATCTTGTGCGGGCAACGGCCATAAAGGCGGTGAAAACCGTGACCCGAGTGCTGAGCGGCAGGGGTCATGAACCGGTCTGCCACATCACCGGATTCGGTGACAGCAGCGTGGACTACGTACTGCGGTTCTGGATCAGTGATCCGACCAAGGGGCTGACCAATATCCGTGGCAATGTCTACCTGGCGCTGTGGGACGCCTTTAAGGTTGAAAGCATCTCAATCCCCTTCCCGCAGCGTGAGGTTCGGCTGTTGTCAGACAGCGCAGACGCGCAACAGGTCGCCAAAGAGTGACCCGCCGTGCGCCCGGCCCGGCGGCCATTCATTGAAATGTTGCATTCCTCTTGTTACCTTATTAGTACCCCTGCGCCGGGGTTTGGCGGCGCGCAGCAAAGGAGGACTATGTCCTGTCTCTACATACCCAGGCGGGTTTGCCCGCCGATGACGGGGCCGGTGTAATGGCCCACTCTCAGTCAATCAGCGACAAGCTGCTTGAACGTATCCTTTCCTCACTTTCCGATGACAAGGCCGAAGACGTCGTGCAGATCAACCTGCAGGGCAAATCCTCGGTTGCGGATCACATGGTGATTGCTTCGGGTCGGTCGACCCGTCAGGTTGCTGCCATGGCGGAAAAGCTGACGGATCGCATCAAGCAGGAATTCGGTTTCACCTCGAAGGTCGAAGGCAAGGATGCCGGCGACTGGGTGCTGATCGATACGGGCGACGTGATCGTCCATATCTTCCGCCCCGAAGTGCGTGAATTCTACCAGCTGGAAAAGATGTGGCTGCCTCAGAGCAGCAGCGCCTCGGCCAACTGAGGCGCCATCCCGGCCTTTATTGAGAGGTCGGAGGCGAGAGAAATATGCGTATAAGCATTTGTGCGGTCGGGCGATTGCGTGCCGGACCGGAGAAGACCCTGCTTGACGATTACCTGACCCGATTTGACCGGACCGGCCGCAACTTAGGCCTTGGTCCTGCACGTGTGATCGAGGTCGAAGACAAGAAAAATGCCGGAATGGGTGCCGAGGCCGCGCTGCTGCGCAAGGCACTGCCCAAGGGCGCGGTGATCTGTACGCTGGACGAACGGGGCCGGGTGATGTCATCGCCGGATTTCGCCAGGAAACTGGGTGGTTGGCGCGATGCCGGGCGCCAGGATCTGGCGCTGATCATCGGTGGAGCCGACGGGATAGACCCTAATCTGCGGGCCGAGGTCGATTCCTCCATCTCGTTCGGATCGATGGTCTGGCCTCATATGCTGGTCCGTGTGATGTTGGCCGAGCAACTCTATCGGGCCGCAACCATCCTGTCGGGCGGCCCCTATCACCGGGTCTGACATGGCGCAGCTTCTGATCGTTTACCATTCGCGTACCGGCGGCGCCCGGCAAATGGCCGAAGCGGCGGCTGAAGCCGCGCGCGACGAAGCCGAGACCATCCTGAGATCCGCCGACCAGGCCGGGCCTGATGACTTGCTGCAAGCAGATGGCTACATCTTTTGCGCACCCGAGAATTTGGCGGCGATTTCGGGTCTGATGAAGGAGTTTTTCGACCGCAGCTACTATCCGGTGCTGGGCAGGATCGAAGGGCGCCCTTATGCCCAGATGATCTGCGCCGGGTCTGATGGTGAAAACGCGGCCCGCCAGACGGCGCGGATTGCCACTGGTTGGCGTTTGAAAGAAGTGCAGCCACCGCTGATCATCTGCACCCACGCCCAATCGCCCGAGGCGATTCTGGCCGAAAAGACCATCCCCGATGATCAGCTTGATCAATGTCGCGAAATAGGCGCTGCGTTGGCCGCAGGGCTGAGCCTTGGCGTTTTCTGATCCTCAATTCAAATCAACAACCGTGGTGCCGTCGTTCCAGCCATCGACATTGCAGCGCGCCTGAACCTGCACTTGCTTAACCCCTTCGGGGATCACCACACCACTCAAAGAGCGGGTAAAAGGCTGCTCATTCTCATGCGGATGGTGCAGGACGCGCATCCCCAGCTCTTTGCCATCCATGTCGAGCACCCGCCATCCGTCGGCGTAATGGTCCCAACCGGTGTCCGGGTGCAGGATTGTCACGTCGAATCGCCAGGTATCGCCACTCTGACTGGCCGAAACATTCTCGATCACTGCAGGGTCGGCGAAAGCGGGTACGGCCAGAACGGCGCTGAGAATCAGGTATCGCATAAGGCGACCATACGGGGTGACGTGCAGCTGCGTCATCACGACTCCGTGTTAGGTGGTAGGGTCAGCAAAACTGACCGGGAATGGGATGCGAATTCGCGTCGATACAGAACGCCCAGAGTGATGACGGTCCCGAGGATCAGGGTAATCGGGCCTAATATCCACGCCAGCGAGGCCAGCGCAAAATAGGTGGCGCGCAGGCCGCGATTGAAGCTGCGCGCAGCGGTGACGCAGATTTCCGCCGCTTGCGCCGCGCGTGGATAGGCGTGCGAGTCTTCCGGATCGTTCGGGACGGCGGCCATAAGCACCGCGCAATAGCCAAACAGCCGATGCGCCCAGACATATTTCAGGAAAGCGTTGGCCAGAAACAAAATCACCACCAGAATCTTGATCTCCCACACCAGCGCCGGGGCGCTGCCGATGGCCAGATCGCTGGCCACGCCGGCCAACCGCTCGGTGTTTCCCAGCAGGGCCAGCCCGCCGCCGATGGCAATCATGGTGGTAGACGCAAAGAAAGTGCTGCCCTGCCGCATTGCCGCCACGATCTGTGCATCAAACATTCGGGGCTGCCGCGTGACCATCTCGTGCATCCAGACGCGCCGGAAGTCATCCATAATCATCGTGACCGATTGTTTGTCTGGTGCGGTATGCTCGATCCGCCAGCCGATCCACTGCCACGCGCCCAGCAACAGCAGCACGGCAGCATAATCCAGTGATGAGAACAAAAGGGCGCGGTCGATCCATGTCATGTCGGTGACAGTAGGGTCAGAGATAGGAACTTGCCAGATGGATAAATTGGTAATATTATTTTACCAAACGGAGGATCAGCGATGGAAATGCCCCTGCCAAACCCCGAAGTCCTGGCGCACAAGCAGGCTGTTCTGTCGCGCCTGTTGCAGGCATTGCCCGCGGACGCCGTGATCCATGACCCGGCTGAGACTCGGGCCTACGAATGTGACGCACTTACAGCTTATCGCTGCCCCCCGATGCTGGCTGTCCTGCCGTCGACCACGCAACAGGTCTCGGACGTACTGCGTATCTGCCATGAAGAGGGCGTACCAGTGGTGCCGCGCGGCTCGGGCACGTCGCTGGCCGGTGGAGCGCTGCCAACGGCCGATTGCGTCATTCTGGGCATTGCCCGGATGAATGAGGTGCTGGAGACCGATTATGACAACCGCATTATTCGGGTTCAGACCGGTCGTACCAACCTGAGCGTGACCGGCGCGGTCGAGGAGGAGGACTTTTTCTACGCACCCGACCCGTCCTCGCAGCTGGCATGCGCGATTGCGGGGAACATCGCGATGAATTCCGGCGGGGCGCATTGCCTGAAATACGGGGTGACCACAAATAACCTGCTGGGCGTCAAAATGGTCATGATGGATGGCAGCGTGGTCGAGATCGGCGGCGCGCATCTGGATGCGGGTGGTCTGGATCTGCTAGGCGTCATCTGCGGGTCCGAAGGGCAGTTGGGCGTGGTGACCGAAGCAACGGTGCGCATCCTGCGCAAGCCCGAAGGGGCGCGGCCCGTTCTGATGGGGTTCGATGACAATGAGGTTGCGGGCCAATGCGTGTCCGACATCATCAAGTCGGGTGTCCTGCCGGTGGCGATCGAGTTCATGGACACGCTCTGCATCAGGGCCTGCGAGAACTTCGCCCATGCGGGATATCCGGATTGCCACGCGCTGTTGATTGTCGAGGTCGAAGGCTCCGAGGCCGAGATCGACCATCAACTGTCGAAAATCATCGAGATTGCCAAGCGCCACAACCCGGTGGAACTGCGCGAAAGCCAGTCGGCCGAGGAAAGCGCCAAAATCTGGCTGGGGCGGAAATCGGCCTTTGGTGCGATGGGTCAGATGAACGACTATATGTGTCTGGACGGCACGATCCCCGTGTCTTCGCTGCCCGAAGTCCTGCGCCGGATCGGAGAACTGAGCGAGGAATACGGCCTGCCCGTGGGCAACGTGTTCCACGCGGGGGACGGCAACATGCATCCATTGATCCTGTTCGATGCAAACAAACCTGGTGATCTGGAAAAGTGTGAGGCGTTCGGCGCCGATATCCTGAAACTCTGTGTCGATGTGGGCGGCTGTCTGACCGGTGAACACGGCGTGGGTATCGAAAAGCGGGACCTGATGACCCACCAATACGCGTCCGAGGACCTTGAGGCACAGATGGCGGTCAAGGACGTGTTCGATCCCAAATGGCTGCTGAACCCGGCCAAAGTATTTCCCTTGAACGCGTCCGAATCCCGTCGGGATGTGCGGGTTGCCGCGGAAAAACAGGCTCTAACAAAGAAGACTTGCGATGAAACCTGAGACAGAGGCCGAACTGGCCGAGATGGTGGCCGGGCTGACGGAACCGGTGCGGATTGCCGGCGGCGGCACGCGTGGGGTGGACGGGCCGGAGGCCATGTTAGGGACCTCGGGATTGAGCGGAATTACCCTTTACGAGCCCGGTGCACTGACCTTGGTGGCGCAAGCGGGTACGCCCGTGGCCGAGATTGAGACCGCATTAGAAGCTGAAGGGCAGCAACTGGCCTTTGAACCGATGGACCATCGGAGTTTGCTAGACGCCAGCGGGACACCGACCATTGGCGGCGTTGTGGCGGCCAATATCTCGGGCCCGCGCCGTATTCAGGCCGGGGCGTGCCGCGATTTCCTGTTGGGCATTCGCTATGTCGATGGCATGGGGCAGGTGATCAAGAATGGCGGTCGGGTGATGAAAAACGTGACCGGCTACGATCTGGTCAAGCTGATGGCCGGGTCGTGGGGCACGCTTGGGGTTCTGACAGAAGTATCGCTGAAGGTTCTGCCCAAGCCCGAGGCCGTTGCGACCCTTGCCGTTCACGTTGCCGATGCCAGGGGTGCGATTCTTGTCCTGTCTGCCGCGCTGAAATCCCCGTTCGAGGTCAGCGGTGCTGCGTATGATCCACAGGACGGAAGGGCACTGTTGCGGGTTGAGGGGTTCACGGACTCGGTGACTTACCGGACAGAACAGTTAAAATCCAAGCTGTCGGAGTTTGGTGAGATCACCGAGATACCGGACGCCGCCGAGCTTTGGCAGGGTCTGCGTGATGTCACGCCGTTTCATGGGCAAAAGGGTGATGTCTGGCGGATTTCGGTCAAGCCAACCGATGCGCCTGAAATCGCAACCCGACTTGAGGCGGACCAGACATTGTTCGACTGGGGCGGAGGTCTGATTTGGGCGCGGGTCCCCCATAGCACTGATCTGCGCGCCCGGTTGGGTGTGTTCAGCGGTTATGCAACGCTGGTACGAGCGGATACCGAGACAGCCAATGCCTTGGGGCGGTTTCAACCCGAGTCTGCTGGAATTCAGGCTCTAACACAGGGATTGCGACAGCGTTTTGATCCGCGCAGTATATTTAATCCGGGTCTGATGGGGTAGGCGGATGCAGACGACATTCACGGAAAAGCAGCTGCAGGACCCTGCAATCCAGCGTTCGAACGAAATCCTGCGCAGTTGCGTGCATTGCGGGTTCTGCACCGCCACCTGCCCCACCTATCAGGTGCTGGGCGATGAGTTGGACAGTCCGCGCGGGCGTATCTACCTGATCAAGGACATGCTGGAAAACGAGCGTGTGCCGGATGAAAAAACCGTCAAGCATATCGACCGTTGCCTGTCCTGTCTGGCCTGCATGACGACCTGCCCCTCGGGTGTGAATTACATGCACCTGGTCGATCACGCCCGGGAATACATTGAGGCAAACTACAAGCGCCCTTTCACGGATCGCGCGTTGCGTTGGGTGCTGGCGCAGATCCTGCCCTATCCGATGCGATTCCGCTGGGCGTTGATCGGGGCCAAACTTGGCCGCCCGTTCCGCTTTCTGATGCCGGATGCCCGGCTGCGGGCAATGCTGGACATGGCGCCTAAACGTATCCCGCCGGTCAGTCGCAATGACGACCCGCAGAGCTTCGCGCCCAAGGGGCCTCGCAGCAAGCGCGTGGCTCTGATGACGGGATGTGCGCAGAAGGCGTTGAACACCGACATCAACGATGCAACGATCCGCGTGCTCACGCGGCTGGGATGCGAAGTCGTGGTGGCCGAGGGCGCAGGTTGCTGTGGTGCGCTGACCCATCACATGGGGAAGGTGCAGGACAGCCACAAAGCGGCAAAAGCCAATATTAGAACCTGGACTGTCGAGATGGACGGCGCGGGTCTGGACGCGATCGTCATCAATACCTCGGGCTGCGGCACCACCGTCAAGGATTATGGGTATATGTTCCGCAATGATCCTCTGGCCGAGGATGCGGCCCGGGTGTCGGGAATTGCGATGGACATCAGCGAGCTGCTGATGCAGCTGGATATGCCCGAAGGCGCGCACAAGGACATGGTTGTCGCCTATCACGCGGCCTGTTCCCTGCAGCATGGGCAAAAGATCAAAACCCATCCCAAGGATTTGCTGAAAAGGGCGGGTTTTTCAGTATTAGAGCCTGCTGACAGCCATCTGTGCTGCGGCAGCGCGGGAACGTACAACCTGATGCAGCCTGAAATCTCGGGCCAGTTGAAGCAGCGCAAGGTCAGAACGCTCGAGGCGAAAAACCCCGATGTGATCGCTGCGGGGAATATCGGCTGCATGATGCAGATCGGATCGGGCACGGATGTTCCGGTTCTGCACACGGTTGAGCTGTTGGACTGGGCGACCGGAGGCCCCAAGCCGCAAGCCCTGCAAGCGGGCACCGTGCCAGAGGTTCCGATCCTCAGGTAAGCGCGGATGATGCAGCGGTGCATCAGGTTCCACAGGAAACCGCGCCCGGCGCTACCGCCCTATTTTCGCCCCACCCGGGCCGTAGGAAGGTAAGCCAACAGCAACGCCGGAGACCCGCTTGCGAAACTGGATCAGGGCAATCGCGCTGGCATTGACACCGATGGCCGCCATGGCGCAGGACAGCGGGCTGAAAAGCCTGGACACCACCGATGCCGGGCGGGCGTGGATGGCTGTGGGCCGTCTGGATATCAACGGTGCGGGCTTCTGCACCGGAACGCTGATCTCACCGACTTTGGTTCTGACCGCCGCCCATTGCCTGTTTGACAAAGCGACGGGTCGGCGGGTCGATCTGTCCGAGGTCGAGTTTCTGGCCGCGTGGCGCCTGGGCCGGGCCTCGGCTTACCGTGCGGCCCGGCAGGCGGTGATTCATCCGGACTACCGCTACAGCAGAGAAACTCCGACGGCGCGGCTGGGTAGTGACATCGCCCTGATCGAGCTATGGCAACCCATACGCAATACCACCGTGATTCCATTTGAAACTGGCGACCGGCCGCGCCGGGGCGCCGAGGTAGGGGTAGTGTCTTATGCGAGGGACCGGGCCGAGGCCCCGTCCCTGCAAGAGGTCTGTTCGGTCATGACCCGCCGGTCCGATGTGCTGGTGATGTCCTGCGATGTCGAGTTCGGCTCATCCGGCGCGCCGGTCTTTTCCTTCGAAGGCGACCGCCCGCGCATCGTGTCGGTGGTGGCCGCCAAGGCAGAGTTAAACGGTCAGCGGGTCTCGGTCGGCACCGCAGTCGAGGGATCATTGCCGCTGTTGCAGGCCGAATTGTCGGCCGGTCGCGGATTTCTTGCCGCCACACCCAAAGGCGCGCGTAACAGGAACATAGGCGCGAGATTCATCAAGCCATGACACGATACTTGCTGAGCGCCCTTTTGTGCCTGTCGGTCCTGTCGACCACGTCTCTTGCACAAAGCAGCAAGCGCGAACTGACCGACCGCGAGGACCTGTTTGGCTGGGAAGCCATCGGTCGCCTGGACATCGGCAAGCACGGTTTCTGTACGGGCACCCTGATCGCGCAGGATCTGGTCCTGACCGCCGCCCATTGCGCGATCGACGAGGATACGGGCAAGACCTATGCCCCGGGGGAGGTGACCTTTCGGGCAGGGCTGAGCTATGGCAAATCGCTGGCCGACCGCAAGGTTGTTCAGATCGTGGCGCATCCGGATTACCTCAACCACCCCGAGCTTTCCGCTGCGGCCGTGCGGGCAGATGTTGCCCTGATGCGCTTGGAAGAGCCCATTCCCTATTCCGTGGCCGATCCCTTTGTGCTCTACAACGGCGGCGTGGCGGGAAAAGAAGTCAGTATTGCCTCATACGGGCGCGGCCGGTCCGAGGCGATCACGCGGGAACGGTCCTGCCAAATTCTTCAGCGGCAGCAGGGGCTGATCACGTTCAACTGTGACATTACCTTCGGGTCATCCGGCTCGGCGCTGCTGGCGCGAAAAGGTCCGCGCTGGCAGATTCTCTCGGTCGTTTCCGCGGTTGGAACCGACGGGCGCCAGAAGGTAGGTTTCGGGATGGAACTGGCTGGAATCGTTTCGGAACTCAAGGCCGACATGCGCCGGGATGCGCCAAAACCCAAAGCCACGATCCGTCGGTTGCAGGTGGGATCGGGCAAGTCCAGTTCGGGCGCGAAATTCATCTCCTCCGGCGGGTCTTGAACTCGGTCAAAATGCTCCCCATGTGAACTGTACCGGGTTGCCACAAACGGGGCCCGGCATACTGAACCGCCCGTCCGAACGGAGGGCAAAACACAGATCGCTCAGACATGAGGATATGACACATGCGTACGTTTGATTTTGCACCGCTGCACCGCGCCACCATTGGTTTCGACCAGATCGCCGACATGATGGACCGCGTCCTGACTAATGACGTGGCTCAGCCCAGCTATCCGCCTTACAACATCGAAAAAACCGATGCCGACGCCTATCGCATCTCGGTCGCTGTCGCCGGTTTTTCGGAAGAGGACCTGTCGGTCGAAGTGAAAGAAAACGCGCTGATCGTCGCCGGCAAGAAAGCCGCCGAGGACAAAGAGCGCAGCTACCTGCACCGTGGCATCGCCACCCGCGCGTTCGAGCGCCGCTTTGCGCTGGCCGACCACGTGCGTGTCACTGGTGCGAGCCACGAAAATGGCATGCTGAACATCGACCTGAAGCGCGAAGTGCCCGAGGCTCTGAAACCGCGCCGGATCGAGATTTCTTCGGCCAAGGCCATCGAAAAGGACGTGGTTGACGCCAAAGCCGTAAACTAAGGCCGTTGACCAACAGGCGACAGTCAGCCTCTCTGGACTGTCGCAGACTGCACGCCCCGCGCACCTCCAGGCGCGGGGCGTTGTTTTGCAAAGTCTTGGAATCTGATCGAAGGCTGGTAATCAATTAGTATGCGATTAGATAAAAAGACCGTGTTTGGTGGGCAGAAAGTGCCAGTTCGTGGCACAGACCAACCAAAAAGAATGCCTGGAAGAGATTATTCAATTACCCAAACAAGCGGACCATTGGCCCCCGCAATGGTAACGCTTTCTTCACCCAGAACCGTTTCTTGACAAACCTGACCCTGGTCAGCAAGAGGCGATGGCGGGTTAAGCGTACGACACCATTGACCGCCGATGATTTCCCAAACCCCGCTAAACGTACTTCCGTTTTTGGTCGTGCCGGTAAACGTACCGTCTTCCAATACGTCAATGACCGTACCGCTGTTCGATATCGTTTTCCCGGAAAGGGCTGCAACCAGCGGATCCTCGACACTGGTTTCTGTACATGCGCTGAAACCAAGTACGGCAACAGGCGCAAGAATACTGATAAACTTCATAATTTCCCCCTTAACAACAAAGTGCAGTTAGGAAACTCCGCGCCTTAGGCGTGAGTCAAGACTCTATGTTTGTGAACTTTTCGGAGGTAAGGTTGATGAAACTGGATCGCTCATAATGGCGGCCCCGTACTTTGCCGTGCGGGGAAACTTTTTATGAGGCTCAATTCCCAACCGTCACCGATCCGATCGACCAGAACATCGTCTCGCCCGAGGCATCGTCGACGCCGTCGTTGTCCGTCATAACAAACGCCTCGCCCGAAGGCAGGATGGCCAGGCCTTCGATCTTGTCCAGAACGTAACCGCCGGTCGAAGTGAGGTCAGGCAGCAGGTCGCGGACCTCTTGCTTGCTGACCACGGGTAGGGTGCCACCCAGCGGGGCGGGGGTCATCTCGGACAGAGGGATGCGGTAGATTTTCTTGGTCACCGCGCGGTGGTCGTGCTGGTTGTCGCGTTCGATGACATAGACGTGGTCACCAAAGGCGACGATTTCCGACAGGCCAACCCAGCCTTTTTCCGGGTCTGCCTTGGGATAGTGCACGGCGCCCCATTCCTTGGTCTCAAGGTTATAGGCCACCAGTTTCACGAGGTTTTCCGGATCGTCCTTCCATTCGCGCTGAACGGCCATCCACAGAGTGTCGCCAACCTTGGTGATACCCTCGTAGCCAAAGCGCTTTTCGGCCGCCAACAGCTCCGGAGGCAGGCCGATCTCATCCTTGCGGTCCTTGATCAGGCCATTTGCGGACACATGGTAGATCGCATGCGGGATGACACGGTCGGTGCGGCCTTCGGAGGCGACGTAGAAACCACCCTTACCGTCCAGCGTGATGCCCTCAAGGTCCAGCTTCTGCGCCGGGTTCCCGTCCTGACGGTGGATGCGGATCACGTCCACGATGCGGGCAGGTTGCTGGCTTGGGTCGATCTTGAAGATCGAAGGCTGGAAGCCATAGAAGCTGTCGTTGACCGCGTAAATCATGCCGTCTTCATCCGCGACCAGACCGGACAGAGCCCCCCATCCGATCAGCTCATCCGCGCCTTCCGAGGTCAAATGCGGGTAGGCTGCGGGGGCGTCCTGGTATTCGAAGATCGACACATGCGCACGCGGGCCGCCATCTTCGATCAGGTCTTTTTCGTTGGCCGAGACCAGCAGGTTGCGGTCCGGGATTGCAACATAGCCTTCCGGGCCAACACCCGAGGGCAGCAGTTGCTTCAGAACCGGGTTCGCCGGATCAGTAGCGTCATAGACACCCACGACCGAGGCGCGCTCGGCACCCACAAAGATCATCGGTGTGCCGCCAAAGGTTGCTGCGGTCACGCTTTCGGGCTCAACGCCTTTACTGTCCGAGCGTTTGTCGGGGTAGTGACCGATCTGGATGATGGCCTTTTCGAACTCGGTGCCGTTTTCGTAAACAACGGCGCCGTCCTTGTGAAAGATCGTCCAGCCACGCGAACCGCCCTGGTAGTCGCCTTCGTTGGCGGTGGCGAAGTGGTTGTCGTCGATCCATTTCACCGCATCCGGCTCGCGCAGGCGGCCCGGCTGGCTTTCGGTAAAGATCAGCGCACCGCGTTCGTCGGTGGCGTCGATGCCATCCAAGTCAACGCTACCTGCCGAGAAATGGCTGATCACGTTGCCGTCTTTGTCGACGATCGCGATGTGGTTGTTTTCCTGCAGAGTGATGACAGTTTCGCCCAGACTATTGATGTCCACGAACTCGGGTTCGGGGTCGGTTGGGGCAACGTCTGCCAGACCGGTAAGCGAGGCCATTTTCATACCTGCGCAATCCAGTGCGCCGGCTTTCAGCGGCACCAGAGCCAACGACCCGGCGGGCAGTTGCGGGATGATGCCGTCGTTCAGGTCTTCGTCACGTTCATTCTCGATTGCGACGGCGATAAAGCTGCCATCCGGAGCGATGGCGACGCTGTCCGGTTGGCCACCCAAGTCACAGGTCCCGGTTTCCGCCTTGCCCGCGATATCGACAGAGATCAGCTTGCCCGACGGTGCGGTGTAGCTTTCGGATGTATTGACACCCACAAAGGCCGTCGCGCCAAGGGTCCCCACGGATGTCGGCTCACCACCCACGTCCATCGCACCCAAAGGTGCCGGGTTCGCAGGATTGGTGATGTCAACCATGCCGATCACGCCCAGCGGGCTGTCGGTATAGACCAGCGTCATGCCATCCGCAGTCGCCGCGATGATCTCGGGTGAGGTCTCACGGTTGGTGTCGGCCCCTTCGGCCATGTTCTTGACGACCGGGAAGGACGCAATTCGGTTGAAGTTCATCTCTGCCATGGCCTGACCGGCGGTCAGGGCAAGGGCAGATGTCAGGCAGACAAGGCGCAATGACATCGGTAGGTATCCCCTTCTTACTTGGATGCGAGAGGGATGACCGCCGTTCATTGCGCTTTTGTGACGTTTGCGACTCAGTTTGATGACAAACGCATTAAGAATGGCCACCGCCCAAACGCGGTGGCCGGATCGGATCAGACCGACATGCAGATGTATTTCATCTCAAGATAATCTTCCATGCCGTGATGGCTGCCTTCGCGACCCAGGCCGGATTGCTTTACGCCGCCGAACGGCCCAAGCTCGGTCGAGATGATGCCGGTGTTCACGCCGACGATCCCATATTCCAGCGCCTCGGCCACCTTGTAGACGCGGCTCAGGTCCTTGGCATAGAAATACGAGGCCAGACCAAAGATCGTGTCATTGGCCATGGCAATGACGTCATCCTCGTCCTCGAACTTGAACAGCGGGGCAAGTGGGCCAAAAGTTTCCTCCTGCGCAACCTTCATCTCTTGCGTGACGCCGGAGACGATGGTGGGCTGGAAGAATGTGCCACCCAGATCATGCGGTAGGCCACCGGTCAGGACGACGCCACCTTTTTCGGTGGCATCGGCGATATGTTCCTGCACCTTGGCCACGGCCTCATCACTGATCAGCGGACCGGTGGTGGTGCCCTGCGTCAGGCCATCGCCAACCTGCAGCGCCTCGGTCGCTGCCTTCAGCTTGGCGGCGAAGGCATCATAGACACCGGCCTGCACATAGATGCGATTGGCGCAGACACAGGTTTGGCCGTTGTTGCGAAACTTGCACAGCATCGCGCCTTCGACGGCCGCATCCAGATCGGCATCGTCGAACACGATGAAGGGCGCATTGCCGCCCAACTCCATCGAGCATTTCATGACCTGATCGGCGGCCTGACGCAGCAGGATACGCCCCACCTCGGTCGAGCCGGTAAAGGTCAGTTTCCGCACGCCGGGGTTCTCGCAAAATTCCTTGCCGATCTCGCTGGCCTGCGAGGATGGCACCACGTTGAACACGCCTGCGGGCACGCCAGCCTGTTCGGCCAGCAAAGCCAGCACCAGCGCAGACAGTGGGGTCTCTGCCGCCGGACGGGCCACAAACGCGCAGCCGGCAGCCAGTGCAGGGGCGGCCTTGCGGGTGATCATCGCGTTAGGGAAGTTCCACGGCGTGATCGAGGCCGCCACGCCGATGGGCTGTTTCAGCACCGTGATCCGCTTGTCGCGCTGGTGGCCGGGAATGGTTTCACCGTAGACCCGCTTGGCCTCTTCTCCGAAAAACTCGATGAAGGACGCACCATAGCCAATCTCGCCGATCGCTTCGGCCAGCGGTTTGCCCTGTTCTGCAGTCAGGATCTTGCCCAGATCCTCGGCGTTTTCCATCATCAGATCGTACCAGCGCCGAAGGATCGCGGCGCGTTCTTTGCCGGTCAGCTTGGCCCATTCCTTTTGCGCCGCTTCGGCCTGCGCAATCGCGCCAGCGACCTGCGCGCGGCTCAGATCGGCGACCTCGGCCACCACATCGCCGCGGGCCGGGTTGGTCACGGCAAAGGTGCCATTGTTGCCATCCACCCACTGGCCGCCGATATAGGCTTTGGTCACCAGCAGATCGGGATTTTTCAGGATCGATTTCAGGTCGGTTGTTGCGTCCAGCATAGGTCGGCCTCCGGCAGGAATATGGTTCACGCGCACCCAAGCAGGTGGGGTCTGGATTGTCTATGTCCACTGTGCCTCGCGGATCAATCCAGATTTGATCAAAAGGCCGGAATTGCAGATGCCCAACACATCGCAACCGGCGGCATCATGGCGCTATCTTTTTTGTGATGAGTTTGCCAAAGTCTGGATGATTTTTGGACCCGAGGGGATGTAAATGAACGTAACATTCCCTATCTTATTGGGTAAATGAACAAAAAAAGGGGATAGTGCAGATGTCGAACCACCAATTTGACGCCTTGATCGAAGAGACTCAGACCAAAGTCCGGGAAAGCCAGTCGCAGATCGAAGGGCTGACTTCGCGGATCGAGGCCGCTCGGGCCAAGATTGGAACCGCTGAAGCGGATATCGATATCGAGAACGCCACGCTTGAGGACGTGCACGCCCATACCGAGGTGATGAACGCCAATATTGCTGAGCTGATCATGGGTCTGGACGATGTCACCAGCGCGTTTTCCAAGGATTTCGACGAGATGCGCTCGAAATCCGGGTGGGAGACCTTTGTCGGCATCTTCTCCAAAGGCAAATCCGAGTCGATGCGGCAGGAGCGGATGCGCACCGCCAATATCGACGACAAGCTGCAGGACCTGATCGCCAAGTCCGACGTGATCGTGAAGTTGCTGGAAGGCCAGCTATCCGTGCTGGAGGAACAGCGCGTAAAGGTCGAAGAGAACCTGACAGGCACGCTGGACGACCGTGAGGCGACCGTGGCCGAGCTTGAGGCGCTGCGCGCCGAGATTCAGGGTATGGACCCAACGATCATTACTCTGGAAAACAAGATCAGCGTCGAACAGGACGCCGCCGCGCGCACCCAGTTGGAGACCGAACTGGCCGAGCTGAACAAGCAATACAACGCCAAGGTTCAGGAAGAGCAAGTCAAGCTGGCCAAAAGCCAAACGCTGGAGCGCTATATCGAAAAGGGCAAAACCTGGGTCGATTCCCTGCAGAACCAGGCGGCGACGCAGATGGTGCTGATCAACAAGCTGCAGACAGACACGCAGCAGCGCGTGGTGCTGTATGACGCCCTGACCAAATCGCTGAAAACCGCGCAGCAGCAGGACGTGGCCCACCGCATCAACGAGATCGGCGTGCAGACCGACCAGGAGGCGCAAACCGCAATGGCCGCCATCGGCACCGCGACCAACCAGAAAATGGCCGACATGCTTGAGGCGCATGAGGACCACATGGTCTTTGCCCGCGACGTGTTGGAGAAAAAGGCCAAGGCGGACGAACGCTTTGCCCGTCGGTTTGCCTCGATTGTCGAGAAGCATGATAAGAATTTGTATGGCGGGTGAGCGGAGAATTTGTGCGAAAATGCCAATGCCTCCTTACAAAGACCAAAATGCGACTTGGGCTGAGCGAAATGGTGATCTTGTCTGGGAGGAATTGCGACTAGCCTTTTTCGTCTTTGCGGTGACGATGGCGATTAATAGTTGGTACTTTTTGGCCGTGGTTGGCTTTTTAGGGCTGGTTTGGGCGAGAAAGGGTTTGGATCGTTTTTTGACAGCGCAAGGGCTCAGTGGTCATCCATTTTCTGGTAATCGTGGAGTTGATCCAACGCCAAAATCGGGCTCAAGTGATAGCGGTAGCAGTGATTGATGACTGATCCCACCCTAGACCACGTTGGCCTGACCGACACGTTCGCCTCGCGCCGCTATTTCCGCAAATTCGAGGTGATCACCGTTCACCTTCTGCGCGTGGCCGCGACGATGGAGGCTGAGGGCGCGATCAGCAAGCAAGAGGTGCGGATCGTATCGCGCTACCTCTCGGGACTGCTCTACACCTTCCGCGCGCTGAGCATGAAGTACCTGCTGGTCGGGCGCGATACCGGCCGGTTCTTTGGCAGCCTCGCCATGGACAAGCGCGACAGCGGCTTTCCGGTCGCGGCCGAGTTGTTAACCATGGCCAATGACGCGCAGCAGGCGCAGGTGCATCTGGCGAATATGCCATCCGAGGACGAGCTGAAAACCGACATGGTTCGCACCATCATCGGCGATCAGGAAATCCCCACCAAGCTGCAATTCGCTCTCTCCCAAAGGCTCTATTACGAAGAACTGCTAAAAGGTCAGCTGTTCTGGGCCCGCAATGATCCCGAATGCCACTGGATCGGGAACGAAGGCGAGAGGCGGAAATTCCTGATCCACTGGGCGGTCTATGACAGCCAGATCAACCTGCCGGTGATCTACCTGATGCAGCTTGAGGACAGCGGTAAGACCGCCTTGCCCAAGGACCAACGCCGCTGGCCCGAGGTGCAGGCGCATCTGATGGCGCAAGCTCTGGGGGGATTGAAGCTGGTGACCATCGCCAAAGGCTTCGATCAGGATTTCGGCGACCTGCACCCCAAACACCTGCGCCGCATCCATGTGGGGCCGATGTACTCCTCGGCCTATACCGAGCAATCCGGCCCTTTGCGGCAGGTGTTGGAGGACGCACAGTCTCCGCAGGGGCAGGACTGGGCTTTGGCCTGGACCACGGAAGAACTGGAAAGCGAAGAGGTCATCGAAGAACGCGCCGGCTGGTTTTCTACCGTCGAGCGCGAGGTTTTCGCTTTGGACCCGTTTGGCGGGCAAGGGGCCGAGACCGGGGCCACACGCACCCAGCGGTCGATCATCCTGCCGCAGCGCCCGTTTCAGGTTCTGGCCGAACGTAACCCGCCGGGTTTTGCCGATGTGCGCAAGTTCGTCGTCAGCAAGACCGGGCAGGTGTTGAGATATTGAAGACAGCAAAGGCGATTTTGAAATGAGTTTGACGTCAGATCAGATGGAATTGCGCGAAGAAGACATTCGCAAACACTATCCGGCTGCGACCGCCTTGCTGAACGGGTTCGAGCACGCGCCACGGATTGCCAAACCCGTCGAGGTCACCATTGAACGGTCTCCGGGCGTGTCTACAGGGCGTCGGTTCCGGTCCACCACACCCGGGCTTGTGACCCGTCGCACTGTGCGCGCGGATGGGGTGCATCTGGTCGAACGGATCGAAGCCTCGGATGATGGCGATGCGTTGGTCTCGCCGCCTCAGGCCACCACGCAACAGTCCATCCGTCGCGCAATTGCCATCGCTCTGGCCGTCGCTGAGGCCTATGCCGAGCAAACCCCGCTGGCTGATCTGAAACGCGCAAACCTCGCCGGTGACCTGCCCGCCGCGCGCAAGACCGAGTTCTCGGAACTGCTGACGGCAGAGGCGCTGATCACATCCCATACCTTTGGCAATGCGCTGGCCTATCTGATGTCCTCGCATCTGGGTGAGACCACCGCCGATATCGGTGAGATCGAAGAGGTCCTGACCGACAATGGCCAACTTGCCCTGCACGGCGCGCTATGGGAGCTGGACCAGACGCTTGCCAAACATGCCCCCGACGACGCCCATCTGATCGCTGCCACCAGCGCTTACGCCGAGCAACTGCTGGACAAGGCCGCCCTGCGCGCGCAGTCCGCAGGCCATCTGGCCCCGTTCCACAACGCCGCCTGGCATATCGAAGCCGACGATTTGACGATCCGAGGGTTTGAGCCCGCCTCGAAGGCCAAATCCACTACCCTCACCATGACGTTCAAGAAACCGAACGAGGTGGTCGGCAACCATATCGCCAAGTATCAGGCGATGAAGCTGGCCAAGATGGTGATGGCCTATGACTTCGACCGCCGCCTGAATCCGTTTGCCGAACTTGGCGGGTTCATCTTTACCTTCATGGGTGACGGCAAACCGGGCACCGGCAAGACCACTCTGATCCAGATGATGGCCGGGCTGATCAACGACTATTGCCAGAACGCGGGCTATCCGTTCCGCTATCAGAACCTGAGCACCGACAATATCGACAGCTATCAGGGCAAATCCGGTCAGAACGCCAAGGCCTTCATCAACACGATCATCGACCCCTCGGTCATCGGCTTTGGCACCATCGACGATATCGACCAACTGGCGGGCAAGCGTGGCGACCGGCAGTCCAGCGCGGGCCAACTGGAAATCACCGCCGTGCTGATGGAGAGCTTTGCGGGCGCCAACACCGTCGTGCGCGGCAACTGCACCTTTGGCATGTTCTCGAACTACCCCGAGAATGTGGACGACGCCCTGCGCCAGCGGGCGGGCGCGCGGTTCCTGGTGGACGGGCCACAGACCCGCGAGGATTACATCGACATCCTGCACCTGCTGATGGGCCGCAACCACGACATCCCGCTGGGCGAACACGAAGCCTATGCCGCGCAAGAGATCAAAAAGGCCGTCGCCGCCAGTTTCGAAAGCCACGCCCGCCCGCATGAGGACGCTTTGCTGCAGGTCTATGACCGGGTGTCCGGCGATATCGGCCAGATGGACACGATCGCCAAGCTGGGCACCTACCTCAAGGCGATCCAGCAGGCGGATGAGCGGTTCACCGGCCGCGCGATCAAGAACATCACCGACGCGGTCAAGGTCCGCGCGATGGATTTCGAACTGCCCGACGAATGGATGGAGAATCCCGACCTGTTCCTGTTCCGCGACTACGACACCAAGAAAGCGATGATCGAGGACCTGCGCCAGCCAATTACGGTTGAGATGGTGATTCAGGAAATCAACCGCTACGCCGACAGCGAATTCCGCTATGCCGACAAGAGCGACGAGGTCGCCATCGAAAACGCCGTCCGTGAGATGGGCCGGATGGAAGAGGCCAAGCGGCGGTATCTGGAGGAGAAGGGGTGATTATTGCAGTTTTGGTATTCGTATTAATTGGATCGTGTTTGTCGCTAGCTATCGCGTTGCCTCTCGTTCGCGCAGTAGCTGTAAAAATGCAAAAAACCCATTTGGCGTTTAAAGCTATTGTTGTACTTTTTGCCGCGCTATCGGCCTCAAGTGTGATCTGTTTGACAATTGTTCTTATTGGCCTGAGAGAACCGGGCCCTCATTACCCTCATTCGTTTCTCACTTGGATGGTAAGGGGTACCATTGAATTAATGTGGTGGATCACGCCAACTACGCTTTTCGTTTCTGTAACTTATTTGATTGCGACGACGATAAAAAGAAATCGTAAGGCTGTTTGTAATGCAGAGTAACATTGCGCAGGTGCCTTTTTTCTTAAGAAATTCGTTGTTCACAAGAGGTGAGCGTAAATGATCCGTCTCATCGAAAAAGGCCTGATGTTCGGCAACCTCGTCCACATCTCCAGCCCGGCTCTGGTCGAGCGGTATAACCGTGCGCTGCAGCATCTGGCGGGCAAGACCACGGCGCTGACCGATTTCCATGTCGATATTTCGGGCTATTCGCCCGAGGTGGGGATCGAGTTGGAGGACGATCTCTACCTCAACCCCAACGGGGTCAACCGGCAGTTCATCCTGCTGACGACCGAACAGAAACGCGCGCCCCTGCTGAACGTCAAATTCTCGACCTCGCGCGATATCCTGCGCGAGTTCATCGAGATGAACGAGGCGCAGCTGTTCGCCCTGACCGCCACCGATGCCGTGGCCGGAGAGTTGGTGAACTCGGTCATCAAACTCACCACACCGCGCGATCTGCTGAACCTGCGCAAGATCGAGATCGAGGCCGACACGGTTGGCGGCACCCTGCGCAAGGCCGAGCAACTGGCGGGCATGGTCGAGCGATTCAAGACCGAAGAGGACGCCTGGTTCGACGATGTGCTGATCGCCAAGATGATCGAAACGGCCAAAGAAACCGGCGACGTCACCCGCAACCCGGTTCACCTGCGCCACACCGCGTTCGAGCAACGCAATTTCTGGACGGCGCATTTCGGCGGGCTCTACCTGTTCCCCGATCTTGATGACCCGGCGGTGATTTGCATGGGCGACCGACCCGATGAGATGCCGATCGATCAGGTGTTTGATCCCACGCAACGGCACCGGATTGCATCCTTTCTGAACGACAACAATCTGGTCGAGACGATCATCGAGGCGCGCGGCGTGAACTCGGCCGCCGTTCTGCAGCAGAAGATGGATTTTCTGACCGTCCACGCCGCCGCCGACGCGGGCGTTGACCTGACCGGGCTGGACCGCAGCGACATGCGCCGTCTGGCCCGAAACCACGCGGATCGCCTGCCCGAGGCGTTTCACGGCCTTGCCCAATTGCTGCGCTGGGCCAGCGACGGCGGGCCATGGCCGCGCATCACCTCGGATCATCCGGCCTATTTCTACACCCTGCGCGCGGCGGAAACGCCGAACCGTGATCTGGTCAACATGTTGCTGGCCGAGTTGGCCCCGCTGGACCCGCGTCAGATGTTCATCTGCCATAAGGAATTGTTCTACAGCACCTATTCCACCTGGCCTGAGGCTAAGAAAGCCTATGTTGCCGACTTTCTGGAACGCGAGTATCAGGTGGACAAGGCAGGCGCCCGCGCCGCGCTGTTCGGCCATGAACCGGACATGAGCGGCACTGACCGGGTCAGCGATGACATCATCGCGCGCGTCGGACCCTGGGGCGTTGTTGGGAGGAACTGAATGATCGTCGCAATTCGTTTTCTAATTCCCCTCCTGATCATTTTGACGGTGATCTACGTCGGACTGTCGATCTATTCCCGCCTGGTGCGGCGGCGCAAGCTGATTGCGCATTGGGAAAAGAAAGGGCTGACCGGGGATCGCGACGCCTTTGTCGCGCGAGGGTTGAAGAAATACGACAGCTCCTTTCGCAGGAAACTGCTGCTGGGCGTCTATGTCGTTCCGCTTGGGGCAATAGCCCTGCTGATCTATATTACGAATTTTATGTGAGGGCCGGATAGATGGTCTATGTCAAGTGGGCGTTCATAATACTTTTCTGGGGCTTGGTCGCCTCAGTGCTGGAATACACCCTGCCGCAGCAGGATGTGGTGCGGATCGTCAAAACCGAAGTGAGGCGTGTCGATTTCGGTGAGAATTCGATTTTCTGGGCGCAGCAGGACACCGGACAGGAAACTGCGCAGACGACCAATCGCGATGTGCGTTTCGTTGAAACCTTCCGCCCCAATGGAAAGCCGCGCGTCTATCGTAACGAGGATACCGGCTGGGGCTGGCCGCCCTATTTCAAGCTCGACAGTTCGAATTTGCAGGCTGAACTGACCAATCTCGTGTCAACTAACGCGGACCCGCAATGGGTGGTGATACGCCATTATGGCTGGCGCAATCAGCTCATGTCGATCTTTCCCAACGTGGTGTCGGTGCGCCCGGTGGACAGCCCTGATGTGCGGTTGATCCCCTGGTTCAACATCATCTTCCTGACGGTTTTCTTTGCCATCGTCTGGGCGATCTGGGTGCGCTGGCGCAGGTTCCGACAGCGCCGCATCGACCCGATGCTCGAGAATGTTGAAGACAGCCTTTATGCGGCGGGTGACGCGATTGAAGAAAGGCGCACCGGGTTGCGCCGGTGGCTGGACAGCTGGAAATCAAAGTGACGATGGTGCGACTGTTTTGATCTGGCCATCCGTTTGCAGCCAGGTTGTTAGCGGACAATAAACTCGGCGTGAAGCGCCCCGGCAGCCTTGATCGTTTTCAGAATGTCGATCATGTCGCGGGGCGAGACTCCCAGCGCATTCAGACCGGCCACAACCTCAGACAGGGTGGTGGCCTCGGGGATTTCGGCCAGTCCGGTACCTTCTTCTTCTTCGATCCCGGCGAATGTGCGGGGGACGACAACCGTTTCGCCGCGCGCAAACGGATTGGGCTGGACCGCGATCGGAGATTCCTCAACCGTCAGGGTCAGATTGCCTTGGGATACCGCCACGCGCGAGATGCGGACCTCTTGCCCCATGACGATGGTACCCGAACGCTGATCGACGACGACGCGGGCCTTGGTTTCCGGCTCGACCAGAATGTTTTCGATCCGGCCCAGAGCGTGCGCCGTCGAAATCGCTTGCGTTGCCGCGATGTTCAGTTCGATCGTCCCGGAATCGCGCATGATCGCCACTGCCCGGTTGAACTCGGTGTTGATCGCAACTTCGATTCGGCTGGCGGTGGTGAAATCCGGCTCGCGCAGGGCCAGCCGCATTTGCGTAAGTGTCGAGAGGTCGAAGTCAATCTCGCGTTCCACCCGGGCACCGGATGGGATCACGCCAGAGGTCGGCACACCTTGCACGACCGAGGCGGCCTCGCCCTCGGCCACGGCGCCGCCAGCCAGAACCGTGCCCTGCGCCACCGCATAGATCTGCCCGTCGGCGGCATTCAACGGCGTCATGATCAGGGTGCCGCCCAGCAGACTTTTGGAATCGCCAATGGCCGACACCGTCACATCGATCTGCCCACCGACCCGGGCAAAAGGCGGCAGGCTGGCGGTCACCAACACGGCTGCAACGTTCTTGGGGCGAAAATCCTCTCCGTTCACATTGACGCCAAGCCTTTCGAGGATGTTCGACATGATCTCTTCGGTGAAGGGCGAGTTGCGCAACCCGTCGCCGGTGCCGTTCAGCCCCACAACCAGACCATAGCCCACCAGATCATTGCCTCGCACCCCGTCGAAATCCACAAGGTCTTTCAGGCGGATTGCACCAGCGCAGGCGATCCCGGGTAGTAGCATCAATAGGAAAACAAGGAGTCTCATCTCAGGAAATTCACCAACGACAGGTTCGCGTTGCGAACGGTGACGGAATAAAGGCTTTCCAACTGGAACTGCACGGTTTGCAACTGCGCGGCAGTTTCATACGGGTCTGCGGCAATCAGTGTGTTCCGGCTGTATTCCAGGCTGGTCTGCGCCGCGCTGTTTCGCGTGGCGGCCTGTTCGATCCGCGACTCGGCCGACCCCACCTGCGCGCGCAGGTTAACGATTTCGTTCTGGGTATTTGCCAGATCGACGCCCAATTGCGTGAACAACGCCGTTCGTAGATCGCGCGGAAGGTTCAGCGTGTCATCCGACACCAGCGCCGCAACGGCAATGTCCCGCAACGCGTCCTTGATTGCAGGGTCCGTCGCGGTGATGGGAAGACGGACGCTTTCATTTTCTGAGACCTGCATTGCCGCCAAAGCGGTGTCTGATCCCTGATAGATCACCGCGTCAAACCCGGCCGGGTCGTTGAACCAATCCTCCGCCGCTTGCCGGATATCAGACGCTGTGGTGTGTCCGATCAGCTCAACCTCTAATGCAGCCAGCAGCGTGTCGGTTGGGGGCAGGGGGGAAATGTCCGTGGCCACTCCGGAAAACAGGCTGCGCCCGCCGGCTCGCGTGTTCAGCGCCGAAATGATTGTGTCCAACTCGTTGCGCGCTTGCACGGAAGCGTTTTCATGGCTGACCGCCTGATTTGACGTGCCAAAAGACAGCAGGGACGCGGTGAATTCGCCGACAGAGCCATCAATCGTCGTCAGGCTCAGCTGCATGGCGTCGGTGAACAGCCCGGCCTCGGCCGCCGAAACCCGGTAGGCGTCCAGACGTGACAGGCTGCGATCCAAGTCCAGCAGGTGCGAGTAATCGCCATCCAGTCGCCCGGGCACATCCTGAACCTTACCGGTGGACATTTCGTACGACAGGGACTCGATCTGGGTTTTCAGCTCGGTCGCACGGGTATTCAATGTCATGCCCCTCGCCAGATCGCCGATAGACGTCAAATTCATCATCACAACCTCGACAGAGTATTCATCAATTCATCCACCACCGAGATGACTCGGGCATTGGCGGCATAGGCCTGCTCGATCTCGATCAGGCGCTGCAATTCCTGATCCGTATCGACGCCATCTTCGGCTTCGATCCGGGCCATTTCCAGCTGGGCGCTGTTGGCGAAAGTCAGGCGCTGGCTGGCTGTGTGGGCGTTTACGCCAGCTTTGGACGAAAGCGCCTCAGTCAGATCGGAGGCGCGCATGGCGCCGGTGCCAAAAGGCGATCCAGCAACCGGGCGGGCATCGCTGAGAATGGCGCCGAAGGCCTGCAACTGTGTGGCATCGCCCGGATCGCCGGGGGCTGCCGCACCCAGCCCCTCACGTAACCGCCAGCTGTCACCGCCATTGTCGGGATCGACGATCATGTTCAGGCTGATGCGCGAGGCTAGCCCAGCCGGTGCCAACACATCGAACCGGCTACCGGCATCGGTGAACAGGCCTGCATCTGTGGGCAGCGCGGTGGGGTCCAGACCGGGGGTTTCGTACCGTTCGATCAGGTCCCGGGCGACCGAGTCCAGGTTGGCCTGTGCTTCAACGGCCAACTCGTCGCGGATCTGAAATTGCGCCATCAGCGCGCCGCCGCGAATCTGGGCGTTGTCGCCGCTGGTGCGCACCGGATTGCCGTTCATCTGCAACCCTGACAGCAGCCCGTTACCCACCGTCATATGGGGTTTGGTGTCGCCCGTGGTGGTAAAGGAAAACTGCGCCGCCGTGCCTTCCAGCAGGATCAGGCCACCATCGGAATACAGCGACACCTGGTCGTTCGCCCGCGGCACAGCATTCACCGGAACCAATTCGTTGACCTGATCGATCAGAACTTGCCGTTGATCCAGCAATCCCCCGATGTCACCACCTGAGTGTTTCACCGAGGGAATTCTGGCATTCAGCTTCTCAATATCTTTCAGTGTCTGGTTTAAGCTGTCCACCTGTTTGCCAATGGTCCTGTCCGCGTCCGAGCGGAGCTGCCGCACGCCTTCGGAGGCAGAGTTGATCCTGTTGGCCAGATCCCGACTGGAGTGGGCGACCTGATCCAGCCGCTCGGATGAATCGGGCAGGCTGGCCGCGGTGATCAGGCTGCTGTCGAAATCAGCCAGCCGGGCGGCAAGCGATGACAGATCGTCAACCTTTCCAATCAAGTCTTCGACCCCGGAGTGAAACCTGGACACGGCGGAATGGAACGCCAGATCGGCGTCGGTGGCACGGCGATTGGCGGTCAGGACCGGATCCTGGTTCCGAACCACGCCGACCGTTCGCACCCCATGCCCCGAGATCACGTTGGTCGTCAACTCTAGCGACCTGCGGGCAAAGCCGGGGGTCAGCGCGTTGGCGATATTGTCCGACACAACAGATGTACTCCGACCCGCAGCCGTCAGACCGCTTACTGCGTTGTTGAATGCCGTCGACATATTCATCGGACAGCCCCCCTTTCCGGGTCAAAACCCAAATCAGCGTTTGATATTGGTGGTTTCCTGCAGCATCTCATCGACGGTCTGGATCACCGTGGCGCTTGAGGAATAGGCGCGCTGGGTCTGAATCAACGAGGTCAGTTCGGTCGCGATATCGGTGGTCGATTCCTCACGCGCGAAAGACACAAGCTCACCAGTTGGACCTTCCCCAGCGTTCCACAGAAAATAAGTGCCGCTTTCCCGTGACGGCGCATAGGTTTGGCTGTCCAGCGCGGTCAATCCGTTGGGATTGGGCACATCCGCGAGCGGAATCTGGAACATGCGGCGGCTGACGCCGGTGTCGTAGAACGCGTAGACATAACCGTTCTCATCAACCTGAACGCTGGTCATCGTACCAACCGCCGAGCCGTCGCGCGTGATCGAAACCGGCGCGAATGTATCGGACAGCTGCGTTATACCGTCCGCATCGCCGATCTGGCCGATATTGATCTCCATCGGGCCGCCCGCAACGTTGACCACAAGGCTGCCGGTTGCCGGATCAAAAGTCCCGCCCGAGACGGTGGCGACGCTGGCCAGCGTGCCCCCCGCGGTGCGGCTGTCGGTGAAGGTCAGGGTATATTCTCCGATCACCGCACCGCCCGACGCTGAATCGCGCAAAACCATAGTCCATTCATTGTTGCTGCCGGCGCCGGGAACGGTTGGCACAAGTTCGATATCCACGCTTTCGGATTTGCCCAGGTTGTCGAAATATTCAACCGACAGAGGCTGCGTATCCCCAGGCGATCCGGCTTCGGTGGCCGTTGCAGGCAGGTTCATACGCAGATTCATCTGCGTGGTCGGCGCGCCCGACAATTGGTTGACGCTAAGCTGTACGGGCTCCAGCGCTGCGGGGGTATCCCGCGGTACCGCCGGAATCGTTCCGTCTGGATTGGCGCGCCAGCCCAGCAGGACCAGGCCGGATTCGGTGACCAGATACCCTTCTTCATTGGTTCGGAACGATCCGGTCGTGGTCAGCTGCATCTCATTCGAACCGCCCGCGATTTGCGAGGCTGGGCGCACCGGCAACATGCCCCGGCCGCGCACCGCCAGATCGGTCGAGTTGTTGGTGGTCACCAGCGATCCGCGCTGTTCGATTAGGCGCTGGCTGGTTGTTCTGACCCCGCCCGCCGAATAGCTGCCGCCCTGACCTGACGTAACCATCGAATGAAAATCCGTCTCGACCCGCTTGTAGCCGAAGGTCGAAGAGTTCGCGATGTTGTCCGAAATGGTGGCCAGCCGGTTGGCGTTGGCCTTCAATGAGGCCACACCGGCATTCAGCGAGGAGGAAATCGTCATTGGCACGCCCTTCTGTTGCGTCAATCTTCGATGCAACAGCTAACGCACTGCCCCTTAACAGCGCGCTAACAGGTAAAATGCGCTCTATCCTCTGGTCTTCAGGTCTCGCGCAGAAAGATGATCTCGATCCTGTTGTTGCGCACTGCCATCGGGTTTTCATCTGACAATTCCCGGTCGGCGTGTCCGGTGACGCGATCCAGCCGCGAAGTCGTAAACCCCTTATCTTCAAGCAGTTGACGCACCACCTGCGCGCGTGAAGTCGACACATCCCAGGACGGATCACGCGCCAGAACCACGGGCGAGGCGCTGACATGGCCTTCGACCGCCACATCATTGGTCACCAGATCCGAAGACCGCGTCACCAGCAGCGCCAGCGCTCGCATCATCGGTGTCGGTTCATCCGTACCCGATTCGAACAGCGGCTGATCCTCGGTGTCGAACAGCTCGACCACCAGACCCTCGTCGGTGACGCGTGTGACTATGTGTTTCAGAACCTTGTCCGAGACCATGCTTTCGCCGGTATGTCCCAGAAGCTGGGCCTCAAGCGTCGAGAAATCCTCGGACATCTCCTGGCCGCCATCCGGATTGACCCCGATCGACCCGCGCGCCTGACGGGCGACCGTGGGGTGCCGTTTCGCCGCCCCCGAGCCATCCATAACCATGGTCTTTTCGGAAAACATGTTGTTGCCGCCAAAGGCGCCGTCACCCCCACCGGAAACAGGATTCACCGGGATCGTCGGCGAGAAGTAATCCGCCAGCCCTTTGCGTTGTTTTTCTGTCGTTGCGTTCAGCAGCCACATCAACATGAAGAACGCCATCATGGCCGTGACAAAGTCGGCATATGCGACCTTCCACGCGCCACCGTGGTGGCCATCGCCACCTGACACACGTTTCTTCTTGATGATGATTGGCGCCGCATTGGATTGCGCACCCATCTCCACCACCTTTTTATCACCCGACTACAGGGGTAGCCCGGCAGGTCTTAAGGTGGGCTTAACACTTAAAACTGTCCGGACTTCACTAGCGCGGCAGGTTTGCGCTGACCCGTCGCAGGATAAGTTGCAGGCGGTTGAAACTGTTCTTGATACCGTCCGGCTCGGCTTTTCCGAAGAATGCGTCCAGATCCTCGTGAACGCGCACGGCCTGATCCAGCAGCGGGTCCGCGCCTTCGGCATAAAGCCCGGCTTTGATCATCACTTCGGACTGCTCATAGCTGCCGACCAGCTTCCGGGTTTCCAAGATCATCTGGTTTTCCTCGTCCGACGCCGCGCCGGGAAGGCTGCGCGAGACTGAGCGGCTGAGGTCGATGGCCGGAAACCGCCCGCGCTCGGCAATGTCGCGGCTGAGCACGATGTGGCCGTCCAACACGCCGCGCAGAATGTCGGCGACCGGTTCATCCATGTCCGACCCGGCGACCAGAACGCTGAACACGGCGGTAATATCCCCCTGATCGGCGGTGCCGGTGCCGGCGCGTTCGCACAGCCCGGCAATCAGCGGTGTGACTGACGGGGGAAAGCCGCGCAACGAGGGCGCTTCGCCCATCGCGACGGCAATCTCCCGATGCGCTTCGGCAAAGCGGGTCACCGAGTCAGCCAGAAACAGCACGTTCAGACCCAGATCACGCAGATACTCCGCCACAGACATCGCCGACCAGGCGCAGCGCCGGCGCGCCAGCGCAGATTGATCCGATGTGGCCGCCACCACGACCGAACGTTTCATCCCCTCAGCCCCCAGCGCTTGCTCGACAAACTCGTTCACCTCGCGCCCGCGCTCGCCCACCAGCGCCACCACGACCGCATCCGCCTGCATCGATTTCGCCAGCGTCGCCAGCAGCGTAGACTTGCCGACACCCGACCCCGCGAACAGGCCAATCCGCTGCCCCTGCACTACGGGTAGCATGGTGTTGAGCATGGCCAGCCCGGTCTCCATCCGTACACCAAGCGGTTTGCGCGCCACAGCCGGGGGTGGTGTGCGCATGATGTCCTGCTCCTGCACGCCCGACAGCAGGGGCTTTCCGTCCAGCGGTTTGCCGAACGGATCAACCACACGCCCCAGCCAGTGCGTCCCCGGCGCAAAAGCGGGCGTCTGGTCCAGAATCACCCGGTCACCCAGACAGACCCCGTCGGGGGCGGTGGTCGGCATCATGTGAATCACCTCGGCCTCCACATGCAGCACTTCGCCCGGCAGATCCGGCCCGCTGCGCCGTCGCAGGGTCAGGTGGTCGCCAATCCGCGCCTGCTCCTCAAGTCCCTGTATTTCAATGACTCCCCGCGCCACGCCGGACACGCGGCCCATATGACGCACGGCGGACAGACGGTCGAATTCGCATTTCAGAAGCATCGGGTCGAGATCGGACATCGTGGGTTCTCCAACGGGTTTCTGAAAACGCTTTCTAAAGGAATCGGGGTTAAGCCTTGATTGAAATTGATCGAGGGAGAAGCCCCGATGTTCTATGACCTGAACGTCTTTAAGACAGCGTACGCAATGGCAACCCATGCTGGGCAGCGGCAGGCCGTCATCGCACGCAACATGGCCAATGCGGATACGCCGGGCTATCAGCCGCGCGATATCGAGGCCTTTCAGAAAGCATTCGAGAATTCGGACCGCGAGGTCGCCATGACCGCCACGCGGGCGGGCCACCTGAACGGCGCCTCTGGCCCGCAATCCTGGGCTGAGTTTGAGGTTACGCCCTCGGGCGACCCCAACGGCAACGGCGTGTCCATTGAAGAAGAGATGTTCAAAGCGGTTGAGGTCAAACGCCAGCATGACCGCGCGCTGACCATCTACAAATCCTCGATGAACATTCTACGCAGCAGCCTTGGCCGGTCATAAGGAGGTTGAAAGATGAGTGATTTTTCCCATTCCCTTGCCGCCTCGACCAGCGCCCTGCGCGCGCAGTCGGCCCGGCTGCGGCATGTGTCAGAGAATATCTCGAACGCCGACACTCCGGGGTATCGCCGCAAAACCGTGCCGTTTGAGACGGTGCAGAAGGACGGGCGCGAAGTTGTGCAGGCCGGGCGCGTCAAGCTGGATCGTCGGGACGGAACACGCATCTATGACCCTGGCCACCCGATGGCCGATGAAACCGGCCACTATCGCGGCTCGAATGTCGATCTGATGATCGAAATCGCCGATGCCCGCGAGGCGCAGCGCAGCTACGAAGCCAATCTCAAAATGTTCGACCAGACACGCCAGATGTCGTCGAGCCTGATGGAACTCCTCAGAAGATAAAAGGACACCAGAATGGAAATCCGATCCCTGACCGCAGCCCAAAACTATGCCGTTGCGCGCCCGGCCACCCAAGCCGATCCCAATCACGCCGGACTGGCGCAAGGGCTGCGCAGCACGTTTCAGGACTTTGCTGCGACGCTGAATCATTCCGAGCAAATGTCGCAGGCTGCCATGACCGGGCAGGCCGACCCGCATGCGTTGGTGCAGGCGCTGGCGCAGACTGAGCTGGCCGTGGAAACGGCCGTCGTCGTGCGGAACAAGGTGGTCGAAGCCTATCAGGAAATCCTGCGGATGCCGGTCTGACGACATGCTGAGCGAAGGTCTTTTCTATGACATTGTGCGTCAGGCGCTGTGGGTCGCGGTGATCACCTCGGTCCCGATCCTGGCGGTGGCGCTGGTGTCGGGCCTGATCGTCGGCCTGTTCCAGGCGCTGACCTCGGTGCAGGAGATGACGCTGACCTTCGTACCCAAGCTTATCGCCATCGTTGTCGTGTTCTGGATCTCGATGGGATTCATGACCCAGACACTGGTGACCTTTTTCACCACAACTCTAATCCCGCTAATCGCAGGAGGTCGCTGATGGATACCGCCTATGTCACCCTGTCCCGCCAGTCCGGACTGATGAATGAAATGCGGTTGGTGGCGAACAATATCGCCAATGCCAATACCACCGGTTATCGCGCACAGGGTTTGGTTTTTTCCGAATTCGTCCGCGATCTGCCGGGTAACCCGTCCCTTTCGATGAGCCGGGCCGAAGCACGCAATACCTCGCTGCAGCAGGGCCTTTTGACCGAGACCGGAGGCCAGTTCGATTTCGCCATCGAAGGGGACGGATTTTTCATGGTCGAAACCGCGTCGGGCAACCGTCTGACGCGGGCAGGTGCCTTTTCCCCGAGCGCCGAGGGCGATCTGGTCACGATGGACGGCCACCGAGTGCTGGATGTGAACGGCGCGCCTGTTTTCATCCCTCCGGATGCCGCCTCGATTGATGTGGGCAGCGACGGCACGCTCAGTATCGAAGGGCAGCTGCTGGGGCAGATCGGCATCTACCGCGTGGCTGACCCCAGCACGCTGGTGCGCGAGGGCAGCACGCATTTCCGCGCCGAGGGCGAGATTGAACCAGTGGACAGCCCGGTGGTTGTGCATCGTTTCCTCGAAGGTTCCAACGTCAACGCGGTTCATCAGGTGACCCGGCTGGTCGAAATCCAGCGCGCCTATGAGTTGGGCCAGAGCTATCTGGAAACCGAAGACGAACGTCTGCGCGGAGCGCTCAAGGCGCTGATGCGCTGATTTGTGAAAAGGAGATTTGAACATGCGGGCTTTGAAAATTGCTGCAACGGGCATGACTGCGCAACAGATGCGGGTCGAGACGATCTCGAACAATCTGGCGAACACGAACACCACCGGCTACAACGCGCGTCGGGCCGAGTTTGCGGATCTGCACTATCAGCAGATGGCGCGGGCGGGGACGGTAAATGCCAATGACGGCACGGTTCTGCCCACCGGCATTCAGCTGGGACTGGGCGTGCGTCCGGCGGCCGTCACGGTGCAACTGGCGCAAGGCGGGCTGTCGGCCACCGGCAATGATCTGGACGTCGCAATCGAAGGGCGCGGTTATCTTGAGGTGACGCTGACAAACGGTCAGTCCGGCTTTACCCGCGATGGCAGTCTGAAGCGCTCGGCCGAGGGGCTGATCGTGACGTCGGATGGATATGCGGTGGCGCCCGAGATCACCATTCCCGACGACGCGCACTCGATTTCCATCAACGCCTCGGGCGAGGTCTATGCCTATTTCGACGACGCGCCCGAGGGGCAGCTGTTAGGGGAAATCACGCTGGCGAGTTTCTCGAACGCAAAGGGGCTCGAGGCGATCGGCAGCAACCTGTTCAAGGAAACCGAAGCCTCGGGCTCGCCGGTGGTCGGAACCTCGGGCGAAGACGGGCTGGGAACCTTGCGGCAGGGCTACCTTGAGGACAGCTCGGTCGATGCGATCCGTGAGGTGACCGAACTGATCGAGGCACAGCGCGGATATGAGATGAACGCCCGGGTCATTTCCGCCGTCGATCAGATGATGGGCGCAACGACACAGGTGCGGTGATGCGAGTCCTGATCCTGATACTGGGGTTGCTGATGCCGGTGTTCGCGCTGGCCGATATTGTCGTGCCAACCCGCACCATCCGCGCCAAGGAAATCATCTCGGCCACCGATCTTGAAATCAAGGCACAAAAAGTGCCCGGAGCGGTGACCGATCCCGAGTTACTGATCGGGCAAGAGGCCCGTGTCGCCCTTTATCCCGGGCGTCCGATCCGCGACGGGGATGTCGGTGCGCCGGCATTGGTGGATCGTAACGATCTGGTCGTCCTGATCTTCGACCGCAATCCGCTTTCGATCACAACAGAAGGTCGCGCGCTGGGGCGCGGCGCCGCCGGGGATCGCATCCGGGTCATGAACCTGTCGTCCCGCACGACCGTGACCGGTCTTATCCGGCCCGACGGCCAAATCGAGGTGAAATGATGTCAGGACTTTTGAAATCTCTGTTGTTTGCGGTTCTTGCCGTTTCGGCCTGCGGTCGGGTGGATCACCTTGGAAAACCACCCAGTTTCACTCCGAATGAAGACTCGCCGGAACATGTTGCTATGTTGTGGCCGGGTCTGCCGTTGCACACGCAACCGCAGCGCAATGTCGACCGGTCCTCGCTGTGGAGCGGTGGTCAGCAATCGTTGCTGGGTGATCAGCGTGCGATCAAGAAGGGCGATATCCTGACGGTCGTGATAGAGCTGGACGAGAAAGCCGAGTTTTCGAATGACACGGAACGCTCGCGTTCGGCTTCGGAAAGCCTGGGGATCGTCGGCCTGTTCGGCCTGCCGCAGCGCGCAGCCAATCATCTTCCGGAAGGCGCGTCTCTTGCTGACGCGGTCGAGATCGACTCGTCCTCGGAAAGCACGGGCGAAGGATCGGTGAAACGCAAGGAGAAGCTGACCCTGCGCGTGGCCGCTACTGTGGTCGATGTGCTGCCGAACGGTGTGTTGTCGATCTCGGGCTCGCAGGAACTGCGCGTCAATTTCGAGCTGCGCGAACTATTGGTTGCAGGTTATGTGCGGCCACAGGACATCTCGCGCCAGAACGAGATTACCTACGACAAAATCGCCTCGGCCCGCGTGTCTTATGGCGGGCGCGGACAGATCACCGACGTGCAGCAGCCGCGATATGGCCAGCAGATCCTGGATGCCGTGCTGCCATATTAAGGAGCAGATGTGATGATGAAATTGTTGCCCGTCGTTTTTCTGCTGCTCGGTCTGGGGGCCGGTATCGGTGCTGGCGTCATGCTGCCACCGTCGGAAACGAAAGAGACCGCAAACCAGGAAAAGTCGGACTCTAAGGCGGAACATCCCAAGGAGAGTTCCGCCAAGGCCAAGGATGGCAAGGTAGGGAAAAAGGACACGCCAAGCGACTATGAGTACCTCAAGCTGACCAAGCAGTTTGTAGTTCCAGTCGTAGACTCTGAGCGCATCGAGGCGCTGGTCACCATGTCGTTGAGCCTTGAGATCACCCCCGGCATGACCGAAGCCTTTTATGCGGTTGAGCCAAAGTTGCGTGATGGGTTCCTGCAGGTCATGTTCGACCACGCCAACACGGGCGGTTTCGACGGAGCTTTCACCGAATCCGATAACCTGAAAATGTTACGGAAGGCGCTGCTGGAGACGGCGCGGAGGGATCTGGGAGATGACGTCTCACAGGTCCTAATCATGAGTGTCAGCCGTCAGGACGTCTGATTTGGGCGCTAGCCGCAGGCGATTACACTGATAGTTTTTTGCTCAGCGCGCGTTTGCACGCTTCTTTCTGGGTCGCTGACAGGTTCGCCACAGCTTGCTGGCGGCCAAATGCCGTGCGCAACGCTGCCATCGCCGCCAGTTTTTGGGCCCGCAGCCGGGCGAGATCCATGTTCAGTTGGCGGCGTGTGGCCGATTCCCATCCATTCCACAGGACATCAGTGCCGGTGACGCGATATCCTTCGGCCAAGGCGCTGTCCTCCCGGGATTGCTGCACCTGAGCATTCAGCCGCGCCAGTTGCTGTTGCACCCTTGCCTCGGCTTCGATCAGCGGGCGCAGGGCGTTGTATTCCTTTTGGAACGCGGCTTCGGTGACTTGTTCGAGGTCTGAAAGCCCGTCCGGTTTCATCTGATCTGCCCCTTTGCCCGCTCGCGCATCGCCTCGGCAAACCTGATCGCGGCAGCCACGGGGCGATAGTGCTCTTCGGTGATCTCCTGACCAATCTCGACGGTCGTATGAAGCGCACGCGCAGTGGGCGGATCGGAGTGAATGGGAACTCCGGACTCGGCAGCCCGTTCACGGATCGCGGCAGCCACTTCGTCCACACCCTTGGCAACGCAGACCGGCGCCGAGCCCGCCGTTCGGGCCCATTTCAGCGCCACCGCATAGTGGGTCGGGTTGACGACCACCACATCCGCCGATGGCACATCCGACATCATCTGATTTGTCGCGATATCCTGCGCCCGCTGGCGACGTTGCTGTTTCATATGCGGGTCGCCCTCGGCATCTTTGGTTTCGTCCTGAATCTCTTTGCGCGACATCCGGTTTTTGCGCATGTGTTCGGCATATTGCCACAGGTAGTCCACCACCCCGATCGCCAAGGCCACGGCGATGACGATGAACAGAAAGCGAAACAGCAGGTTCATCATCAGCATCACCGATGATCGTGCGGGGGCCGCACTGGCCGAAAGGATCTCGCTCAGATTCGCGCGCAGGAACAGGGCCAGGCAGGTCCCGTAGATCGCCAGTTTCACAAAACTCTTGGCAAATTCGAACAGGCCCCCGCGTCCGAACTTGTTCTTGGCGTTCGAAAGGATCGAGATGCGGGACAGCTTCGGCTTCAGCTTGCTGGGCGCAAAGATCAGCGCGCGCTGGGCGATCAGGCTGAGCAAAACGGCACTGGCGGGCAAGGCAAACAGGACCGAGACCGACAGCAATGCGGTTTTCAGCATTCCGCCAACCGGGCTGGTGGCCGGGCCGTTGGTCACCAAAGGGGCAAGTGTATCGGCCTGATCAATCAACACGACAAACAGGGTTCCCATGTGCTGCACGCCAAACTGGCCCGCCGCGAACAATGCGATGAGAAAACCGGTATAGGCGGCCACAACGGACAAGTCGTTGGATTTGGCAATTTCACCTTTTTCCCGCGCTTTCTGAAGCTTCTGCGGTGTCGGGTCATAGGATTTGTCACTGTCATCGTCTGCTTCGCTCATCGTGTGCCCTCAAGCGGGTTCAACATGAAGGCGAACAGTGCGTCGGACCAAACCGACAAGATCAGTGGGGTGCCCGCAAATAACAGGAACAGGCCTGCAAAGGTGATGGCGGGAGCACCGACAAAGGCCACCATCAACTGCGGCATCGCTCGGTTGATGACGCCCAGCGCCAGGTTGTAGATCAATGAGGCGATGACAAACGGCATGGCCAGCGCAAAGGCCATGCCGAAACTGCGCGCGATCTGCTGCACGCCCCATTGTGACAGGTCAGGCGCCAACGGGGCCGTACCCATCGGAAATAGGGTGTAGCTGTGGATCAGAAACTGCGCGACGCGAATGTGCAGGCCCAAAAGCACCGCCAAGGTCAGGCCCGCCAAGGTCAGTAAATATCCCATCGCAGGGACCGGGTCGGCTGCAGCTCCGCCCAGAATTTGAGACAGCGAAGTCGCCTGCGCCGCGATCGACCCGGCCGTTTGCAGGGCCAGCACGAACAAGCGCAGGCCCAGGCCCAGTACCACGCCGATCAGACCTTCAACCACAATCATCCGCGCCATTGGAAACAGGTCGGGCGCAGCGCCCACAACCTGCACTGCAGGCGCCACGATCAGCGTAAATGCCACTGCGATCCCAAGTTTGACGCGGGTCGGGATACTGCGCTCTCCGAACGCGGGCAGCAATGAGACCATGGCGGAGACGCGCAGGAAAATGGCAAACAGGTGCCACAGACCCTCGCCCAACTGGGGCAGAAGCTCTGGCGGCAGCGCGATCACGCGGGCACCGTTCCGACCAGCGCAGGGCGTGCCTCGAGCCCGATTTCCTCGAAGGACAGGACCGGGTTGGCGATACCGCGCGCGTGCATGATAGTGCGCAGCAGCCTGCGCCGCCGGGTCGAGGTAACGACGGCTGGAAACACCCCGTGATCGGCGGACTGCGCGACACTGTCGACCACGCCATCGGCCAGCTTGTTGAACAGGTTCGGCGGCAATGCGACGTCCAGACCGGCATTCGGCGCGTCGATCTGATAAGTGGTGAAGGTGTCTTCCCATTCCGGCGCCAGCTGGACGAGGGGGATTGAACCATCTTCGCGTTTCATCTCGGCCACCAGCTGGAACCCCAGCCGTTGCCTGACCAGTTCGCAGATACCTTCGGGCTGGGTTGTGGTCAGGCGCGCCTCGGCCACGCTTTCCAGGATCAGGGCCATGTTGCGGATTGAAACGCGCTCGTCCAGCAACAGCCGCAGCACCGCGTGCAGCGTGTCGATCGGCACCTTGTCTGGGATCAACTCGTCCAGCAGTTTGCGGTTGGCTTCGGCGCGAACCGGATCGCTGAGCCGCGTCATCTCGGACAGCAGGCAGCGCAGGGATTTCAGCGTCAGCAGGCGCGAGAAGTTCTGTTTGATGATCTCCAGCAGGTGGGTCGCCAGAATCTCGGGCGGAGAGACAATGGTTGCCCCGCTCATCGCTGCAGCCTCCTGATCCTTGGGCAGAATCCAGCGGGCTGGGGCACCATAGACCGGTTCGGTCACGTCTTTGCCTTCGGGCAGCATATCGCGATCGTCCTGCACCAACGCCAGCACCAGATCAGGGTTCAACACGCCGCGCGCCTGCTCGACGCCCTGCACCTTGACCACATAGGTGCCCATGGGCAGATCGGCGCGGTCGGTCAGGCGGATATCGGGCAGGATCAGACCAAAGCTGGAGGCCACATAGGTCCGCATATTGGCAATGCGCGCGTCCAGCCCGGTGCCGGGGTTCAGGACCATGCTGACCAGATCGGGGGCGAACTCCAGATGCACGTCGTCCAGATCCAGAATGTCGCCGATGGCCTGCGAGACCGGCGTGTCCTCCTGCGGCTCTGGGGTCAGTGCCGCATCCTCTTCGGCTTTCTGTTTGCGGTGCACACTATAGGCCGCATAGCCCAGCACACCCGCCCCCAGAATGAACGGCAAAAACGGCAGGCCCGGCACCAGCGCAAACAGCACCATCAGCATGGCCACCGTTGCCAGCGCCGCAGGGTGCCGCCCAAGCTGCGAGAAGATCGCGTTGTCGGTCGCCCCTTGCGTGCCGCCACGTGCCAGCAACAAGGCCGACGCGATCGAGATGATCACCGCCGGAATTTGCGAGACCAGCCCGTCGCCAACCGTCAGGATTGCATAGGTTTCAAACGCGGACGAAATCGGCATCCCATGCACGATTACGCCCATGATCAGACCCATCACAAGGTTCAAAAGTGTGATCAACAGCCCCGCAACCGCATCGCCCTTGACGAATTTCGATGCGCCATCAAGCGAGCCGAAGAACGTCGTCTCCTGCTGTTCACGTTCGCGCCTTTCCTTGGCTTGCTGGTGGTCGATGGCGCCGGCCGACATGTCGCTGTCGATGGCCAGCTGTTTGCCGGGCATGCCGTCCAAGGCAAACCGCGCGCCAACCTCGGCCATGCGGGCGGCCCCCTTGGTGATGACCATGAAGTTCACGATCAGCAGCACGCCGAACACCACGAGCCCCAGAAAGACGCTGCCGCCCATGACGAACTCGGCAAAACCTTCGATCACGTCCCCGGCGGCATTTGGTCCGGTATGACCTTGACCGATGATCAGTTTCGTCGAGGACACGTTCAGCGACAGCCGCAGCATCAGCGAGGCCAGCAGGATCGTCGGGAAAGACGAAAAATCCAGCGGACGTTCGATGAATAGCGTCAGGGTAAAGATCAGGATCGCCAGCGCGAAGGACGCCGCCAGCCCCACATCCAGCACCCAGGCGGGCATTGGCAGGATCATCATCACGATGACCGTCATCAGTGCCAGCGCCAGCAGAACGGTGGGTGAGAACAGGGAACGGGCGTCGATTTTGGGCACGCGGGTCTCCTAGTTGAACGAGATAAAGGCGGTAGCGGTGTCGGAGGGTGGAACCAGCGACCCCAAAATGCTGCCGGAATGCGGCAGGTTGACCGGGATGAGAGGGGTCGCGCCGGTGGTGAACGGGTCGCGTGCCACTCCTTCCGGGGTGGCGGGCAGGGTCTGGTCCAGTTGCGCCAGAACGGTCTGAAATCGGCCGGAATAGGCCTTAGCCAGAGACGGTGTGCGGGAGTGATAGGCGCCTACGGCGGCGGGCCAGGACCCAAGTTCAGCGTAAAGGTCTTTCAAGAACAGTGCGGCATAGGTGGCGTTTTCATCCGGGTCGAACATGGCGTCGATGGACCGGAACGCCTTACCGTGCCAGCGGTAATTGATCTGGAAGCAGCCAACGTCAAAGCTGCGCTTGCCTGCCTTGAAGATGTTGAAAACGTAGGACTTGGCCTCAAATTCCGAAGTGAACCAAAACCCCTGTCCCTCAACATTGATGGTCCAGGGCCAGGGTTCCAGACGCCCGTCCCGCAGGCGCCCGGTTTCCACCCGTGCAATTGCGCGCAGAACGTTCAGCGGTACGCCTTCAGACTGCGCGGCCCGTCGAGCGGCTGAGTCGCAAACCCCAGCCACACGGGCATCGGGCATGGCAAAACCCTGTTGCGCCACGCAGAGTGCAAGAAAACTCAGGCCAAAGATCAAACGATGGGGCATTCTGCCGGTCCGGGATTCTGATCAGTCCCGGCCAAGCTAGTCCCGCTTCGGTTTACAGAGGGTTATCGGCCATCTATTTTCGGTCGATCCGGCGACCGAAGACAACGCTGGTATTGGTGCGCAGAACGCCGGGTATCTTGGCCAGATCATCTACCAGAATGTCCAGATCCTCAATCCTTGGGGCCTCGGCCGACAGCAGGAGGTCGAACTCGCCATTGATCGACAGGCAAAGCTTGACCTCGGGATAGGCCTCGAGCCTTTTGATTATGCGCGTTGTCTCCTTTTGCTGCACTTCCAGCAGCACGACAACCTGAACGCGCGGAGCATCCTCGGAGCTGTTCAGGATCACCGAGTATCCGGCAATCACGCCGTTTTCTTCCATCCGGCGAATACGCTCATGCACGGTGGTCCGGGCCACGCCCAGTTTCGCGGCGATTTTCGAGGTCGTTTCGCGGGCGTTGTGTTGCAATGCGGCGATGATGCGGCGGTCTAACTGATCCATGATTCCCAAGGTGTAATGCACAGGAGCCGGGTGGCTCAAGGCGTGTCAGTGCGTTCTTTAGAAATGACTTTCCGGCCAGGGCGCGGCCAGATCAGGGTTGCAGCCACAAGTCCCGGTGACGCGATCAGAGCCATGCAGACAAGTGTGACAGCGGCGCTGAACGCCGTCATCATCCAGCCCGCGAACGGATACAGCACCAACCAACAGGCGTGGGACAGCGTGAACTGGGCGGCGAACACTGCCAGTCTGTCCTCGGAGCTGGCGGAGCGGGTCAGAAGACGGCCCGAAGGCGTCAGCGTTGCGGAATAACCGAACCCGACACAGGCCCAAAGCGCCGTCAGTACGGGCAGCGAAACCTCGGTGAAGGCAAAAAAAACCGCAGCTATTCCCATGGCGAGGGTTCCGAACGTGGCTCCGGTCAGCATGATGCTGCGGTCTTCGTAGGTGCTCAGCGCCTTGGGCAGGACGAACGCGGCCAGCATCGAGCCGCCGCCAAACCCGGCCAGCGCAATGGCCACCGCACTTTCGGAAAGGCCCAGATCGGCGCGGACCAGTACCACGGTATTGACGATGATCATCGCGCTGAGCGCCGCCGCTGTCCATGTCAGGGCCAGCAACCCGCGCAGACGCGGCGTCTTCAAATAGAGGCGTATGCCATGCGTAGTTCGGTCATAGATACCCCGGCGTTGCGTTGGTTTAGGTGAGGGCAGGGCGACCGACACCACAAGAAGGGCCGAGGCGATGAAGCCCAGACCGGTGCCCCAGAACAGGCTGTCAAAGCTGACGACCAGCAGCAGCGCGGCGGCCAGCGCCGGGCTCAGTAGGCTTTCCAGATCATAGGCAAGTCGCGACAGGGACAGGGCCTTGGTATAGTCCTGTTCATCAGTCAGCACGTCCGGGATGGTGGCCTGAAAGGCAGGGGTGAATCCGGCCGATGCCGATTGCAGCAGGAAGATCAGCACATAGACCTGCCAGATCTCGGTCACGAAGGGCAAAAAGATCGCAACCAGCGCGCGTATTAGATCCAGTGCCACCAGCATCCGACGGCGATCCAGCCGTTCGGCTAAGGCCGCCGCTATGGGGGCGATGGTGACATAGGCGACCATCTTGATCGTCAGTGCCGTGCCCAGAACCATACCGGCTGCGTCTCGGGCCAGATCATAGGCCAGCAGCCCCAGCGCCACCGTCGCCAGCCCGGTCCCCATCAGTGCCACCACCTGCGCAGCCAGCAAGTGACGGTAGACACGGTTTCGTAGAACACTCAGCATCGGCAGGTTGGACCTTCTGACAATTTGAACTCGTCCCGGAGCCTCTTGCGACCCTAGGCGTTGTGCCCGAAACCATTTTCCCGTCAATACCTTCAGGGTCAAGAAATCCGCGCAACTTGGCCGCATTCTATTGATAGCGTTGAGTTTGGGAACCAAACCTCCTATCTCGGGGACAATACCGGACAAAGGAAGACCCGCGTGGCAAACCATCTCTATAAAAACGACCTGCCGGACGGGTTGGACCTGGGCCCTGTTGTGGCCATTGACTGCGAAACCATGGGGCTGAACCCGCATCGGGATCGCCTGTGCGTGATCCAGATGTCTGGTGGTGATGGCAACAGCCATATCGTACAGGTCGAAATGGGTCAGACAGAGGCCCCGAACCTGTGTGCGATGCTGGAAAACCTCGAGGTGCTGAAGCTGTTCCATTTCGGCCGGTTTGACATTGCCGCGATGTACCACACTTTTGGCGCATTGGCCGCGCCGGTTTATTGCACCAAGATCGCCAGCCGCCTGGTACGCACCTATACCGACCGCCACGGCCTGAAAAACCTGTGCCAAGAGCTGATCGGGGTCGATATATCGAAGCAGCAGCAGATGAGCGACTGGGGCGCCGAGACCCTGACCGACGCGCAGCTGGACTATGCCGCTTCGGACGTCCTGTACCTGCATCAACTGCGCGAGGCGCTGGACGGGCGTCTGGCCCGCGAAGGGCGCACTGAAATGGCGCAGGCGTGTTTTGACTTCCTGCCGACGCGTGCGAAACTCGACCTCGCCGGTTGGCCCGAAACGGATATTTTTGCGCACTCATGACCGATACCGAAGCTTTCCTGAAAACTGCCCGGCAGGTCGTCACCGACGAAGCCCGCGCGCTGGACGTTCTGGCCGACAGTCTGGACGAGCACTTTGCCGAGGCTGTGCAACTGATCCTGCAGGCACCGGGACGGATTATCATCAGTGGCATCGGCAAATCGGGCCATATCGGCCACAAGATTGCCGCGACCCTGGCCAGCACCGGCACACCTGCCTATTTCGTGCATCCGGCCGAGGCCAGCCATGGCGATCTGGGGATGGTGTCGAAAGGCGATGTGGTCCTGGCGATCTCGAACTCCGGTGAAGCGCCGGAACTGGTGAACCTTCTGGCCTTTACGCGCCGTTTCGGCATTCCGCTAATCGGATTGTCCAGCAAGCCAGAAAGCACGCTGATGAAACAGGCCGATGTGCATCTGCTGATCCCGTCACTGGGTGAGGCTTGCGGCTTTGGTATGGTGCCGTCGATCTCGACGACGCTGACACTGGCGATGGGCGATGCGCTGGCGATCGCGTTGATGAAACATCGCGATTTCAAACCCGAGGATTTCCGCGCCTTCCATCCCGGCGGCAAGCTGGGGGCGCAGCTTTCCACCGTGCGTGACCTGATGCACGCCGATCTGCCCGTGGTGCCCGTTGGAACCCCCATGAGCGAGGCGCTGCTGATCATGAGCCAGAAGAGCTTTGGCGTCGTCGGTGTGACTGATGAGGCGGGCCGCCTGATGGGCATCGTCACCGATGGCGACTTGCGCCGGAACATGGATGGGTTGTTGAACAAGACCACCGACGAGGTCATGACACGCAACCCTCTGACCATCGCGCCCAACGCCATGGCGGAAGAGGCGGTGGCGATCATGAACGACCGCAAGATCACCTCGCTGTTTGTGGTCGACCCCGAAACAAATGGTCCGGCACAGGGCTTGCTGCATATCCACGACTGCCTGCGCGTCGGTTTGGGCTAGGTGGAGGGTCGCGCGGTGGACGGACATTCACGCATGGTTCAGTTCTTCAAGGTGGTGCTGCCATTGGTGGCCATCCTGATGCTGTCCACCGTTTTCCTTCTGTCGCGCAGTATCGAAACCAATGTCAACGTCCCGTTTACTCAGCAGGACATTGATGAACGGCTGGCCGATCAGGTGGTGACGCAGCCGAATTATCGTGGCACCACCCGCAAGGGCGAAGAGGTCCAGATCGAGGCGATCCGGGCCACGCAGGGAAGGGAAGGCTCAATTCCGACCGCAGCCGAGTTCCGTGGCCGAATGAACCTGTCCACTGGCGGCGTCATCACGCTGGATTCCAACTCGGGAATGATCCGGCCCGATAAGAACACGGCCACCTTTGTCGGTGATGTCGTCATTACTTCGACCGACGGCACGGAAATCACGACCGACCTGCTGAACACTTCACTGGACGAAATCCGTGGCGACGCGCCGGGGCAGGTCAACGGAACCGGGATTATCGGCAATTTCACTGCGGGCAGCATGAGTTTTGGTACCGAAAAAACCGACGGACCCGTGCATATTCTTTTTACAGATGGCGTGAAGCTGATATACGAGCCTGAAAAAGAAGAAAGATAACCTGTGTTCGATTTACGATTTGCCCCACTTTGCCTCATGTTAACGCTTGGTGCCTTTTCCGCGGCGGCGCAGGAGACTCAGGTTGCGTTCGGCGCGGTCAAGGCCGATCCGAGTCTGCCGGTTGAGGTGACCTCGGAAAAGCTGAACGTCAATCAAGAGGACGGATCGGCCGAGTTTCTGGGCAATGTGATCGTCATTCAGGGCGAAATGCGCCTGACCGCTGAACGGGTGCTGGTGATCTACAATCAGGATCGCTCGGGCATCGAGCGGATGGAAGCGACCGAGGATGTGGTTCTGGTCAGCCCGCCTGACGCGGCCGAGGGCGACTGGGCGGAATACACCATTGATTCCGGTGTGATCGTGATGAAGGGCAACGTGCTTTTGAACCAGGGCCCCAGCACCATTAGCGGTGATCAGATGAATGCCGACCTGACCGCAGGCACCGCGACGATGACCGGCAACGTCAAAACTATCCTGCAGCAGGGCAACAACTGATGGCGCCCCCCGAACTGACCGTAGCCGAGGGCAATTCCGGTCTCAGGATCGAAAGGCTGCGGAAATCCTACCGCAAGAAGACGGTGATCCGGGATGTGACGATGACGCTGAACCGGTCTGAAGTTGTGGCGCTGCTGGGTCCGAACGGGTCGGGCAAGACGACCACATTCTACTCGGTCGCCGGGCTTGTCTTCCCCGAGGCCGGAACGGTCACGATCGACGGACACGTGGTGACGACCCTGCCGATGTATCGCCGTGCGCGTTTGGGCATCGGCTATCTGCCGCAGGAAATGTCGATCTTTCGCGGCATGAGCGTCGAGGACAACATTGCTGCCGTTCTGGACATTACGGTGCGTCACGCCCATCGCCGCAAGGAACGGCTGGAAGAGTTGTTGTCGGATTTTTCGATTGAACATCTGCGTCGAGCGCCAGCCCTGGCCCTGTCGGGGGGCGAACGCCGCCGCGTCGAGATTGCCCGCTGTCTGGCGGCAGATCCGAAATATCTACTTTTGGATGAACCTTTTGCGGGTGTTGATCCGATCAGCGTCGGCGATATCCGCCACCTTGTCGCGGATCTGAAAAAACGCGGCATCGGCGTTCTGATCACCGACCATAACGTGCGGGAAACGCTGGATATTGTGGACCGTGCCTATATCCTGCATGACGGGCAGGTGTTGATGTCCGGAACCCCGGACGAAGTGGTCGAAAACGAGAACGTCCGCCGTGTCTATCTGGGCGAAAATTTCCGGATTTCATGAGCTTGCGCAGGAATGCGCCGCATGCATGACGGAAATCACGTATATACACGTCTGTTTTGATTGACTCTTCCGCCGTCTCTTGCCTCAATTGGGTCATGGCATTTCTTCGGTTCCCGTCTGGATCAGGATGCCCCTTCATCGAAGGGGAAACGGTGCGGCTACCGCAGGAAATGTCTCTACCCCCCACCCGATAAAAACAAGCGCGTCGCGTTACGTGACGTCAGAATGGGTGTGAATTGTGAAGGAGATCACATGCGTTACCAAATCAGCGGAAAACAGATCGACATCGGCGAAGCACTTCAGACCCATGTGCAGACCGAACTGGGCGAGGTCGTGGGCAAATATGCCCAGCGTCCGACCGACGCCAATGTCGTCTTTTCCCGTTCTGCGCATGAATATGTATGCGAAACCACCGTACATCTTTCCACTGGCCTGACGGCGCAGGCCAAGGCCCACGCAACCGAAATCTACGCAGCGTTTGAGGGCTGCTGCGACAAGATGGAAACCCAATTGCGCCGCTATAAGCGTCGCCTCAAGGATCACCACAAGGATCGTTCCGAGCCGGTTGAACTCTTTGGTGCTTCCTCTTATATCCTCGCCTCTGACGAGTCGGAGTCGGCAGCGGAACCGGAATCTCTGCAGCCGATGATCGTGGCTGAGATGGAAACCAAGATCCCATCGCTGAGTGTTGGTGAAGCCGTTATGCAGATGGAACTGGCCGGCGCCCCAGTGCTGGTGTTCCGGAATGAAAACAAGGACGGATTGAATGTCGTATACCGCCGGGATGACGGCAATATCGGCTGGATCGATCCGTAACAGGCAAGAATAGCAAAGGCACGCCCCTGCGACCTGCGGGGGCTTCGCCATGGAGCGTGATCATGGAGCTTTCGAGCATACTGAAGCCCGAAGCAGTGCGTGTATTGTCCGCCGCATCCAGCAAGAAGCGGCTGTTTCAGGAAATCGCCGATGTGGCCGAGGCGACACTGGGTCTAGGGGCCCAGATCGTTGTTGACGGTTTGCTGGAGCGGGAAAGCCTGGGACCCACCGGTGTGGGCCATGGCGTGGCCCTTCCACACGCCCGCATGGCCGAGCTTGAGGCTGTTGCCGGCGTCTTCGTGATGCTGGAAAAACCGATCGATTTTGGCTCGGTCGACCGTCAACCGGTTGATATCGCCTTTGCGCTGTTCGCGCCGGAAGAAGCCGGGGTGGATCATCTGAAGGCGCTGGCGCTAGTGTCACGAACCCTGCGCGATACCTCGGTTTGCGCGAAATTGCGGGCCAATCCCGATCCGGTCAAACTGTATGCGATTTTGACCGAAGCGCAGTCCATGCAAGCGGCCTAAGTTTGTGTAGGTTAAGAAATAAGCCCTCGTTTCTCCGTGACGCATTCCGTGCGGTGGGAGTTTGACAAGGTGCTCCGTATCGAAGGGGCGTAGGCTGCCACCCTTTGGGCAAGGTACTTGCCGGAGGAGTCGGGTAAGACTGTCGCTCATTTGCTCATCGACAGAGTAGCGCCTCGCAGAAACCTGCGGGGCGCTGTTGTACGCGATGTCGGCTGTGCGCAAGGACGCTGCCCTTCGCTGCACCACGCACGAAAGTCTGCTTTATCCCGCATGTTTTAAAAGCCTGGTCAAACATGGATCGGCCACGACACAATCGCATATGTCAGTATCGGCTCGTTCAGCCTTGCCAAGTTTTTTGCGTGGAACATTCGACGCAGATGCCAACGCCCACTTGATCTGGAAGATCACGTGCACGAAGGGCGCAGTGCTGGTGAGCCTCCGCGAGGTGGTTCTTGGACAGTCCAGCCGCCCCGGCCGATGACAAGGAACCAGTCGAAGATCAGTACAGTGGCAAGCGGCGGGAGTTGACTTGCCCAGATTGTTCGATTCAGCGCATCCTATCCGTATCATGTCTCAAGGGTCTGACATCGTTGAACGGCATCTCGAACGTATCCGAACGCTGACACAGGCAGCGCGTGGTATCTGGTTCACATATCTCAGTGTCCTCACTTTGGTCGGCATTTCGCTTCTTGGCCTCGACGACGCCGATTTCTTTGCGCTTGACCGAAACGTCGATCTACCGATTGTCGGTGTTGCTGTGCCCGTGATCCCTTTCCTGTTCTTTGGAGCGGCGCTGGTCACGATGACCTATGCCTATATGCACGTTACGCTGGAGCAGTTGTGGGCAGCGTTGGGTCAGGTGCCGACGCAGATCGACGGTGAGCCACTGACGACCCGCACACCGCCTTGGTTGGTTGTCGGCGCGGCGCTTTTAGTGCGTAGACGGCTTCGCCGCGAAGAACTTTCGCCCGTAGAGGCGGGAATGCTGGGCAGGGTGGGAATGGTGGCGTCCTTCCTGCTCCTGTTTCTTGCCGGGCCGCTCCTTGTCTGGGGGCTTTGGCTGCGCTCGCAAACGGTACATCTGGCCTGGCTCACCATCTGCTTAGGCATGATGGCGCTTGGATGCCTTGTAATCGGCTCGATCAGTCTGACTTCAATGCGCGACCGTCTTGGTCGTGGACCCCAGCAACGGCGCCGGGACTTATGGATAATCATATTTGCGGTGGTGGCCTGCGTTACGTTTGCTGTGTCGCTGGCGCGGACGCAGTGGGATCCGTTCGGTCCTACAGTTACCCGGTATCCCGATAACCCGACAGCCATACAGCGGGTCGGGAATTGGTTTCGACCTGCTGTGGCCGATTTGTCGGGTGTCCGGCTGACGACAATGACGCCGGCGTGGCGCCGCCACGACGAGGCGCTCAGAATGTTCCGGCGGGACTGGTGCGCTGACGTGCCCGATCCCGGTTGCCTAGGGCAAGGCTTGGAGAATGAAGAGCTGAACGGAGCCTTCGACGCCGCACGTGCGCGGGAGATTGCGGTAATGACGAAGCCTGACTTAAGCGGACGGCATATGGATCATGCCAACCTTTTCGCCGCGTTCCTGCCCGGCGTGACGCTGGATGACGCGCGCCTGCGACGCGCCAGAATGCATAGCGCGCAGATGGAGGGTATCAGTGCCAGGGATGCCGACATGACGGGTTCAGTCCTGATTAATGCAAGGCTCGATACGGCCAAGCTGCGTCGCGCGAAGCTCGTCGGCGCAACTGCTTACAATCTGACGGCCGTAAATTCTGATATCTTTTCGGGCGACCTGCGCCTTGCAACACTAAGCGAGGCGGACTTTCGCCACGCCATTCTGAATAACGTGGACTTCTCCGCTGCGAATCTGGACCGGACCCGTTTCGACGACGCACTGCTGGAACGGGCTCGTTTCGCCTACACCCAACTTCGCGAAACGGCTTTTGAACGCGCCAGCCTTTACGGCGCGGACTTCACGCAAGCGCGGCTCGATTTCGCGCGGCTCGCTGACGTCAAGTTGACCTCAGCAAAGTTTGTCGATGCAATCATCGGCTGGACTTACATTGAAGGCCGCGCCAACTGGCCGGTCGGGCAGGTCGATTTTTCCGGCGCGGTGCTGCTTGGTGTGACCTTTCGCAACCTCGATCTCTCGCAGGCTACCTTTGACGGTCCCGAGCAACTGGACCAGACGTTCGCAGATGGCAGTGTCATCCTGCCGGACGGTATGGCGCGACCGTGCCATTGGCCGGATGAAGTCTTGACCGAGTTGGATTTTCAGCGCCATTGGCGAGGCGTCCTGGGCGCGATGCCCTACACACCGTCATGGAGTGCCGTCGTTCCGGAGAAGTTTAGGAATGTCGTTCCCGAGCCGCTTCCCGAGGACTGTGTTATTCACCCTTTCGATGACAACGCATGGCGAGCGGAGGAGCGCGCATTCTTTGAGCAGCGGCAGGCCAAACTGGACGAAGTATCGGAAGAACTACGATAGGTCAGGTGTGGCTGCCGAATGAGCGGTTCGGTAGCGTAACATATGCCAATCCCGCTATTCACCCGAGCCGCAACATCGAGCGCTTCGTGCTCTGAGCAGACAAACGTCTTGTCGATCCTTGCCACCACTATCTCGGCGCGATCATAAGCTCATCTTTCAACCGGCTTACCCGTATCGAGAACTGGTCGCTTCCGTCCTGTTACTTCCTCTCGACCGCTCGAACCGCGCCCGCGAGCTTGGCGCCCATGTAAAACCACGGACCACACAGTATACGATAGATGTCAGTCGGGTCCTGTGAGCCATCCTTCCGCTTCGTGAAAGCGCCCATGCCGTGGCGCGCGGCCCGCATCATGCGGGCGCGAGAACGCCGTGTCCGCGGCGGTAGATCCACGAACCCGTCCGTCCCCGGTATCCGCGATTCACGCAGCGTCGGTTTCGGAGGATCGATCAGGTCGCCGATCTTCGCGTTGGGGCATGTGTAAGGCCGCCGTTCGAAGAAGTTGTAGTAAACACGATAAATGTTCACGAACGCGGCCAGCTCCCTGGGATTGAAGATCGCGCCCTGAATGCGGGACCCGCCTACGCGGGCACCTCCACTGTCGGCGCGGACGGTACGCTCGTCCTCTCGCCCAGGTCCAGACTCAGCTCTCTCTGGGCGAAGGGCAGTTTTTCAGCGTCCTGCGTGGATGTCGCGGTAGGATGGGAAAACCGACAGTTTTGTCGATCTCTCCGCTCGTCTCGGTCGAGGACCGAGCCCAGAGCGCAGGAAAGACCGCGGACTGATAATTCTAGATCCGGAACGCCACGGCGGTTCCCCGGAGGGTAGCTCCATACGGTCGATGAAAAACACCTCGGTCACCGTCTGCGCATCCGTCGTTGGGTCGAAGCGCCCGGCGTACATGCCGTTGTTTTGGATCTGCATCCGCGCCTTGCCGTATTCCTTCACCTTGCCGAGCTTCTCTGGAATACCCCGGGCATTGGACCGTGCGTTGATCGGACCAGACATGCGGATCATTCTGGTAAGCAAATACGCGTGAGGCACGGCGATGCTTCCCGTTAGTGCCGGCGAGCTTGCAGGCACCCGGCCCGTGCATTTCAACGAGCTTCATCTGTTCCGGCGTCAGGTCCGGTCTCTTTTCTCGCATGCGGACTTGCGTGTGCAACGATCGGTCAGCGGCTGTCCAAAGTTCGCTCAGTCCGGGTTCCCGCATGAGTTGTGCGATGTTGCCCGAGCCCGGCTAGAGCTGTGAGAGCTTGCAGTCGAAGGTCGCCAAGCCTGCCATCAGAACCTCGTATATTCGCAATCCTGCCTTGAGTCGTTTTCCGACCAAAAAACCAGAAAAGCTGCATGGATTGAAGTCGATACGGACATTCGTCCGCGATCTCCACCGTTCGCGAAGATCAAGCTCGTGGTCAAAGGATATTGGCCGCATTTCTGAGAACAGCAGAAGAAATGGCTGAGATTTCGGATTCTCTTCGTTCAGGCGCGTAGGTCCCAAATCCGATAAAACTCTCGGGTTTTCGGCAACTTTCTCCGGCTATGACTGCCGCGATTTTTCGAATAATAGAAAATACCTGCTGTGCGTCGTGCGACAGGGTTGTGTCTTCCAGACCCCCACCGCAGGGATTGCGTCAGGTTCTCCGGGGTGTTTGTGTTTTCTGATGGCGCTGCGGTTACCCGCCCGCGCCCATTTCCAGTGTCCACCAGATTTTACCGCCACCCTCCTGATGCCAGGCAAAGCCCATCTGCGAAGCCTTGGGGTCCATGATCACCGAACGCGGGCCTGGTTCCTGCATCCAGGCGGCCAGAGTTTCGGTCTCGGTTTCATAGGTTTCGGAAATCGCTTCGCCCAGGAAAGTGCCGTAATAGCCCACGCGCTGAGCCCGATCGATCGGCGATGAGCCATCCGACCCAAAGTGCCAGGGGCGGTTCTGGCGCGCCATGTCCTTGGCATGCGTGGCCGCAGCGGCGTTCAGTTGCGAATTCAGCTGCACCGCCTGCAACCCCTGTGCCTGGCGCAGCGCGTTGACCGAATCAAGCATGCGGAACTGCAGCTTTTCGGGGTTGCCTCGGATTTTGTAGACCGTCGGCAGCGGCCGCCCGTCAGATCCATATGTCGGAGTGCTGCCGGGGGTACATGCGGACAGCGCGACAAAGCAGGCAATTAGTAAAGAAAGGATACGCGTCATGATCGACCTGATGATTAGTTTAAACTAGGGCATAGCGCGACAGACCGCCTTGGGCAAACGTGCAATAGCCAAGTTTCGCATGATTCTGCCGGTTTGATTTGCGACTGAAGCATTCTGGCCATAAAATAAGCCTGAAATTCAGACTGGCCTTAGAAAAGGACCGCCCGCATGGTCAAAAAAATCAACTTCGCGCCTTCCCGCCGGGGATTTCTGGCTGGAGCGTCAGCTCTGCTGGCCTCGCCTGCGGTTGCCCAGTACATTCCCGGCGACCCGCTGCGCCCGGCACCCGAACCGGAACCAGATGTGCGCCGCAATATCTCGGGGTTCCGTGCCTTGGACTGGCAGCCCTATTTTTCGAACACAAACAACGGAGCCATTCTGGTCGATACCGTATCGCGCGCCCTGCACTACTGGTCCGATGATCAGCGGATGTACAAATTATATCCGTCTTCGGTACCTTTGACCGAAGAGCTGACCCGTCGTGGCCGTACCAGTGTGGTTCGCAAGGTTGAAGGACCCAGCTGGTCACCAACGCCGTCGATGAAAAAGCGCAACCCGGAATGGCCTGACTATATCCCGCCGGGGCCGGATAACCCGTTGGGAACACACGCTTTGTATCTGGGTTGGAAATACTATCGCATCCATGGCACCCATGATACGCGTAAAATCGGGCGTCGCTCGTCAAACGGCTGCATCGGCCTGTTCAACGAAGATATCGCGGAACTGTTCTCGATGGCGCAGGTCGGCACGCAAGTGTTGCTTATTTGACGACATTTTCGCGCACGAACCCGCTTGCGGCGCAAGTTGCAATTGCATTCCAGTTGGATAGCTGATTAGAAAAAACCTACGAGGTAAGTCTTGGATGTGCGGTTTCGCTATTTGGAACCGTGCAAATTCTGGAGGTTAATATGAAGAAACTCGTTCTCGCCGCTGCACTGACCGCTGCTGCTTCTACCGCTTATGCCGGTAACCTGGAAGAGCCGATCGTTGAAGCGCCGGTTGTTGTTGAGGAGACTCAAGGTTCGTCGCAGGGCATCATCCTGCCGCTGATCCTGCTGGTCGTGGTTGCCGCAGCTGTTGCAGCAAGCTAATTCGACAGAACTATCTAGAGAAAAGGCGGTGGAGCAATCCACCGCCTTTTTTCATGTCTAGCTCCAGACAAAAGCAGTTTCAGAAGCCGCGTAGATTCCGGAGGTTTCTTGAAGAAACTCGTTCTCGCCGCTGTTCTGACGAACGACTCTACAACTTCATACGCTGGAAACTTGGAAGAACCGACGGTCAGTTGGCCTCTGTTGGTTGACCATACTCAGAGTTCATCCCAAGGAACTTTATTGCCACTGTTACTGTTGGTTGTAGTTGGTGCTGGCTAAACAGTTTTTTCGGTAGCTTAGTCCAGCCAGCCCTTCAAATTGTCTTCGATCACCTTGCCCAAAGCCGCGATATGCGAATCATCGTCATTGAGGCAAGGGACATAAGTGAAGCTCTCGCCGCCTGCTCCCTCGAAGCTTTCCTTGATCTCTTCGTTGATCTCTTCCAGCGTTTCGATGCAATCGGCAGAAAACGCCGGGGCGATTACCGCGATGTTCTTTTTACCCTGTTTTGCCAGCTCGGCCACGTGGTCAACGGTGTAGGGCTTTAGCCATTCCTCGGGGCCGAATCGGGACTGGAAGGTCGAAACAAGCTGGTTGTCGGACCAGCCCAGCCGCTCTTTCAGCAACCGTGAGGTTTTTGCGCATTGGCAGTGATAGGGGTCACCCTGCTTCAAATAGCGTTCCGGCATTCCGTGGTAAGAGACTACCAGAATGTCTGGCTTGGTCTCCATCGCGGCATAGGCCGTTTCCACCGACCCGGCCAAAGCGTCGATATAGGCCGGCTCATCAAAATAGGCGGGCACGGTGCGGGAGGCCGGTTGCCAGGCTTCGTCCATCAATGCGCGGAAGAACTGGTCGTTGGCGGTGGCTGTCGTCGCGCCCGCGTATTGCGGATAAAGCGGAAAAAACAGAATACGGTCGCACCCCGCAGCCACCATCTCTCGTACTTTTGACTTGGTCGATGGGTTGCCGTAACGCATGCAGAAATCGACCAGCACGCGATCTCCATAGCGGGTCTGCATCGCATCTCGCAGCTTGGCGGTCTGGTCCTTGGTGATCGTCATCAGCGGGCTTTCGCCCTTGTCGTGATTCCAGATCGACTTGTAAGCCTCGCCCGAGCTAAAGGGGCGCTTGGTCAGGATGATACCCTGCAGGATCGGCTGCCATTTCCATTTCGGATAGTCGATGACGCGCTGATCCGACAGAAACTCGTTCAGATAGCGACGCATCGGCCAATAGCTGTAATCGTCCGGCGTGCCCAGATTGGCCAGAAGAATGCCGATTCGGCCCATTTTGACCTTGGGATGATCTGCGGGGGCGTGGGATGGGCGAGTGGCATCAAGCATGTCGAACTTCCTGAGATTTCTCTGTGCCAAGCTGAGATAACCGGAAAAACCCGGCCGTCAATCGGGCAGTTTGCCTTCTTTTGCACCCAGCGCATCGGCAAGACGTGCCTGAGCCGATCCGGGGCGTAAGGGTTTCTGTTGGCTTTCGTCGGGTGACCAACCAGTCAGGCAGATCAGATCAAACGTGGCGGCCAGACGGCCCTGAGGGGTGGTGAAGTGGTCGGCATAGATCTGCTGCGCCCGGGCAAATACCTGCCGTCTTGTGGGGTGACTTACGCGGCCAGACAAGCTGTTGGTCTCTCCCATCGCCCGAAGATCGCGCATCAGGTGGGTCAGGTCGCGGTATTCCGCCGTCAGACGCGCGGTGTCGGCCACCGGCAGCGCAAGACCCGCACGTTGCAGCAAGCCGCCCAGATCGCGCAGTTCGGCCATCGGTGCGATGCGCGGGCTGAGACCTCCGGTGACTTCGATCTCGGCCTGCCCAAGGGCGGCGCGCAGTTCGTGCAGGGTTTCACCACCCAGGCAAACCACCAGCAGCAGCCCGTCAGGTCGCAAGGCGCGGTGGCACTGGATCAACTGGCCCACTGGGTCATTGGCCCAGTGTAGCGCCATGGCGTGAATCACCAGATCATGTCCCCCGGGCGTGAGAGCCAGAACTTCGTCATCTGCGATGATCTGTGCCCCGGGCAGCACATCCCGCCAAATCTGCGCAAACGGCGTCACCGCTGCGGGTGCCGTAAAGGTTTTGTTAACCATGGAGAGCCGATCCTGCACCTCGTCCACGGCGGCATGGTGCAGAAACAACGCGTCATCCAGCGCGCGGGCGCGGTGCCGGGTCAGGGCCGGGCGGTCGAACAGAGAGGGTGCGTTGGAGTCAGGCAACTTCATAAGGCGCAATTACCGCATGTGGCAGCGGATTCAAACCGCTGTTCAACTGATCTATCCGCCGCGCTGTCTGGGATGCGGCGAGTTGACCGAAGCGGATTTCGGTTTGTGTGGCCATTGCTGGCGCGACACACCCTTTATCGGCGGGGTGGTGTGCGAAAGCTGCGGCGTGCCACTGCCGGGCGAGGTGGACGGTCACCGGATCGAATGTGACGATTGCATGAAAACGCCACGCCCGTGGAAGGATGGGCGTGCGGCGCTTTTGTATGACGGCAAGGCGCGGGCCTTGGTTCTGGCACTGAAACACGGGGACCGGCCGGAACTGGCGAAACCGGCGGCCCGCTGGATGGCACAGGCCGGGCAGGACTTGTTTCGCGACAACATGCTGATCGCACCGGTGCCCCTGCATTGGTCGCGGCTGCTGAAACGGCGTTACAACCAGTCGGCCCTTCTGGCGCAGCATTTAGGGCATCAGACCGGTTTGGATGTCTGCCCGGACTTGCTGGTGCGACGGGTGCGGACCCCGGTGCTGGATGGCAAAACCGCTGCCGAACGGGCTGAAACGCTGTCGGACGCCATCGTGGTGCACCCCAAACGGCGTCAACGGATGCAGAGGCGGGATGTGCTGCTGGTGGATGACGTCATGACCTCGGGCGCAACGCTGGCGGCCTGTGCGCGTGTTTGTCTTGCCGCGGGTGCAAATCATATTTTCGTGTTGGCTCTGGCGCGCGTTGCCAAGGATGCCTAATTCGCTCAGGATTGTGCGAAACCCGAAGGGACGGAATATGAAGCCGGTTGAACTCTACACCTCGCCGCTGTGCGGTTTCTGCCACGCGGCTAAGCGGTTGCTGAAACAGAAAGGCGTCGAATTCAAGGAGATCGATGTCTTGCTGCATCCCAAACGCAAGCCCGAGATGATCCAGCGCGCTGGCGGCAAACGCACCGTGCCACAGATTTTCATCGGCACGCAGCACGTGGGTGGCTGCGACGACCTCTATGAGCTGGAGCGTCAGGGCAAGCTGGATCGTCTGCTGGCGGCCTGATGAAAACCGCGCTGCTGCAGCTCACTTCGTCGGATGATCCGGCCGAGAATCTGGCAACTGTCCGCGCTATGATGGCCGAGGCGGCCGGGCTGAGTGCGCGTTTCATCCTGACGCCCGAGGTGACGAACTGCGTGTCCACCAGCACGACACGTCAGCGTGAGGTTTTACAGCACGAAGAGGATGACCAGACGTTGGCCGGCCTGCGAGATCAGGCCGCCGCACTGGGCGTGTGGTTGCTGATCGGCTCATTGGGAATCAAGACCCATGATGCCGATGGGCGTTTTGCCAACCGCTCTTTCATGATCGGCCCGCAGGGGCAGATCGTGGCGCGGTACGACAAGATTCACATGTTTGACGTACAGGTCTCGGAATCCGAGACCTTCCGCGAATCCAAAAACTATCGCGCTGGGAACAAGGCGGTGATGGCTCAGACCGATTTTGGCGCGGTCGGAATGACGATCTGTTATGACATCCGGTTTCCGCATCTCTATACGGCTTTGGCGCAGGCGGGCGCGCGTGTCCTGACCGTCCCGGCGGCGTTTTCGCCGGTCACCGGAGCGGCCCATTGGCAATCGCTGCTGCGGGCGCGGGCGATTGAAAACGGCTGCTGGGTACTGGCCCCGGCGCAAACCGGAGAACACCCGAAAACCCGCGGCAGAACCCGCCACACCTACGGGCACAGCATGGTTGTGGCCCCGTGGGGTGATGTCGTCATCGACGCAGGCACCGATCCGGGCATTCACATTTTCGATTTGGATGATAGTTCTGTGACAGAGGCGCGCCGCCGCGTGCCCTCAGTGACTCACGTGCGGCCTTTCGACGGGCCCGGATCCAGAACCGAGACATGACTGACGAACACAATGCCCTTGCGGTCGCGCTGTTCAGCGAGATCCTGACCGCCGACCAACTGTTGCGGAACCGGCTCAGCCGGGTGCTGCCCAAGGGCATGGAAATTTCGCATTTCTCGGTGCTGAACCATCTGGTGTTTGTGGGCGATGAGCGCACCCCGGCGCAATTGGCCAGCACCTTCCACGTCACGCGCGGAGCGATGACCAATACCTTGGCCAAGCTGGAATGGGCCGGTTACATCCACATCCGCCCCGACTGGGACGACGCCCGTCGCAAGATGGTCGCAATCAGCCCCGCCGGTCGCAGGGCACGCGATCAGGCAATTTCGTCGATTGCGCCGCTGATCAACCGCGTGGTCGGAGAACTGGGGCTGGAGCGCGTGCGCAGCACCCTGCCGGTGCTGCGGGATTTGCGATTGCAGTTGGAGGGGGAATAGGGGCGAGAAACGCAATTCAGTGTCCATGCAAAGGTTTGAAGAAACAAAAGTTTATCATCCACTACTCTTTTCAGGCTCATAACTGTTTCGAATGGGGCGGCCTTCAACTTTCAAAAGAGAGTAAATTCCAAAAGTTTCCCACAGAAACTCGCTTGCCAGGAAAATCATCATTATCACTGGTTTCATCAACATGATGAAAAGAGGCGCAAGCACAAATGCAATAATCGAAAGTGGTATTCCGACGATCTCTTCAAGCAAAAGCATGAAAACGCAAATTGGGAAGAACGTGAAAAGCATGCTTGCAAGACCGAACATGCTCCCGAGAAGCGGGTTTCGATCATAGAGCGGAAGAAACCACTTATTTGTCCATTTCTTTATCATTTTTGTCGTGTGTTGAGTTTAACCCGGCTTCACACTCGCTGTCACATAATTCACGCTCAAATCCCGGTCCGAGATCGACCAGCTCCACAGGATCGGGTTGAAGACGAATCCCTTACGGTCCACCGGCTCCAGCCCGGCCTGGCGCAGCAGGTCAAAGAGTTCATCAGGCGTGATGAACTTGTTCCATTCATGCGTGCCGCGCGGCAGCCAGCGCATGACGACCTCGGCGCCAAAGATGGCCATGGCGTAGGATTTTGGGTTGCGATTGATGGTGGAACAAACCTCCAGCCCGCCGGGTTTCAGCAACTGTTGTGTCGCAGTCAGAAAAGACAACGGATCGGCAACGTGTTCGACCACCTCCATGTTCAGCACCACGTCAAACTGCTCGCCATCGGCTGCCATCGCCTCGGCGGTGGTGTGGCGGTAGTCGATGTTCAGCCCCGATTGCTCGGCGTGGATGCGGGCGACGGGCAGGTTGCCCTCGGCGGCGTCGGCACCTACGACCTCGGCGCCGAGGCGTGCCATGGGTTCGCTCAGTAGCCCTCCGCCGCAACCGATATCCAGCAGGCGCAGGCCATCTAACGGACGCGGGGCCTTCAGATCACGGTCAAATTCGCCCGCGATCTGTTGTGTGATATAGTCCAAGCGGCACGGATTCAGCATGTGCAGAGGCTTGAATTTCCCATGAGGGTCCCACCACTCCGCCGCCATCGCTTCGAATTTTGCGATCTCGGATGGGTCCACCGTGTTCGGATGCGCTTGCATTCCTGTCTCCGTATGCTCTTTTACGTTTAAGGACTATATAGGGCCATAATGGACAAGTACCCGGACCAAAAGCGCGCAGTTCAATATCTGTACCCGCCGATCGATCCTTTCGATCAGCGTATGGTCGATGTGGGCGACGGGCACCGAATTTATATGGAACAATGCGGCAATCCTGATGGGCTGCCGGTTGTCGTTTTGCATGGCGGTCCCGGAGGCGGCTGCAGCCCCGCGATGCGGCGCTATTTCGATCCGGCCGTTTACCGGGTGATTCTGTTTGATCAGCGCGGCTGCGGCCGGTCGCGGCCCCATGCATCAGTAACCGATAACACTACATGGCATCTGGTCGAGGATATCGAGCGGCTGCGGGTTTTGGTCGATATCGACGACTGGACGGTGTTCGGCGGCAGCTGGGGGGCGACCCTGGCATTGATCTATGCGCAAACCCATCCTGACCGTGTGAACCGTCTGGTGCTGCGCGGTGTGTTCCTTGCCACCAAGGCAGAGCTGGACTGGTTCTATGGCGGCGGCGCAGGCAAGTTCTGGCCCGAGCCGTGGGCGAAATTCACCGCCCTGCTGACCGAGGCAGAGCTGTCCGATACCATCGGGGCCTATAACAAGCGCCTGTTCTCGGGGGATCGCGCAACTGAAATTCTCTACGCGCGGGCGTGGTCGGCATGGGAAAACGCGCTGGCGTCGATCCACACCAACGGTGCGACAGGGGAAAGCCCCGGCGAATATGCGCGTGCCTTTGCGCGGCTCGAGAATCACTACTTCATCAATGCGGCCTTCCTTGAGAAAGACGGGCAGATTCTGGACCAGGTCGAGAAGATCGCCCATATCCCCGGCCATATCGTGCAGGGACGTTATGATATGATCTGCCCGCCGCAGGCTGCTTGGAATCTTGCCGAACGCTGGCCCAACGCCGAGTTGAAAATGGTACGCAACGCAGGTCACGCCCTTTCTGAGCCCGGTATCAGTGCCGAATTGGTCCGTATCATGGACCGCGTGGCCGAGGGGGTGGCATGACCCGGATTGACCGCCGTGCTCTGTTTGCCTCGGGTGCTGCTGCCGCGCTGCTGGCGGCCACCGGGGCGTCACTTTCGGATACCCCAAAAGCGGGCGGCACGCTGCGGCTGGCGGTGCCGCGCGATGACAGTCTGGAACAGGTGGCCCGTGGCGCCGTGTTCGACACCCTGACCGAGATCGCGCCCGACGGCACCTTGCGGGGCGAGTTGGCGACTGGCTGGCAAACCCAGTCCGACGCGCGCGTCTGGCGTTTTGACCTGCGCACCGACGTGGCGTTCCACGATGGTGCGGCGCTGGATGTGGCCGACGTGGTCTCGGTGCTGCGTGAGGTCGGGCAGGCCGAGGCGCTGACAGTGGACTCGGTGCGGCTGGAACTGGCTGAGGCAAACCCCGGACTGCCCTTCCTGCTGGCCAACAGCCGCTTTGTCATAACGCGCAACGGGCAGGGTGTAACACCTCTGCACGCGGCCAATGGTACCGGGTGTTACCGCGTCGAACGGGCCGAGGATGATCGCCATTTCCTGGGTCACAAGGTTGCCGGACACTACAAGGACGGCACCGCCGGGTGGGCCGAATCTTTCGAGATCATTGTGATCCCGGACGCCCGCGTTCGGGCCGAGGCCTTGCGGGATGGTTATGTGGATGTAGCGGCCCTGCCCGAAGGCGATGATCTGAAGGGGCAGCGCGGTCTGCGCTATCACCCCAGCGAATCAGATCTGGCGCTGGCCGTGGCCCCGCATGTGGGAATGCCGCGCCAGATCGGCGCAAGACGCGCGCTGGATGACGGACGCATCGCCGAGCGGTGGTGGCGGGTGTAAATCCGTTCACGAATCCTGCCGGGGGTTGCAGTTTCGAAAAACCCTGCGTATATGCAGTTTCAACAGCGGCGTGTCGGGCTTCGGTCCGGGGCTCCACCGGAAATTTCGACGGGCCGCGCGCCCGTTTTTTTGTGCCCGACTGACAGGGTAGAGACCAGATGACAAACGACCTGATAGCCAAAGCAGCAATCGACCGGCGACTGGCCGAGATCCTGATCCCGGTGATCGAGGATCTGGGCTATGAGCTTGTCCGCATTCGCCTGATGAGCGGTAAGCAGACCACACTGCAGATCATGGCCGACAAGCCCGATGGCGGGATTGAGGTGGATGATTGCGCCGAAATCTCGAATGCGGTCAGCGCCACGCTGGACGTCGAGGACCCGATCCTGGACGCCTATACGCTGGAAGTGTCCAGCCCTGGCATCGACCGCCCTCTGACCCGTCTCAAGGATTTTGAGATGTTCGAAGGGTATGAGGCCAAGATTGAAACCGCCGAGCTGATCGACGGCCGCCGCCGCTTTAAGGGTGAGCTGGCCGGGATAGAAGGCGAAGAGGTTCTGATCAACATCCCCGAAGGGGACGAGACGATCACTATTGGTCTGCAATTCGACTGGCTGAGCGATGCCAAGCTGGTCCTGACCGATGATCTGATCAAGGAAATGCTGCGCCAGCGCAAGGACGCCGGTGCCCTGAACGAAAACGCTTTCGACGAGATTGAGACCGAAGGGTCCGAAGAGGAGACGAACTGATGGCAATCACCTCAGCCAACCAGCTGGAGCTGCTGCAGACCGCCGAGGCCGTGGCCCGCGAAAAGATGATCGACCCCGGTCTGGTTGTCGAAGCGATGGAGGAATCGCTCGCGCGTGCCGCCAAGAGCCGTTACGGCGCCGAAATGGACATCCGCGTAAGCATTGACCGCAAGACCGGTAAGGCGACTTTTACCCGCGTCCGCACCGTGGTCGAGGATGAAGAGCTGGAAAACTATCAGGCCGAGATGACCGTCGAGCAGGCCAAACAGTATATGGAAGCGCCCGAGGTTGGTGACGTCTTCGTCGAAGAAGTTCCGCCGGTCGAAATGGGCCGGATCGCGGCGCAATCCGCCAAGCAAGTGATTCTTCAAAAGGTTCGCGAAGCCGAGCGGGATCGTCAGTACGAAGAGTTCAAGGATCGTGCGGGCACCATCATCAACGGTGCGGTCAAGCGCGAAGAATTTGGTAACGTCATCGTCGATCTGGGCGGTGCCGAAGCTGTTCTGCGCCGCAATGACAAGATCGGTCGCGAAAGCTATCGCCCGAATGACCGTGTGCGTGCCTATATCAAAGAGGTCCGTCGCGAAGTTCGTGGCCACCAGATCTTCCTGTCGCGCACCGCGCCGGAATTCATGGCCGAGCTGTTCAAGATGGAAGTGCCGGAAATCTATGACGGCATCATCGAGGTCAAGGCCGTGGCCCGTGACCCTGGTTCGCGCGCCAAGATTGCCGTGATCTCGTATGATGGGTCGATCGACCCCGTCGGTGCCTGCGTTGGTATGCGCGGCAGCCGCGTGCAGGCCGTCGTAAACGAGCTGCAGGGCGAAAAGATCGACATCATCCCGTGGAACGAAGATCAGCCGACCTTCCTGGTGAACGCGTTGCAGCCCGCAGAGGTCTCCAAGGTGGTTCTGGATGAAGAAGCCGGCAAGATTGAAGTGGTTGTACCGGAGGAGCAGCTGAGCCTCGCCATCGGTCGCCGCGGTCAGAACGTGCGTCTGGCCAGCCAGCTGACCGGTCTGGATATCGACATCATGACCGAGGCCGAAGAATCGGCCCGCCGTCAGAAAGAGTTCGAAGCCCGCACCAAGCTGTTCATGGACAGCTTGGATTTGGACGAGTTCTTCGCGCAGTTGCTGGTGTCGGAAGGTTTCACAAACCTGGAAGAAGTGGCCTATGTCGAGATCGACGAACTGCTGGTCATCGACGGTGTTGACGAAGGCACTGCGCAGGAACTGCAGACCCGTGCCCGTGAGTTCCTGGAAGCTCAGGCCAAAGCGGCACTGGACAGCGCCCGTGCCTTGGGTGCCGAAGACAGCCTTATTGAATTCGAAGGTCTGACACCCCAAATGGTAGAAGCTCTGGCAAAGGACGACGTGAAGACGTTGGAAGACTTTGCCACTTGCGCCGACTGGGAACTGGCCGGTGGCTGGACCACGGTCGACGGTGAGCGTATCAAGGATGACGGTGTGCTTGAGCCTTTCGGCGTAACGCTGGAAGAGGCGCAGGATCTGGTCATGACCGCCCGCATCATGCTGGGTTGGGTTGATCCGGCCGAGCTGGAGCAAGCCGAAGAAAACAGCGAAGTCGCTGAAGAGGAGGCCGAGGCCTGATCTCAGGGCCTCGGGGTGCGCATATGAGTCGCGGTGGCGTCCATAAGGATCGGTCTGACGGACCTGAGCGCAAGTGCATCGCCACGGGCGAGGTTCAGCCAAAATACGGGTTGATCCGCTTTGTGACGGGGCCGGACGGTCAGGTCTATCCGGATGTCGCGGCGAAATTGCCGGGGCGCGGGGTCTATGTAGCGGCGGACCGCGCTGCGCTGAACAAGGCGGTGGGCAAGAAACTGTTTGCCCGTGGGTTCAAGGCGCAGGTGAACGTGCCGCAGGACCTGGTGGACGAGGTCGAAAAGCAGGTTACGCGCCGGGTGATCGAGTTGTTGAGCCTTGCGCGCAAGTCCGGTGACGCGGTCGCCGGGTACGAAAAGGTCAAGACGTGGCTGGACCGGGAAGAGGCCCAGGTGCTGATTCAGGCCACAGATGGATCGGGGCGCGGCAAGTCGAAACTCAGCACGCCGCACTTCGGGAAATACATCGGATGGCTTACTGCGGACGAGTTAGGACAGGCATTTGGGCGCCAAACGGTGATTCATGCGGCCTTGGCCTCTGGTGGACTCGCCAAACGTGTTGTAGAGGAAGCGCAGCGCCTGCGTGGCTTGCGCGAAACGGATGACGGCGGCAGGGGCCGCGCGGAAGGGTAAGAAGCTTTATGAGCGATAATGACGGCAAAAAGACATTGGGTCTTCGTGGCGGGGCACGCCCCGGTAATGTGAAACAGAGTTTCAGCCACGGACGCACCAAGAATGTCGTGGTGGAAACCAAACGCAAACGCGTGGTGGTTCCCAAGCCGGGCGCCGGCAAACCGGGTGGCGGAGCGACGCCCTCGGGTGATCCGTCGCGTCGCCCTGCCGGGATTTCCGACGCGGAAATGGCCCGCCGGATGAAGGCGCTGCAGGCCGCCAAAGCGCGCGAGGTCGAAGAGGCCGCCGCCCGCGAGGCTGCTGAAAAGGCGCGTGAAGAAGAACGCGCCCGTCGCCGTGCCGAGCAGGAAGCCAAGGAACGTGAGCAGCGTGAGGCCGAAGAACGCGCCCGCGCCAAGGCCGAAGAAGAAGAACGCAAGCGCCAAGAGGCAGAAGAAGCTGCCAAACGCGCTGCTGCCGCTCCGGCCCCCGAAGAACCCAAAGCCGCCCGTGCACCGGCCAGCAAGCCGGCACCTGCGGCGACGCCGCGCAAGCAGGATCGTGAACGCGAACAGCGCGGTCGTGGCAAAGGGCGTGATGACAACCGCCGTTCCGGCAAACTGACACTGGGTCAGGCCACCGGTGGCGAAGGCAACCGCCAACGCTCGATGGCGTCGATGAAGCGCAAGCAGGAGCGTGCGCGTCAAAAAGCCATGGGCGGCCCGGTCGAGCGGGAAAAGGTCATCCGCGACGTTCAGCTGCCCGAGGCGATCATGGTCTCGGAACTGGCCAACCGTATGGCCGAGCGTGTGGCTGATGTGGTCAAATCGCTGATGAACATGGGCATGATGGTCACGCAGAACCAGACCATCGACGCCGATACCGCCGAGCTGATCATCGAAGAATTTGGCCACAAGGTCACCCGTGTCTCTGATTCGGATGTCGAAGACGTCATCAAAGAGGTCGAAGACAGCGAAGGCGATCTGCAGCCGCGTCCGCCGGTCATCACCATCATGGGTCACGTTGACCACGGTAAGACCTCGTTGCTGGATGCGATTCGTGATGCGCGCGTTGTGGCGGGCGAGGCGGGTGGTATCACTCAGCATATCGGTGCCTATCAGGTTAAAACCGATGGCGGCACAACGCTGACTTTCCTGGACACGCCTGGCCACGCGGCCTTTACCTCAATGCGCTCGCGCGGTGCTCAGGTCACGGACATCGTTGTTCTGGTCGTTGCAGCCGACGATGCAGTGATGCCGCAGACCATCGAGGCGATCAATCATGCCAAGGCGGCTGAGGTCCCGATGATCGTAGCGATCAACAAGGTCGATAAGCCGGACGCAAACCCGGATAAAGTCCGCACCGATCTGCTGCAGCACGAAGTGATCGTTGAGAAAATGTCGGGTGAGGTTCAGGACGTCGAAGTGTCCGCCATCACCGGTCAGGGTCTGGACGAGTTGCTGGAAGCCATCGCGCTGCAATCCGAGATTCTGGAACTGAAAGCCAACCCCGATCGTGCCGCCCAAGGTGCCGTGATCGAGGCGCAGCTGGACGTGGGCCGCGGCCCTGTGGCCACTGTTCTGGTTCAGAACGGCACGCTGCATCAGGGCGATATCTTCGTTGTGGGTGAGCAGTACGGTAAAGTCCGTGCGCTGATCAACGACAAGGGTGAGCGCGTCCAAGAAGCTGGTCCCTCGGTGCCGGTCGAGGTTCTGGGTCTCAATGGCACACCCGAGGCCGGTGACGTTCTGAACGTGACCGAGACCGAAGCGCAGGCCCGTGAGATCGCTGAATACCGCGAACAGGCCGCCAAGGACAAACGCGCCGCCGCTGGTGCCGCAACCACCCTTGAGCAGCTGATGCAGAAGGCCAAGGAAGACGAGAACGTCAACGAACTGCCAATTCTGATGAAAGCAGACGTTCAAGGTTCGGCCGAAGCCATCGTTCAGGCGATGGAGAAGATCGGCAACGACGAAGTGCGCGTGCGCGTGCTGCACTCGGGCGTAGGTGCAATCACCGAAACCGATGTCGGCCTGGCCGAAGCATCCGGTGCGCCGATCCTGGGCTTCAACGTGCGTGCCAATGCCTCGGCACGGAACACGGCGAACCAGAAGGGCGTGGAAATCCGTTACTACTCGGTGATCTACGATCTGGTCGACGACGTGAAAGCGGCCGCATCCGGCCTGCTGAGCGCCGAGATCCGCGAGAAGTTCATCGGTTACGCCGAGATTCGCGAAGTCTTCAAGGTCACTGGCGTTGGCAAGGTTGCCGGCTGTCTGGTTACCGAAGGCGTGGCGCGTCGTTCTGCAGGTGTTCGCCTGCTGCGCGACAACGTGGTGATCCACGAAGGCACGCTGAAGACGCTGAAACGCTTCAAGGACGAAGTGGCCGAAGTTCAGTCGGGTCAGGAATGCGGTATGGCGTTCGAGAACTACGACGATATCCGCGCAGGCGACGTGATCGAAATCTTCGAACGCGAAGAGGTCACCCGCACACTGGACTGATCCGGCTTTGCGAAGAGATTGAAAACAGCGGTCCCCTCGGGCCGCTGTTTTTCTTTGGGCTAGTGCCCAGAGGGTAGGAAAGTGCCGGGATGCATGATGATGTCGAAATGCTGCATACCTTTTTTCAGATCGAAACTGACCGAATGCCCGCCCTTGCGCAGCAATTCGGCATAATCCCGGCTTTGGCGAACGAACTCGGGCGTGTCCCGTTCGGCCACGGTCACGTGATAACGTGGGCCGGGCCTGGGCAGATGACGAATGGGTGAGAGGTCATTCACCTCGACCGGGGTCAGTTGCAGCGGATCATTGACGGGGGTCAGGCTGATCGGTTCCAGATCGTAAATACCGCTGATCAGGATCACATCGCGCACGCGCATCCCGGCACGGGCCAGCGCATCGGCCGAACCCGCCATGACCATACTTACCAGGTGGGCACCGGCACTGTGGCCGGACAGGGTGACGCGGGATGGATCGAACCCCAGACTGAACGCGTTCACCGCAAGCCAGAGCAGGGCATTGCGGCATTCCTCGATCATGTCCCCGATGCGTGCATCCGGGGCGAGCGTGTAATTGAGGGTGGCAAATGACTGCTCGGCCTCGACCAGCGCCGGTGCCATCATGGCCGACTCGCGCTGGCTGAGCGCCTGCCAATAGCCCCCGTGGACAAACACATGCAGCGGTGCGCCTGCGCCTTTGGCAGGAAAGAAGTCCAGCACCTGCGTCGGGCTTTCGCCAAAAGCCAGATTCTCTTTCACCTTCATGCGCGCCCGGTGCTGAGCGCTGAGCGCGGCGTAGCTGTCGACATAGGGGGTCAGGTCACCGCCGATCATCGACCGGGGCGAGTATTCCTGATCCAGTTCGTCCTGAGTGAAACCCCGGTACAGCATCGCTTACTCCTGCTCGGTATACATCAGTTCGGTGCGCATATCGTAGAGATCATGGAAAAAGCGCAAATCCAAGGCCTTGCGCAGAAAGGCCACACCGCTGGACCCACCGGTGCCGGGTTGGTTGCCGATCACCCGTTCAACCGCCGTGACGTGATCGAACCGCCAGCGCTGGAAGAGGGATTCCACGTCCATCAATTTCTCGGCCAGTGCGTAGAGGTCCCAATAACGATCCGTATCGCGGAACACCTGCACCCAGATTTTCACCACGCGCGGATCGCCGGAATAGGGCAGCGCATAGTCGCGATCTACAAGGTCCTGCGGTACATCAAACCCTTGGCGCGCCAGCATAAACAGCACCTCATCATAGAGCGACGGTTTCCTCAGCGCGTCATTCAGCAGCGCCATGACCTCGGGGTCATGTTCATGCACCTTCAGGGTCGAGGCATCCTTGTTGCCCAGAATGAACTCGATCTGGCGATAACCATAGCTCTGAAACCCTGACGAATTCCCCAGCGCCTGCCGGAAGGTCAGGTAATCGGCAGGGGTCATTGTCAGCAGCGTTTCCCAGGCTGCGATCAGCTGTCGCTGGATCGCCTTGACCCGGTCGAGGTTCTTCATCGCCGGGCCGAACTCGTCCTTTTGCAGAAAACGGCGCACCTCGACCAGCTGGTGATGCATCAGTTTCAGCCACAGTTCGCTGACCTGATGGATGATGATGAACAGCATCTCATCTGGTTGCGCGGGGTCCTGAAAGGTCTTTTGCAGGTTCAGCAGGGTCTTGAGCTGCAGAAAATCACCATAGCTCTTGCGATGGGTCTGCGCGAAATCGGTGACCAGAGAATCCTCGATCCCGCGCTCAAGATACCGGTCATCCTTGTCGCCCATTTGCTCCTCCGAAATGCCTGCGGCCCACCCATGTGTAGGGGCAGAACCCGCACAGCGCCAGAGCGTCAGGTCCAGTCCAGCACCACCTTGCCCGACCGGCCAGATTTCATCGCGGCAAAGCCTTCGGCGAAATCGTCGATTTTCATTTGGTGCGTGATAACCCGGCTAACGTCCAGGCCGTTCTGCAACATGGCGATCATCTTGTACCACGTCTCAAACATCTCGCGCCCATAGACACCTTTGATGGTGATTGCCTTGAACACGATGCGCGACCAATCGACCGGAGATTTTCCGGGCGGAATCCCCAGCAGTGCGATCTTGCCGCCCATCACCAGCGCCTCGACCATCTGGTCCAGAGCGACTTGCGAGCCGGACATTTCAAGCCCCACATCAAAGCCTTCCTTCATGCCCAGTTCGGTTATGACGTCCTGCAGGTCCTCTTTGGACACATCGACCGTGCGAACGGTTGGCACGACGTGTTCGGCCAGTTTCAGGCGGTCGGGGTTGATATCGGTGATCACCACATGCCGCGCGCCTGCATGACGTGCAACGGCAGCGGCCATGATGCCGATGGGGCCTGCGCCGGTGATCAGAACATCCTCGCCCAGCAGGTCGAAGCTGAGCGCGGTGTGCACCGCATTGCCCAGCGGGTCGAGAATCGCTCCGATCTCGTCCGGCACGTCTTCGGGCAGGGGGACGACATTGAACGCGGGCAGTTTCAGGTACTGCGCAAACGCCCCTTGTTCGTTCACCCCGATCCCGCGTGTACCGGGGTCGAGATGGAACTTGCCCGCGCGGCTCTGGCGGCTGTCGGTGGTGATCAGGTGACCTTCGCCGGAACAGCGCTGGCCGACCTCAAGGCCGGTTACGTTGCGCCCGATCTCGACGATCTCACCGGCAAATTCATGCCCAGTAATCATCGGGATCGGTACCGTCGCGGCGGCCCATTCATCCCAATTCCAGATATGGATGTCGGTACCGCAGATGCCGGTCTTATTGATGCGGATCAGAACCTCTTCAGGGCCGATTTCGGGCACCGGGGCCTGTACCATCCACAAGCCCTCCTCGGGCTTGGACTTCTCAAGTGCTTTCATGGTGTTGGGTCGCATGAGTTTACTCCCACAAATCGGTGGACAGGTATTTCAGGCCGCTGTCACATATCACAATCGCAACGCAGCCGCCTTCTTCGGGACCACGCAACAGTTCGATGGCCGCAGCGAGGTTTGCTCCCGCTGAGAAGCCCGCAAAAATGCCTTCGGTACGGGCCAGCAGCCGCGCCCCTTCTCGTGCTGCGTCTCCCGAGACGGACAGATGCCCGGCCAGAATTGTTCCATTCAGGTGGATCAGATCGCCCATAGCATAGCCGCCCCCCTGAATTGGGTGATCAGGATTGCTGACCGTTTTTCCTGCCAATGCGCGGGCGCCTTCAGGTTCCACCGCATAACAGCGAACGCCACGCGGTGTCAGGTACTCAGCCGCTCCGGCCAGAGTGCCGCCGGACCCCGCAAAGTCACAGAACGCCGTCACGGACCCGCCAGACTGGTCCCAGATTTCCGGCCCCGTGCCGGTGGCATGGGCTTTGGGGTTGCCCAAATGACCGAATTGGTCGGCGCGAAACGCATTGCGTTCGGCAGTGATACGTTTCGCGGCCTCATCCACCAGTGCCAGATCCGCCCCTGAAACCTCGCCAGGCTTGCTGCCTTGCGCTTGCGGAACGATTACGACCTCGGCCCCCAGAGCCCGCATCATGCGCGCGCGCTCGACCGAGTTTCCAGCGCTCATGACCGCGACGAAGGGATGGCCCAGAATGCCGCAGACAATCGCCAGACCGGTGCCCATATTGCCCGAAGTCAGTTCAACGACCGTTTGGCCCGGCGACAATGTGCCGTCGGTGCGCGCCAATTCGATGATGGATCGGGCCGCCCGATCCTTTTTTGAAAACCCCGGCAGAAGGTAATCCAGCTTGGCCACAATACGCCCGTTCAGGTTAAGCTGCGCGCACAGGCGCGACAACTCAACCAAAGGTGTGTCGCCAATGGTGTCGATAACCGACGGCAGGATCATTCGATGATACCGAGTTCTTTGCCGACCTTGCCAAAGGCGGCCAGCGCGCGGTCCAGTTCATCCTTGGTCAGAGCCGCATTCATCTGCGTTCTGATCCGCGCCTGTCCGCGCGGGACGACTGGGAAGAAGAAGCCCGAGACATAGACGCCCTCGTCAAACAATCGCGAAGCCATCTTTTGCGCCAGCTTCGCCTCACCCAGCATCACCGGTATGATCGGGTGTTCCCCGGGCAAAAGGTCAAAGCCCAGTTTCTCCAGCCCCGCGCGCCAGTATTTGGCGTTGCCGAATAGTTGGGCCCGCAGCATGTTGCCCTCTTCGACCAGTCGGATCGCTTCCAGACCGGCGGCAACAATGGACGGAGGCAGCGAGTTAGAAAACAGATAGGGCCGCGCCCGCTGCCGCAGCAGATCAATCACCGGCTGCGGCCCGGCGATGTAACCACCGATTGCCCCCCCAAGTGCTTTGCCCAGTGTTCCCGTCAGGATGTCCACATCGACACCGAAATGATCCGGCGTTCCTGCACCGTTCGGCCCCATAAAGCCGGTGGCGTGGCAATCGTCGACCATGACGATGGCGTCGTATTTGTCGGCCAGTTCGCGAATCTTCGGCAGATTGGCCAAATAGCCATCCATCGAAAAAACGCCGTCGGTGGCGATCATGATATGCCGCGCCCCGTCTTCGCGCGCCTGTTTCAGCCAGGCTTCGAGGTCGTTCATGTCGTTATTCATGTAACGGTAGCGTTTGGCCTTGCACAGCCGCACGCCATCTATGATCGAAGCGTGATTCAGGCTGTCCGAGATGATGGCGTCTTCCGGCCCTAACAAAGGCTCAAACAGCCCGCCATTGGCATCGAAACAGGCGGCAAACAGGATCGCATCGTCCGTGTTCAGGAACTTGGCCAGCTTCTGTTCCAGCGCGCGGTGAATATCCTGTGTGCCGCAGATGAACCGGACCGAGGCCATGCCGAACCCCTTGGGTTCCATAGCGCCCTTCGCGGCGTCGATCAGGGTGGGGTGATCGGCCAGGCCCAGATAGTTGTTGGCGCACAGGTTGATCACCTGCTTGTCGCCCACCGTGATCTCACCGCCCTGAGGCGAGGTGATCATTCGTTCGCGTTTGTACAGGCCTTCGGCCTCGATCTGCGCGAGGGTGTCCGTGATGTGGGACAGGAACGCATCTGCCATGGCGGTCTCCGGTTATGTGAGTCGCGTGTCTAACATAACGGATGTAATTCCTAAATGGGGGAATTACAATATAAAAGAAAATAATCCGCAAAAGTGGAAGTGCTGACCTCAGGCGTTCTTAACAATCAGGAACACGCGCGCCGTGCCGTCGGCGACAATCGAATGCGCCACATCCGCCGCGTAACGGGCCGTGTCGCCCTGTTGCAGATCACGGGACGCGGTGCCCGAGGACACACGGACCGCGCCCTCCAACACCGTCAGTTGCTCCCTTGCGCCGCGTGCATGAGGCTGGCTCGTCAAGGCGCCACCCGTGTCGAACTCGATATCATAGACCTCATGTCCGCCCGCCTCTTCGGGCGGCGAGAGGATGCGGATACGGCAATTCTGACCCATATTGTCGATGCTGGGCACTTCGGCTTTGCGCAGGACCTCGATCTGGTCGGCGGTGTTGGCTTCCTCCAGTAAGCCCGCAAAGTCGACCTGCAGGGCGCGGGTCAGGTTCCACAGGGTCGAGATGGTCGGGCTGCTTTCCCCGCGTTCGATCTGGCTGACCATTGAGCGGGACACACCGCTGAGATTGGCCACGGCTTCAAGCGACAGGCCCTTGGCCCGGCGCGCCTCTTTCAGGCGGGCGGGCAGGCGTGTCAGGATATCGTCAGTATTGTCCGTCATGACGGAATTTCATGCGCCTTGCAGGGATAGATGTCAATTCCAACCGTGACGGGACGTCCCATAGGACATGTGTATGCTGCAGGTGCATACTGGCACCGAATCCCGGAGGAGACTGACATGACCGATATCGTATTGCTGGACGGTGCCCGCACCGCAATTGGAACCTTTGGCGGCGCGCTGGCCTCGACCGCGCCCATCGACCTGGCAACCGTTGCCACCGAAGCCGCGCTGGAGCGGTCGGGTGTCGAGGGCGCACAAATCGGGCATGTTGTGTTCGGTCATGTAATCAATACCGAGCCGCGCGACATGTACCTGTCCCGCGTTGCTGCAATGCAGGCGGGAATTCCGAACGGAACACCAGCGATGAACGTGAACCGGCTGTGTGGTTCGGGCGCACAGGCGATTGTTTCGGCGGTGCAGTCCCTGATGCTGGGCGATGCCGAGTTTGCCGTGGCAGGCGGGGCCGAAAGCATGTCGCGCAGCCCCTATATCGTGCCGCAGGCGCGGTGGGGCGCGAAAATGGGCGATGTGTCTTCGCTGGACATGATGTTGGGGGCGCTGAACTGTCCCTTCGGCACGGGTCATATGGGTGTGACGGCAGAGAACGTCGCAGATGAGCATCAGATCAGTCGCGAGCAAATGGACGATTTTGCAATGACCAGCCAGACCCGCGCGTCGGCGGCGATCGAGGCTGGGTATTTCGACAGCCAGATCGCGCCGGTTCAGGTCAAGGTCAAGCGGGACATGGTCGACTTCAAGATTGATGAACACCCCAAAGCCACCACGGCCGAGGCGCTGGCTGGTCTGCGGCCGGTGTTCAAGAAGGACGGTCGTGTGACGGCTGGCAATGCCTCGGGCATCAATGATGGCGCAGCGGCGATGGTTCTGGCCACGGCAGCGGCAGCCGAGAAGGCCGGGTTGAAACCCAAGGCGCGCATTCTGGGCTATGCGCATGCAGGAGTCCGTCCCGAGGTGATGGGGATTGGGCCTGTTCCGGCAGTGCGGAACCTGATGGACAAGACCGGGCTGTCGGTCGACGAATTCGATGTGATTGAAAGCAATGAGGCGTTTGCGGCGCAGGCTCTGGCGGTGAATCAGGAGCTTGGGCTGGATGCGTCGAAGGTAAACCCGAATGGCGGGGCGATTGCTCTGGGGCACCCGGTTGGGGCAACCGGGGCGATCATCACGCTGAAGGCGCTGTATGAACTGGAGCGCACAGGCGGGACCAAAGGGCTGGTGACCATGTGCATCGGTGGCGGGCAGGGGATTGCAATCGCCATCGAGCGGCTCTGAACACCGGGGCGTGCCGGAGGGCTGTCTGCCCTCCATAGCGAGGGGTGCGATTCCCCTCGTGGGCATTTCTAGGCAGATGAAGCGGGCGAGTTGGTGCTAACTGAGCGCGTTGAGCAAGAGAACAAGCGCGGCACCTGCTGCTGCCCCGATACCGGCGGGCAGGGCGGCGGACCACAGAGGTGATTTCTCTGGCTCGTCCTTTTGCGTCTGGGCGATCAGGGCGTTTTCGACCAAACCAGGCAGGCGCGGGCCGAAACGCGCCAGAACCCACGCAGTTTTGCCAAAATCACGCAAGGCTGCGCGCGGGCCAATGGATTGCTTGATGTAATCCTCGACCACGGGGCGCGCGACCTCCCAGATATTCGTATGTGGATCGAGCGACCGTGCGACACCCTCGACCACCACCATCGTGCGCTGCAGCAGGATCAGCTCGGTCCGAGTTTCCATGCCGAACCGTTCTGTGACCTCGAACAGGTAGTTCAGCAGGCGTCCCATCGAGATATGGGTGGCGTCCATGCCAAAGATCGGTTCACCCACCGCGCGCAGGGCCCGGGCAAACTCATCGACGTCCTGATTGGCGGGGACATACCCGGCCTCGAAATGCACTTCGGCCACGCGTTTATAGTCGCGGCGGATGAAGCCAAAGAGAATCTCGGCATAGACCCGACGGGTGTATTCGTCGATATGGCCCATAATGCCGTAGTCATAGGCGATGATGTCTCCGTTCGCGGCGACCTTCAGGTTGCCCTGATGCATGTCAGCATGGAAATAGCCGTCGCGCAGCGCGTGCAGCAGGAACAGGCGCAGGACCCGTTCCGCCAGATCGCGGCGGCTGTGGCCTGCGGCGTCGAGGGCTGCGTTTTCGCCCAGCGGAATGCCGTCAGCCCAGCTGAGAGTCATGACGCGGCGGGCGGACAGGGACCATACCACGGGAGGCAGCCAGAACCCGGCGTCTTCCTTGGTGTTGGCGGCGTATTCCGAGGCAGCGGCGCTTTCCAGACGCAAGTCCAGCTCACCGCGCACGACACCGTCGAAATGCTCGATCACGTCCATCGGGCGCAGGCGGCGTGCACCAGGGGCGAACAACTGGACGATGCGGGCAGCGAAATAGAACGCATCCACGTCCTTGCGGAACGCGCGTTCGATGCCGGGGCGGAGAACTTTAACCGCGACGTCCTCGCCGGTGCTGCTCAGCTTGGCCTTGTGGACCTGCGCAATAGAGGCCGCAGCGATGGGTTCGCTGAATTCTGAGAACACCTCATCTACCGGCTGACCCAGTTCCTTGGTCACTTCTGCCATGGCCTCGGCACGGGAAAAGGGCGGCAGTTTGTCCTGAAGCACGCGCAACTGGGCCGCCAGTTCATTGCCCACCACGTCGGGACGGGTCGAGAGGACCTGCCCGAACTTGATATAGGCCGGGCCCAGCGCCGTAAGCGCCCGTGTGGCGGGCGGCATTTTGGGGTCGCCTTTGTAGCCCAGCCACTGGAACGGCTTGCCCAAGGCATGGGCCACGAAACGCAGGGCGCGCGGGGCCTCAAAAGCGTCCAGCACCACGTTCATGGCGCCGGTCCGCTCGAGCGTGGCACCTGTGCGGATCAGGCGAATGATATTGTGAGGGCCACGCATGAGTCAGATCTTCCAGCCGGAATGCAGCGCGGCGATACCCATGCTGAGATTGCGGTACTTGGCGTTTTCGAACCCGGCAGCGCGGACCATGTTCAGGAACGTCTCCTGATCCGGGAACTTGCGGATCGATTCTACCAAGTATTGATAGCTGTCGTAATCGTTGGCAATCAGCTTGCCCATGCGCGGGATGACGTTGAAACTGTAAAGGTCATAGAGTTTTTGCAGCCCGTCATTCGGCAGTTGGCTGAATTCCAGCACCATCAGGCGGCCGCCGGGTTTCAGCACGCGGAACGCTTCGTTCAGCGCCTCTTGCGGGCGGGTGACGTTCCGGATGCCGAAAGAGATGGTGTAGACGTCGAAGGTGTTGTCCTCAAACGGCAGGACCATCGCATCACCCACCACCCAGTTCAGACTGTCTGACATCTGATCGGCCTCGGCGCGCTGGCGGCCTTCGACCAGCATTGGCTCGGTCAGGTCCAGCACGGTGGCATGGCCATAGCCCGCGCGCTTGAGGAACCGGAACGAGATATCGCCGGTGCCGCCCGCCACGTCCAGCAGGCGTTGGCCGGGGCGCGGCGCCAACCAGTCCATCATCGCGTCTTTCCAGACCCGGTGGATACCCATCGACATGACATCGTTCATCACGTCGTATTTCGAGGCGACCGAGTTGAACACGCCCTGCACACGCCCGGCCTTGTCGCCCTCGCGAACAGTTTCGAACCCGAAATGAGTGGTCTTGTCGCTATTGTCGGACATAGAAAGGACGCCTTTGCCTGTGTTGCTCATCCTTATAGGCCCCCGCGCCGGGAAGACAATCGCGCGAAAAGGTAGCAGGGGCGACGAATTGAAGGGCGCGTCACAGATTTTCCTTAGTCACGGCCTATGACGGGATCAGATGTTCCAGACCTTCGGAGATGTCCTGTTGGCAAGCATTCTCGCAGCTCTGCTGTCCATAGCTTTAGTATTTTTGTTTTTCGGTTGGCGGATAAAGGCTGTCTTTCGCACGATCCTGCGGGTACGCCGTGCCGAAGGGTTGGGAGGCAAGGTGGATGCACTGGCCCGACACTATCCAAACGACGTTGTTCACGAGGCTATGCTGCGCGCGGGCAGCGACAGACCGGCGCAACAGACTCTGACGCGCAAAACCTTTCGCACGGCTACCGGCGCGACTGTGGTGACGATCCTGGTTCTGGCCATCTTTTTCTATGTGGGTTTTGTGCGGCCCGATCTGGGGGAATTCGAAGAGGCCATCCCGCTGCAAAACCCCGAAGCGATTGTGGCGGTCAAGCTCATCCTGCTGGCTTTGGTGATCTACACGTTGGTCTTTCATCTTGCCAACGTCATCACGATCGACGGGGCTGAGTTGGTCTTGACGGGTCCGCTGTTTCAGCGGCGTTACTATGATCTGACAAAGCTCAGCAAAATCAGTCTCAGACACAGCGGCACATACGTACTGCGCTTTTCTGATGGGAAGACGGCGCGGATTCTGAAATATGTAATCGGACATGATGAAATGGTGCAGGCGTTTGAAAGCGCGCTGGCAGCAAATCAGGAGAGCACATGCCGGAACTTCCCGAAGTCGAAACGGTCCGCCGTGGGTTGACGCCTGCGATGGAAGGTGTGGTGATCGAACGGGCGGATGTGAACCGTCCCGATCTGCGCTGGCCCTTCCCCGACCGCATGGCCGAACGGCTGACCGGGCAGCAGGTGGATCGGCTGCGGCGACGATCGAAATACATTCTGGCCGATCTCAGCAGTGGTGAGACCTTGCTGATCCATCTGGGCATGTCCGGGCGAATGACGGTGTCGGGTGATCCTCTGGGGCAGTTTGTGCATGAACATCCGATGCCCGAGAAACACGACCACGTGATATTCCACATGGCCAATGGCGCGCGGGTGACTTTCAACGACCCGCGTCGGTTCGGCGCGATGGACCTGTTGCCGACGGCCACCGCCGAGCAGCATAAGCTATTGTCGGTTCTGGGGCCCGAGCCGCTGGGCAACGATTTTCACGAGCAGCATCTGATCGACTCATTCAGGGGCAAGAACTCCCCGGTGAAATCGGCGCTTCTGGATCAGGGAATCGTTGCCGGCTTGGGCAATATCTACGTCTGCGAAGCGCTTTATCGCGCGGGTGTGTCGCCACGTCGCAAAGCCGGGCAGATTTCTGCGACACGTGTCGCGGCTCTTGTTCCAATCATCCGACAGGTGCTGCAGGATGCCATCGAGGCGGGCGGTTCATCCCTGCGTGATTTCCGCCAAGCCGATGGAGAACTTGGATATTTTCAGCACAGCTTTGACGTTTATGGCCGCGAGGGCGAGCCCTGCCGCACCGAAGGCTGCGACGCGGTCGTCAAAAGAATCACCCAGTCCGGTCGCTCATCCTTCTATTGCGCGCAATGCCAAAGATAACTTGATCCAGCTTCCTCGCGTGATAAGGAATCGTATCTGAACGGAACAACCGGAAGCTTACACCTCATGGCTTTTGAGACGATCATCGTCGAAATCGAAGACCACGTCGCACTTATCAAGCTCGACAGACCCGATGCAATGAATGCGCTGAACGCACAGCTCACGCAGGAGCTTTGCTCGGCGCTTGAAGATGCGGACCAGAACGACAAGGTGCGTTGCATCATCATCACCGGCTCGGACAAGGCCTTTGCGGCTGGCGCGGATATCAAAGAGATGTCCACGATGAGCTTTGTCGACGTCTACGCGTCCAATCTGTTCGGTGATTTCAATGATCGAATCTGTGCGATCCGCAAACCGATCATTGCCGCCGTTTCCGGTTACGCGCTGGGCGGCGGGTGCGAGCTGGCGATGCTGTGCGATTTCATCATTGCCGCTGACACCGCCAAGTTCGGCCAGCCAGAAATCAATCTGGGCGTCATTGCCGGTTTGGGGGGCACGCAGCGCCTGACCCGCTTTGTCGGCAAGTCCAAGGCGATGGACATGAACCTGACCGGCCGTTTCATGGATGCCGAAGAAGCTGAACGTGCCGGGCTGGTCAGTCGGGTGGTTCCGGCCAAGAAGCTGGTGGAAGAGGCGATTGGGGCAGCCCACAAGATCGCTGAGAAATCCCAGCTGAGCACGATGGCCGCCAAAGAAGCCGTCAACCGCAGCTATGAAGTTACGCTAAGCGAGGGCCTGTTGTTCGAACGCCGCGTCTTTCATTCCATGTTTGCAACCGAAGACCAGAAAGAAGGTATGGCCGCGTTTCAGGAAAAACGCGCCGCCCAGTTCCGCGATAAGTAAGGCGCACGCGGGGGATCGGAACAGGCGGGCCGGGCCCGCCTTTTTCATGCCTGCTATGCACAATGAAAGAATCGGCTTGGCAAAGCCTGCAATCTTGGATAACTAGCGCCGCTATACATGCGCGTGCGGCCCGCCTGGCCCGACTCACACCCGTGAATCTGATCCGGTGCGGATAATCCGTGACGCGTAACCGAATATAACCGTACCGAACGAAGGTCAGAAACACATGGCAAATTCGCCTCAGGCTAAAAAACGCGCGCGTCAGAACGACAAGCGTTTCGCAATCAACAAAGCACGCCGCTCGCGCATCCGCACCTACCTGCGCAAAGTAGAAGAAGCGATCGCGTCCGGCGACAAAGACACAGCAACCGCAGCTCTGCGTGCGGCTCAGCCCGAACTGATGCGCGGCGTCACCAAAGGCGTCTTCCACAAGAACACCGCATCGCGCAAAATGTCGCGTCTGTCGGCCCGGGTCAAAGCACTGGGTTAAACTCGTGGGTTGACCTTAGGTCAACATTTCACGGTTGAATTGTTCTCAAAAGCGCCACAATTCGTGGCGCTTTTTTTGTGCTGTTGCCTGAAAGCCGCGCCTTCACGAAGTCGAGAGATTCTTTCGGCGAAAGACCCGAGTCAACATCAGAGTTTCGTTGCCGTACGCCTTGGCCTCTTGCTACCACTAAGTCAGCGATTCACTCGCTTGGGGGGACAGGCTGTTTCATTGATCAAACTGACGGGCATCAGGTTGATCGCGAAACGAATGTTGGCAAACGGACACTGCTCGTTTGTTGATCTGCTAAAGGTCTTTGGGTGACCGAAGATCTGAGCCCTGTCTAAAAAATTGTTTGCGATGCGCAACCCGGCATACGGGGCGCCCTGTATTTGGGTGTCCAGTTGTCAAGCTGTGCTGAACATTGGGGACAGCCTCGCCAAACTTACGTGGTTTGGCGTGAGGGTACCCTATTGCGAGTGTAAGCAAAATAACCGGGTAACCGGAATTGGGTAATAAGGCCGGCAGGCCAATAAAGAATGGGATGCGTGAGGCGCTTGATGACACAAGAGAAATGGGGACAACTGCGTAACAAATTGCTCAAGGCGGTCGGCAAGAACAACTACACCACCTGGATCGAACCTCTTGAATTCCAAGAGCTACAGGATGGAGTGGCGGTGTTCTCGGTACCGACCAATTTCATGGGCAACTATGTGAGCCAGAATTTTGCGGATCTCATTCTGTATGAGATGAACACCGCCGGGGAATCGGTGCAGCGACTGGCCTTTCGCGTCGCCGCCAATTCGCCGGTGCGACCGTCCAACGAACCCAAGCCCGCATCCGCGGCTGCACAGGACACGCCGCAACCCCAATCTTTGTCGCAGCAGGCCGAGTCGACAAATGACGCATTGGAATCGCTGCAGGCCGCGCCATTGGACTCCCGTTTCACATTTGACAGCTTTGTGGTCGGCAAGCCCAACGAACTGGCCCATGCTGCTGCGCGCCGTGTCTCGGAAGGTGGTCCCGTCACTTTCAATCCGCTGGTTCTGTATGGCGGTGTCGGTCTGGGTAAAACCCACCTGATGCACGCCATCGCATGGGAGTTGAAAACCAAGCGGCCCGAGTTGAACGTGCTGTATCTGTCGGCAGAGCAGTTCATGTATCGTTTTGTGCGGGCCCTGCGTGAACGCCGGATGATGGACTTCAAGCACTTGTTCCGCTCGGTCGATGTGCTGATGGTCGATGACGTGCAATTCATCGCCGGCAAAGACTCGACCCAGGAAGAGTTCTTTCACACCTTCAACGCGCTGGTGGACCAGAACAAGCAGATCATCATCTCGGCGGACCGCGCCCCGGGCGAGATCAAGGATCTGGAAGACCGCGTGAAGTCGCGCCTGCAATGCGGTTTGGTTGTGGACCTGCATCCGACCGATTACGAACTGCGTCTGGGCATCCTGCAGAACAAGGTGCAGCATTACAGCAGTACCTATCCTGACCTGACCATCGCCGACGGCGTGCTGGAGTTCCTTGCTCAACGCATCTCGACCAACGTTCGCGTGCTGGAAGGTGCGCTGACGCGCCTGTTCGCCTTTGCCTCGCTGGTGGGGCGTGAGATCGACATGGAACTGACACAGGATTGTCTGGCCGACGTACTGCGTGCATCCGAGCGCAAGATCACCGTCGAAGAGATTCAGCGTAAAGTGTCGGACTATTACAATATCCGCCTGTCAGACATCATTGGCCCCAAACGCCTGCGGTCTTATGCCCGCCCGCGTCAGGTGGCGATGTATCTGTGCAAGCAGCTCACCAGTCGCTCGCTGCCCGAGATCGGCCGCCGCTTTGGCGGGCGTGATCACACTACGGTCATGCATGGTGTCAAACGCATTGAAGAGTTGAAAACCACCGACGGTCAGATTGCCGAAGACGTGGAAATGCTGCGCCGCGCGCTGGAAGCCTGAAGCTTACCTCAAGCCCCTCAGGATACGCCCCGGACCTTCGTGCCCGGGGCTTTTTTGTGCGCTATAGCCCACGGTTGCGCGTCAACTGTGCCCGCACGGCCACGCGGCCCTTGACGCATTGGACGTTCCGACCCAGAAAACCGTAAAAAATCCTTGTACCTCAGGGTGGAACCGCTAACGTGCCAGTCCCGCCCATGTCGGTACGCAAGTCAGAGGAACTGAGGGTATGAAGATCAGCATCGAACGCGGCACCCTTCTCAAGGCCGTTTCCCAGGCCCAATCTGTTGTCGAACGTCGCAACACCATCCCGATACTTGCCAACGTGTTGATCGAGGCCGAAGGCGATCAGGCCATGTTCCGCGCCACCGATCTGGATATCGAAGTGGTCGACAAAGCCCCGGCGCAAGTTGAGAAGGCAGGTGCTACAACCGTGGCGGCAACGACGTTGCATGAGATTGTGCGCAAACTGCCGGACGGTGCGCTGGTGACTCTGACCGCTGACAGCGCCGCTGGGCGTCTGACGGTTGAAGCGGGCCGGTCGAACTTTTCTTTGGCGACGCTGCCTAAAGAGGATTTCCCGGTGATGGCGTCCTCTGAGTATCAATCCAACTTCACGGCGTCGGCGGCACTGCTGCGGCGCCTGTTTGATAAGTCCAAATTTGCGATTTCCACCGAAGAGACCCGGTATTATTTGAACGGTGTCTACATGCATGTGGCCGATGGTTCCGAAGGCGGCAAGGTGTTGCGCTGCGTGGCCACGGATGGCCACCGACTGGCCCGCATCGACGCTGACCTTCCGGACGGAGCCGCCGACATGCCGGGCGTCATCGTGCCGCGCAAGACCGTGGGTGAGCTGCGCAAGCTGCTGGACGATGATGAGATGGATATCGCTGTCTCAGTCAGCGAAACCAAGGTGCGTTTCGCGACGCCCGATATCACGCTGACCTCGAAAGTAATCGACGGCACCTTTCCCGACTACACACGGGTGATTCCGCAGGGCAACACCCGCCAGCTGGAAGTGGACGCTGCTGAATTCGCGCAGGCCGTTGACCGGGTTGCTACGGTCTCGTCCGAGCGTTCGCGCGCGGTGAAGCTTCAACTGGACGCCGACAAGCTGGTTCTGTCGGTCAACGCACCGGACAGTGGTGCCGCCGAAGAAGAGCTGGCCGTGGCCTATGGTGATGAGCGTTTGGAGATTGGGTTCAACGCCAAGTATCTGCTGGAAATCGCCAGCCAGGTGGATCGTGAGAACGCGGTGTTCCTGTTCAACTCGGCGGGCGATCCGACCCTGATGCGCGAAGGCAATGATCTAAGCGCGGTTTACGTTGTCATGCCGATGCGCGTCTGATTTGACCCTGCGGGGTGATCCTTAACGAAAGGGAGGGGTCATGAGTTTGGCCCTGACCGAACTTACGGTCTCACATTTCCGGTCCCATAAACTGGCACGGTTGTCTTTGGATGGGCGGCCAGTGGCGATTCATGGGCCAAACGGGGCCGGGAAGACCAACATCCTGGAAGCGGTTTCTCTGTTCTCGCCCGGTCGCGGGTTGCGGCGGGCGAGCGCGGCGGAGATGACCCGGCGGCCCGAGGTGCTGGGCTGGAAACTGTCCGGCCTGCTTAACGCGCAGGGCCAGAACTATGAGATTGAAACGTGGTCCGAGGGTGGCGCCGCGCGTCAGGTCCGGATTGATGGCAAGGCCGCCAGTCAGATTGATCTGGGCAAACTGGCGCGGGTGGTCTGGCTGATCCCCTCGATGGATCGCCTGTGGATCGAAGGGGCCGAAGGGCGGCGGCGGTTTCTGGATCGCCTTGCGCTGAGTTTTGATCCCGCCCATGCCGAGGCGTCTCTGACCTATGAAAAATCCATGCGCGAACGGAATCGCTTGTTGAAAGAGCAGGTGCGGGATGCGCATTGGTATGCGGCGCTTGAAGGGCAGATGGCCGAAACCGGCCATCGCATTCACACCGCGCGTTTGGCGGCGTTGGATCACCTACGCGCGGCGCAGGAGCGGGCGGAAACCGCCTTCCCTTCAGCGGATCTGGAATTGGTGCAGACCGAAGGTGCGATGCCTGAGGCGGCGGACGATCTGCGCGAGGCGTTGAATGAAAGCCGGTTTCGCGATCTGGCCGCGGGGCGCACGCTGGTCGGGCCGCACCGGTCGGACCTCTACGGGGTATTCTCCGCGAAAGGGGTTCCGGCAAAGGATTGCTCGACCGGAGAACAGAAGGCGCTGCTTGTTTCCCTGATCCTGTCAAATGCACGGGCGCTGGCGAGTATGGTGGGCGCGCCGCCGATCGTATTGCTGGATGAGGTGGCCGCGCATCTGGATGCCGGGCGACGTGCTGCGCTTTATGATGAAGTTTGCGCGCTGGGAGCTCAGGCCTGGATGACGGGTACTGGGCCTGAACTTTTTGCTGAATTGGGGGACCGAGCCCAAACGCTGATGGTTACCGAAGGCGATGAGGGCTCGGTCGTAAGCTCTTAGGCCGGTTCGTTGACTTTGCGTTTCCAAAGCAGGGGATGGAAAACTTCGTCAACCGGCGTTTGCGCCATGTGGTTCACGTAGTTCGACATGGTTTTCTGGGCAAGACCCAGAACGACGTCCAGAACCGCACGGTGCGCATAACCGGCGTCAAAGAAGGCCTGCATCTGTTCTTCGGATGGATTGCCGCGGGTTTCCATCACTTGCAGGGTAAAGGTGCGCAACGCCTCAAGCTTGGCCGAGGGTAACGGGGTTTCGTTGCGCAGGGCCTCGGTGATCTCATCCGATACTTTCATCATCTTAGCGATGCCAGTGTGGGCGGGCACGCAGTAGTGGCACTCGTTTTCCACATTGATGGTCTGCCAGACGACGGTTTTTTCGTCATTGTCGAAATCGGTCTGAAGGAACAAGCCGTGCAGTACCTGGTAACCTTCCAGGTGCTGCGGGCTTTCGGCCATAACCTTGTGCAGGCCGGGCAGGCGACCGAAAGCGGCCTGAGATTTCTCGAGCAGCGGTTTGGACTCTTCGGGGGCGGATTCAAGGTCATGAGACGGGAAATTGGCCATGTCGGAACTCCTGTTTTTGGCGCGATGAATCGTATTTAGGGTTTCTTGAGTGATCACTCAAGTATATATTTGAGCGAACGTTCAAGAATTGGTAAAGACAATGCCCCGCAAACCTTCCTATGACCGCGACACACTGATCGCGCAGGCCCGTGACATCTTCTGGCGTCACGGCTGGGCCGGAACGTCACTGAAGGATCTGGAGCGCGAGCTGAAACTGAAGCCGGGCAGCTTCTACGCGGCGTTCGGGTCGAAAGATGCGCTCTACGGTTTGGCGTTGGAGCGGTATGCGCAGGACGGGGTCGCAAACATAATGGCATTGGCAGAGGAATTGGGCCCGCTTGGTGCGCTCAAGGCACAGCCGTTTCGTGTGGTCGAAGCGTCCAGTTTGCCAACCAAAGCCTGCATGTTGGCCAAGACCTATGCCGAATTGCAGGCCAAAGATCATGATCTGGCTGGTCAGGCTCGCGCTCATATGGTCGCGATGAAAACCTGTTTCGCAGACCTGTTTCGTCGCGCGCAAGAGGCCGGAGAGATCGCCCCCAACCACGATCCGGATCGCCTTGCCACGCGGTACCAATCCGACCTTCTTGGCCTGCGGTTGTCAGCAGAACGCGATGATGTGAACGCGGTGGAAATCGCCGAGGATATCGCGGCAGACCTCGATCGGCTTTGATCGGTAAATTTAGCCGATCAGAACCACAAAATATTGGGGGAGCGCGTGACAATCCCCCCCAGAAAACGTATAAGTTACCAAAATAATATAGGTACTGACGGCATGTCCGAAGACGCACAGGCACCCCAGGAATACGGTGCAGATTCCATTAAAGTTCTCAAAGGGTTAGAGGCAGTTCGAAAGCGCCCTGGTATGTATATCGGGGATACGGACGATGGCTCGGGTCTGCACCATATGGTGTATGAGGTCGTTGACAATGGTATTGACGAAGCGCTGGCCGGTCACGCGGACCATGTAACCGTCAAAATCCACGCGGATTCCAGCGTTTCTGTCAGCGACAATGGCCGCGGAATTCCCGTCGATATTCACCCCGAAGAAGGTGTGTCCGCGGCAGAAGTGATCATGACCCAACTGCATGCTGGCGGCAAGTTCGACAGCAATTCCTACAAGGTGTCCGGCGGTCTGCACGGCGTGGGCGTTTCGGTGGTGAACGCACTGTCCAACTGGCTGGAATTGCGTGTCTGGCGCAATGGTAAGGAGCACGTTGCGCGGTTCGAAGGTGGTGAGACGGTCGAGCATCTGAAAGTTGTCGCTGAATGCGGTGATCGGACCGGAACCGAAGTGCGGTTTCTGGCGTCGTTGGATACATTCTCAAACCTGGAATATTCATTCGAAACGCTGGAAAAGCGTCTGCGCGAACTGGCCTTCCTGAACTCGGGTGTACGGATCATTCTGATTGATGAACGCCCGGCAGAACGGTTAGAGACCGAATTGTTTTACGAAGGCGGCGTCAAGGAATTCGTCAAGTACCTGGATCGCTCCAAGACCTCCGCGATGCCCGAACCGATCTACATCAAGGGTGAGCGCGACGATATCGGTGTCGAAATCGCAATGTGGTGGAATGACAGCTATCACGAGACAGTCCTGCCCTTCACCAACAACATCCCACAACGCGATGGCGGAACCCATATTGCCGGTTTCCGCGGTGCGCTGACCCGGACCATCAACAATTACGCCCAGACCAGCGGGATCGCGAAAAAGGAAAAGGTCAGCTTTACCGGCGACGATGCGCGCGAGGGTCTGACCTGTGTGTTGTCGGTCAAAGTCCCCGACCCTAAATTCTCGTCCCAGACCAAGGACAAGCTGGTGTCATCCGAAGTGCGCCCTGCAGTCGAAGGTCTGATGAACGAAAAGCTGGCTGAATGGTTCGAAGAAAATCCGAACGTGGCCAAGATTATCGTCGGCAAAATTATCGAAGCTGCTCTGGCCCGTGAAGCCGCCCGCAAGGCGCGCGAGCTGACCCGCCGCAAAACGGCGATGGATGTGAATTTTCTGGCTGGCAAGCTCAAGGATTGTTCGGAAAAAGATCCGACCAAAACCGAAGTCTTCCTGGTTGAGGGTGATTCCGCAGGCGGATCAGCGCAAACGGGCCGCGATCGGCAAACTCAGGCAATTTTGCCTCTCAAGGGTAAAATCCTGAACGTCGAACGTGCACGGTTTGACCGGATGTTGTCATCTCAGGAAATCGGCAACCTCGTCATGGCGCTGGGCACCGGGATCGGGCGAGACGAGTTCAATATCGAAAAACTGCGCTATCATAAAATCGTCATCATGACCGATGCGGACGTCGACGGTGCGCATATCCGGACATTGCTGTTGACGTTTTTCTACCGACAGATGCCTGAGCTGATTGAGGGCGGTTATCTCTACATCGCCCAACCGCCGCTTTACAAAGTGGCGCGCGGAAAATCCGAAGTGTACCTGAAGGATCAGGCCGCGATGGATGAATACCTGGTCAACCAAGGTGTCGAAGGGGCAGTTCTGAAGCTCGGTTCTGGCGAAGAGATCCTGGGTCAGGATCTGACGCGCGTTGTCGACGAAGCGCGTCAGTTGAAGCGCGTCTTGGACGCCTTCCCAACCCATTATCCACGCCACATCCTGGAACAGGCCGCCGTTGCAGGTGCCTTTGTGCCAGGCGCGGTTGATGCGGATTTGCAAGGCGTTGCAGACAAAGTCGCCGCGCGTCTCGACCTGATTGCGCTGGAATACGAACGCGGTTGGCAGGGCCGGATCACGCAGGATCACGGAATTCGCCTGGCGCGCATTCTTCGCGGTGTCGAAGAGGTGCGTACATTGGACGGTCCGATGCTGCGTTCGGGTGAGGCGCGCAAGACCGGCAGCTTTACCCAAAGTCTGCAAGAGATCTACAACACCCCGGCAACGCTGGTCCGTCGCGACCGGTCGCAGGCAATTCACGGCCCGCTGGATCTGTTGCGCGCCATTCTGGAAGAAGGTGAAAAGGGCTTGTCACTGCAACGGTATAAGGGGCTGGGTGAAATGAACCCCGATCAGCTTTGGGAAACCACGCTGGACCCGGATGCCCGCACGTTGTTGCAGGTGCGTGTCGATGATATGGTCGAAGCCGACGATCTGTTCACCAAGCTGATGGGTGATGTGGTCGAGCCGCGCCGCGAGTTCATCCAACAAAACGCACTGAGTGTCGAAAACCTAGATTTCTAGCCGGTTGTAGGATTTCCCATAATCGTTCGTGATGCCCGTAATCGTTCGCGAACCTACTGTGGCCAGTTTTGTTAGTTTTGTGAGTAGCCACAACTATCACCGACGTAACCTTGCAAAAGGAAAGACCCACACTTCGTATGAAATTTCTCGCTGGGCTGTACCCCAATGTCGATTGCGGGCGGATTCCAGTCATTCTCTGCACTCGCAAAAAACTGATACCAGACGCCGAAAGCCGACATTGAAATTGTCGGAATTTCGAGCAGTATTCCATAGCGTCGCAAGTCCAATGCGAGCCCAAGTCTGCCAACTCTATTCGGAGTTCAATGCATAGTTAGACAGGAACATGACTGTGGGCCATTTGCAACGCTGTGACGTACTTCCAATAGAGCCGAGGAAGGGCATTTATTTCGGCTGAAATCGGTCGTGTTCGTCTGCCGCATCAATTTTCTGAGGGTGCTGATGGACCATGCGTTGAAAGATCGAAGTCAAAGTCCTCGCTATAATTCGCGCTCATGAACATCACGAACCGGTCGTGGAAATGTCGGGTGTGAGCATGTGCCAACTTATCGGCCTGCAACACATCCCTGTCGCGAATTGCATCAATCATGTCGTAGTGATCCGGGCTAAGGAGGTGGTCCGTTGCGGAAGCTTCCAAATAGTCGAAATGCATATGTAGAATACGTCGGCCTTCAGCAAGAAGCTGGCCATAGGCGCGCTCGAGATAGGGATTTCTGCCTGCAGCGGCGATCACCATATGGAAGTCATAATTTGTTGCCGACATTTCAAGATAGTTGTTCTCGCTGCAAGCGCGATCAAAGGCTTGGGCCTTTTCCGTCATTTTTTGAATTTCGCCCTCGGTCCGGTTTTGCGCCGCCAGACGCGTATTGATCCGCTGAAGGAAATCCAATGCTTCGACATAGCGGGGAAAGCCCGCAAAATCAATTGGTGCCACCAGGGTTGAACGGTTCGACAGCATCACCACCAGACCTTCGGCGGACAAACGAACCAGCGCTTCACGTACGGGCGAGCGTGACATGGCGAATCGTTCCGACAGGCTGGTCTCGTCCAACGGTGATCCCGGTTTCAGATCGAGGGTCAGAATCTCGCGTTTAAGCTCATCATAAACGAACTTCGATCCACGACCTTTGGCGTGTCGCTGAGGAAGCTGTTGTGAGTCAACCATTTTATCTTTGTCCCTAACGTTAATCCTGGCGATCTCAATCCGGTCGTAATGAAGTTTTTATTGACATGTCGTCATAGTGTCGACAAAAAAGTTGCAGACAAAATGTCGACACAGGGAGGAAATCATGAAATTTGCCAAGGCGATTGCATCATCTTCGATGGCACTGATTACGGCTTCTCAGATGGCACATGCTCAAGTTGCCGAGGACAGCCGCCTGAATACGGTTCTCGAACGCGGGTCGCTGCTGTGTAGTGGTCACAACGGATCTTTCCTTGGATTTGCTGAAGTGGATGATCAGGGCAACTGGCGAGGCGTGGATATCGATCTGTGCAGGGCTCTGGCTGCCGGTCTGTTTGGTGCGTCCGAAGGGAACCTCGAGATTGTTCCCATCAGTTGGGCTCAGCGTTGGCCGTCTCTTCAATCCGGTGACATTGACGTCGTCATTAAAGTGTCTGGTTGGACCCAAAGCCGGGATACCGAATTGAATCTGGCCTATAGCCGCCCGTATTTCATCGGGGCATTCCAAACCATGACCCGCACAAATCTGGGTGCCAATTCGATGGCGGATCTTGCCGGGGGTACAATCTGCGTCGCGGCAGGCACCTCGACCGAGCGTGCCACTGCAACGTATCTCGACACCAAGCAGATTGATGCCGAAATGCTGACCTTCGAGAACGGCGACGAGTTACGCAACTCGTATTACGAAGGCCGCTGTGACGGGCTTGTGGAATGGGCACCCAGCCTTGCCGCAGGGCGTGTTGATGCACCTGACGGCGCTGATGCTCACGTCATTCTGCCCGACGTCATCGCTCTGGAAGCGGAAGGCATTATTGTCCCTGAGGGTGATCCGGATTGGCTGGACGTTCAGAACTGGATGCTGTCTTCGCTCTGGTTCGCTGAAATGGAGGGGATCACTTCAGAGAATGTCGACGAAGTGCGTGCCGACCCGCCATCCTCGACGGTTAGCACCTTTCTGGGCGTGAACCCGGGTTATGGCGCGCGTCTGGGTCTGCCGGATGATTGGGCCTACAACATGATCAAGGAAGTCGGCAACTTTGCCGAAATCTATGAGCGCAACATCGGGTCTGGTTCTCCCTACAACCTGCCGCGTGGGATCAACAATCTCTATAACGCGGGCGGTGTCTTCTATCCGATGATCATCGACTAAGTCGTCGGTGCGTTCTGGGTGCAGCCTTCGGGCTGCATCCGTTTCCCACCAGGTCAAGCGGGGAGAAGCTGATGCAAGCGCTCATCAAAAACAGACGGGTCAGGGACGCGGGGCTGCAATTCGGCTTTGTCGGCGGGATCCTGGCAATGCTGGTGATCATGGTTCTGGTCGGTCGCACCAACCTTGAGGCCCAAGGTCTGACCTCAGGGTTCGATTTCCTTGAACGGGCAACTGGTTGGCGTATCAGCTTTTCCCTTATCGACTACAGCACCAACTCCACCTACGCGCGGGCAATCCTTGTTGGCATTCTCAATTCACTGTTCCTCGGCGCTATTGCGCTGCCAATTGCCACTGTCGTTGGGATCGCGGTGGGCGTAATGCGCACATCGGGTAACGGGATGGCTGAGCTGGTCGGTACCACATTTGTCGAACTGTTTCGCAACGCACCGCTGATCCTGCAGCTATTGTTCTGGTATACGTTGTTGTTGGGCCTGCCGAGCCCACGCAATGCAGAACCTATTCTGGGCAGTATCGCCTTGACCGGCCGCGGTATCTATGTCCCAGGTCTCAATGTCACCGGTGGTTCGGTTTTCGCGTCGATCATTATCCTCGTCTCCGCCTTTGCGTTGGCGCTTTGGCTGGGTGTCAAGCGCTGGCCGGATATTCATCTGCGGCAGGCCAGTAAAGAACGAAAGCTACTGTGGTCTGTGGCGTTGATCTCTGCCGTTGCCGCGATGTGGTTTGGGCGCCTTCCTGAAACGCCGCTGGTCAGTATTCCCGAAGCGGCCGGACTGAATTACCGCGGGGGAATTCGCATTTCGCCGGAACTGATGGCCTGTCTCATTGCCATTGCGGTTTACGGTGCGGCTTATATTGCCGAGATCGTGCGCGCAGGCTTCAATGCCATCCCTAAAGGCCAGTCTGAGGCCGGGCGCGCCCTTGGATTGTCGCCTTGGTATATCTTCAGTCGTATTCGCCTACCACTGGCGATCCGGATCGTGATGCCGACGCTGATCAACCAGTATGTCTGGCTGTTCAAAGCGACAACGATTGGTATCGCCATCAGCTTCACCGATTTCTTCATGGTCATCAGTACGGCCATCAACCAATCGGGTCAGACGCTGGAGTTGATCGCGATCCTGATGGGGGGGTTTCTGATCATCAATTATTCGATGGCTTGGGTTCTGAATCGCGTGAACGACGCGATCAAGCTCAAAGGCACACAGCTGAGGATCTGAGCGATGACTGATCTTCCAATTCAGAACACTCCGACCGTCAGCGCAATCAAAAAGCACTATTTCGCCACGCCGCTGAACAGTGCAATCACCGTCCTGCTTGCGGCATTCACGGCCTGGGTTTTGTGGAGCCTACTGAACTGGGCGTTCCTCGACGCGATCTGGGGATACGGGAAGAACGAAGAATGCCGCGCGCACGAACACGGGGCCTGTTGGTCCTTTGTGGCAACCCGCTGGCGCATTGTGCTGTTCGGCCTTTACCCGTTCGAAGAACAATGGCGATCGGCGCTGGCCTGCCTCGTCATGCTGGTGGTCGCCATCCTGTCCTGTATCCCGGTTTTCTGGAGTGCCAAACGACTGCCTGTACTATGGATCGTGGGGTTTGCGACGTTCTACATTTTGATGCGCGGCGGCGTCTTCGGTCTGTCGCCAGTGGTCGAGCGCGATTGGGGCGGTTTATCCCTGACGGTTTTCATTTTCGCCGCCGTTTGCCTGTTAGGTATGCCCTTGTCGATCATCTTTGCTCTGCTCCGCAGGTCAGAGCTACCGTGGATCGCCAAAACCATGGCGCTGGTGATTGACGTGATCCGGTCGCTGCCCCTGCTGTCGATCATGTTCACCTTTGCCATCGTCCTGCCGTTTGTACTGCCGGACTGGGCGATCGGCGACAAACTGTACCGCGTGATCATTGGCTATGCGATCTTCTTTGCCTGCTATCAGGCCGAGATCATACGTGGCGGGATGCAAGCTATCCCGGTCGGTCAGGAAGAGGCCGCCAAAGCCCTTGGTATGGGGTATTGGCACCGGATCGGCTATGTCGTTATGCCGCAAGCGTTTCGCAACGCTCTGCCACCGACGATTAACCAGTTCGTTATCACGTTCAAAGAAACTTCGCTGGTCACGATTATCGGCTTCTTCGACATTCTCGCTTCAGGCCGCGCTGCGGCAGGTACGGCCGATTGGAGCTTTGCAACGATCGAGATGTACGTGTTCGTCGGGCTCCTCTTCTTTGTCTTCGTTTTTTCACTGTCCCGCTATGGCGCTTATCTGGAACGCCGTATGAGCGTTGGCAGCCGCTGAGGAGAATTGCACATGTCAGACCAAGCCATCTCCATTCGTGCCATGAACAAGTACTACGGCGAATTCCATGCGCTGAAAGACATCGATCTTGATGTGGGTCGCGGTGAGAAAGTGGTGATTTGCGGCCCTTCCGGGTCAGGCAAATCGACGCTGATCCGGTGCATCAATCGGCTGGAGGAACATCAGGCCGGGACCATCGAGGTCAACGGCATCCCGCTGGACGACAATGTCGACAACATCGACGAAATCCGCCGCGAAGCGGGAATGGTATTTCAGAACTTCAATCTGTTCCCGCATATGACCATTCTTGAGAACTGCACCCTGGCCCCGACGCTTGTGCGCAAGCAGTCTCGGGAAGAGGCCGAAGAAACTGCCATGTCCTACCTGGAGCGTGTCAAAATCCCAGAGCAGGCGCATAAATATCCCGGCGAGCTTTCTGGAGGACAGCAGCAACGTGTGGCCATTGCTCGCGCTTTGTGTATGGCACCTGAGATCATGCTGTTCGACGAACCGACATCAGCGTTGGACCCGGAAATGATCTCAGAAGTGCTGGATGTAATGGTCGGCCTCGCCGAGGAAGGTATGACCATGGTTTGCGTAACACATGAGATGGGCTTTGCCCGTCAGGTTGCTGATCGGGTGATCTTCATGGCGGACGGGCAAGTCATCGAACAGGCGCCACCCACTGAGTTTTTCGACAATCCTTCAAGCGAACGCACCAAGACATTCCTGGGCCAGGTCCTGGGTCACTGATCAGAGAATATGATGCAAATGGACTCCCACGATATATCCACTCATGACGCGGAAGTTGACGCACGCAACGACGCGCTGCTGATCTACGTGAATGGCGAGCTTGTACCCAAGGATGAGGCCAAGATTTCGGTTTACGACAGCGGGTTCATGCTGGGTGATGGTATGTGGGAAGGTCTTCGGTTGTACGATGGTAAATGGGCCTTTTTTGACGAACACATGGACCGCCTGTTCAATTCTCTCAAATCGGTCTCGATTGATATCGGCATGGGGCCTGAAAGTGTGCGAGACCTCCTCGACCGGACGGCAGCCGCCAATGGCATGGCCTCGGACGCCCATTGCCGCCTGATGATCACGCGTGGACGCAAGGCGAAACCGTTTCAACACCCGGGTCTCAGCAGGTTCGGGCCCACAATTGTTGCCATCGTGGAGCACTCAAAACCTGCCGAAGGTTTGCAATCGCGCGGCATTCGGCTGGCCACCGTACCACAGGTTCGTGGCCTTCCCACCAGCCAGGACCCGAAATTCAACAGCCATTCCAAACTGAACTGCGTGATTGCTTGCTTGCAGGCGGAACAGGCCGGGGCGGATGAGGGTCTCATGCTGGACCCGCATGGTTTTGTGAATACGACAAACGCCTGCAATTTCTTCATCGTCCGTCGGGGCGAGGTTTGGACCTCGACCGGAGATTACTGCATGAACGGTGTTACGAGGGCCAAAGTCATCGAACTTTGCCACCAGAATGACATTCCGGTCTTCGAAAAGAACTTCTCGCTCTATGAGGTCTATGGTGCGGACGAGGCATTTCTGACCGGTACATTTGGCGCCCAGACACCGGTTGCTTCAATCGACGGCAAAGATATCGGCAAAGAGGGGGGGGCAGGCCCAATTACCCATCGCATCCGGGCGCTCTACAAAGATCTCGTCGCTCAAAACGTAGCGAGCCAGAAATCCCAGCGCGGGGTGACCTGATGAAGCCCAATATCATCCTGTTCATGGTCGACCAACTGACCTCATTCGTGCTGAGTGCCTATGGGGGAACGGTTTGCAAATCGCCCAACATCGACGCGCTTGCGGCGCGGGGCACGGTGTTTGAGAACGCCTATTGCCCCTATCCGCTCTGCGCGCCATCACGCTTTGGGATGATGGCCGGGCGTTTGCCGTCTCGCATCGGCGCCTATGACAACGGGTCCGAGTTTGCCGCTTCTACACCGACATTCGCCCACTACCTTCGACTGAACGGCTACTACACCTGCATATCTGGCAAGATGCATTTCGTCGGACCCGATCAATATCACGGGTTCGAAGAACGGCTGACCACCGAAATTTACCCAGCCGACATGTCCTGGACGCCGCATGCCGATTTCCGCGACTACAACAAAGATGAGGAGCGCGCCTATACATTTGGCGTCTCGACAATCGACACGGTGCGTGATGCAGGTCCGGTCGCCCGTTCGATGCAGATTGATTACGACGAAGACGTCATTCATCACGCAGTGCGCGAGCTTTACACCCGCGCGCGCAGTGATGACGACCGGCCCTTCATGATGACGGTCTCGTTGACGCACCCGCATGATCCCTATGTGATCACCCGCGAATACTGGGATATGTACGCGGATGCTGAGATCGACGCCCCACGCGTGCCCCATATTCCGGTCGATCAGCGCGATGCGCACAGCCAGTCGCTGTACTATCATTACGGTCAGGACAAATGCGAACTGAGCGATGCCGACTACCGGAACGCGCGGCGCGGCTATTACGGCATGATATCTTATGTAGACGATTTGTTTGGGCGGCTGACACAAGCGCTTGAGGACAGCGGATTTTCCAAGAACACGGTAGTTGTTTTTGCCTCGGACCATGGAGACATGATTGGAGAGCGGGGCATGTGGTTCAAAAAGACCCTGTTCGACCCTGCCATTCAGGTGCCGTTGATCATCGCGCATCCCGAGCACACCGCCGGTCGCGTGTCTGCCCCTGTATCCTTGTTAGACATCTTCCCAACGCTTTTGGATATCAGCGGGATCGGTGTCGACGCGATACGAACACCAATTGAAGGTCGTAGCCTGATGTCCGCGTTACGGGGTGAACCACTGAACGGTCCGGTTTTTTCTGAGCATATCGACGGCGGCACATCTGCTCCGCGCGTTTGCATCCGCGACGGAACCAAGAAACTGGTGATTTCCCGCGCCTATCCACCGCAACTCTACGACCTCGCCACGGACCCGCTGGAACAGGCTAACATTGCTGGGCAGGGCGATCCTGACGAGACCAGGCTGGCACAATTGGCTGAAGAAACGTGGCCATTGGATACGCTGCTGGACGATGTCATCGCCAGCCAGGTGGCGCGTAACCTGATCGACAAAGCGCTGTCTACAGGGCGGGAAGAGATTTGGGATTTCACACCCCGACCGCTCACCCAGAACACAAACTATGTCCGCCGCGGCGACGTGTTTCCAACCGTCGAACGGCGTGGCTACCTCCATTATGACAAAAAACAGGACTCTAACTCATGACCTGCAACGTAAAACTCTCTGGTATCATGCCAGCTCTTGTCACGCCGTTCGACGCGGACAACAAAATCGACTTCGGAGCTTTTGAGAGACTACTGATCCATTTCCGCGAGGCCGGTGTAACCGGTTGGGTTCCCAACGGTTCGACCGGCGAGTACTTCAGTCAGTCGACCGAGGAACGGCGTCAAGTTCTGCAGTTTGTAAAGGACTTCGCCAACGACGACGAAGTTCTGATCGCTGGCACCAACGCCCCTGGCACACGCGAGGTGATCGAACAAACTGCTATTGCCAAGGAAATTGGCTACGACAATGTTCTTCTGGCGCCACCATTCTATACGCGACCAACGCAGGACGAACTGATCAACCACTACGAAACCGTGCTGGCCGAGGTGGATGTTAATCTGGTGCTCTACAGCTATCCGGCCAAGGACGGTTCGGACATTTCGTTCGAACTGATGGATCACTTCGCTGACAACCCACGGGTCATTGGCATCAAAGAGAGTTCCGGTGTGTTGCAGCGTGCAATTGAAATCGCCTCTCGGTACGAAGGGAAAATCCAGCTCATTTCCGGTTCGGATGACATCGCTTTGGATTTCATGTTCTGGGGTGCGGAGAGTTGGATTTGTGGTCCGTCAAACTTCCTGGCCAAAGCGTGTTGCGATTTGGATCGCGCCTACAGGGCGGGCGAATTGGCAAAGGCCAAGGAGATCATGGCCAAGCTGTATCGAGCCATGAACATCCTCGAAAGCGGTAAGTTCGTACAAAAGATCAAATATGGTTGTGAGCTGCAGGGTTTGCCGGTCGGTGAGTGTCGCGCTCCTCTTGGACCACTTACCAGCGAAGAGAAGGCAGCGCTGAAAGAAGCACTGGAGCCGATTCAAGCCATGTGATCCCCGCATTCGGGTCAACCTCGGCTGGCCCGAACCGGAATTCTTGGTGTGAGCCATGAGGACAACCACTGTGACATCTACAATCGTCGTCGGTGCCGGTGTTATCGGCGCTGCCATCGCCTACGACCTGCAGAAGCGGGGCCGAAAGGTGATCTTGATCGACAGGGATGCTCCCGGCTCGGGGGCATCCTTCGGCAATATGGCGTCGATCGCAGTGACCGAGTTCATGCCTGTCGCGCGCCCTTCTACCTGGAGGCAGATACCCGGTTGGATGATGGATTCGGAAGGTCCGATCCGGGTCAGCCCCAGCTATATGCCACGCCTGATCCCGTGGTTTTTCCGTTTTCTGGCGGCCAGTCGCCCGTCGGCTGTCCGGAAACTGGAAGCCGCGGGGGCGGTTCTCTGCGAGCGCTCACTTGCTGATACGGAGACGCTGATGACAGAGATCGGCATGGAAGGTGAGCTGTCGCAGACCGGTTGCCTCTCCCTTTATGCCGATGAGGCCGAATTCCAGGCGGATCGTGAGCGCATTGATATGCTGGATCGGTTCGGCTTCGACTATGAAGTGTTGGATGCAGCAGCCATCCGAACGCGTGAACCTGAGATCTCAGACCGGATCACCAAAGCGGTTCTGTTGCCGGACAACCGAACCGTGGCTGATCCCTACAAAGTCGTGGAACGGCTGGTTGAACGGTTCGAAGGCGCGGACGGTATCGTGCGTCGGGCGGATGTGACCGGGTTTGAACGCGGTGAGCGGATCACGGGCGTTCGCTTGGGTGCGGAACTCGTCCGGGCAGACGAGGTGGTTCTGTGCGCGGGTGCCTTCACGGCGCGACTGTCTAAACTGTTGAATGAGCCGATGCCGCTGGAGACGGAACGTGGGTATCACACCCACATCATGTCACCCGGGATTGAGATGGCGCATTCTATCATCTGGCCCGCCAAGGCTTTCATGGTCAGCCCGACGGGAGGCGGCATCCGCGTGGGAGGCACAGTCGAAATGACCGGGTTGGATGCCGCGCCGGACTACCGCCGTTCCAAGATTACCGTGCGCCGGGCGCGCGAGGCCTTGCCGAATTTGCAGGTGAAAAACTTTACCGAGTGGATGGGGCACCGCCCTGCCTTCCCCGATACCATCCCCGTGATGTCGGCCTCAGCCAAAACCCCCGGGGTTTACTATGCTACGGGACATGGCCACCTCGGCCTGACCTATGCTGCGACCTGTGCCCATTTGATGGGAGAACTGATCACCGGGGGTCGTCCCGCAATCGATGTGTCCCCATACCGAATTGACCGTTTCTGAAGGAGCCCTTCGTATGCAAAATCAACTGTTCATCAATGGCGCATGGGTTGCGCCCGCATCCGGTCAAATGTTTGACGTGGTTGACCCGTCGGACCGAAGTGTCTTCCATCAAGTTGCCGCCGGCGGCGCTGTCGACGTTGATGCTGCCGTGAAAGCAGCGCGGGTCGCTTTCGACAAGGGACCATGGCCGCAGATGAGCGGTGCTGAACGGGCTGCCATCTTGCGCAAGATGGGTGATGAGATTGCGGCCCGCACCGATGAACTGGCGCGCATGGAAGTGCGTGACAATGGTAAGCCGTTGCCTGAAGCCGTCTGGGACATTGAGGACACCGCAGGCTGTTTTCATTTCTATGCCGATTTGGCGGAACGGTTCGACAACAGTGCCGAGCAGGAAATTGCGTTGTCGATGGATGAATTCAAGTCCAAAGCAGTCAAGGAGCCGGTGGGCGTTGCCGGGGCAATCATTCCGTGGAACTTTCCGATGCTCATGGCGGCGTGGAAAGTTGCTCCGGCTCTGGCAGCTGGGTGCACCATGGTTCTTAAACCCTCGGAACTGACCCCGCTGACAGCGCTGGAACTGGGCGGGATTGCACAAAAGGCGGGGCTTCCCGAAGGAGTCCTGAATATCGTGACGGGCTTCGGCCCTGATGCGGGCCAACCCCTGACAGAACATCCCGGCGTCGACAAGCTGGCATTCACCGGCTCTGTCCCAACCGGATCGCGCATCATGGCCACCGCCGCCCAGGACATCAAAACCATCTCGCTGGAATTGGGTGGCAAATCCCCGATGGTAGTGTTCGAAGATGCCGACATCGCCGAGGCAGTGGAGTGGATCCTGTTCGGTATCTTCTGGAACCAGGGTGAAGTCTGCTCGGCAACCAGCCGGGTTCTGATTCACGAAGAAATTTATCCAGCGCTGATGGAGCGGCTCGTCGAAGAAACTGGCAAGATCAAGATCGGTCACGGATTGGCCGAGGGTGTGTTGCTTGGACCGCTGGTCAGCCAATCGCAACATGAGAAAGTGCTGGCGGCCATCGAGAAAGGGAAGAATGAAGCCACCCTTGCTGCTGGCGGCGGTGTGCCAGACGGGTTGGAACATGGCTGCTATGTTGAGCCAACTATTTTTACAGACGTGCCCACCGACGCGTGGATATGGAACGAAGAGATTTTCGGCCCCGTTGTTTGCATTCGTAAATTTGCGACGGAAGAGGAGGCAATCGAACTGGCCAATGGCTCCCGCTTCGGTCTTGGCGCGGCCGTTCTTTCTAACGATCCGGATCGTGCCGAACGCGTTGCACGCGCCTTCCGAGCCGGGATTGTCTGGATCAATTGCTCACAACCGACCTTCACCGAAGCCCCCTGGGGCGGCTACAAACAATCCGGCATTGGTCGCGAGCTGGGGGAATTGGGCTTCAACAATTACCTCGAGATCAAGCAGATCACTACCTATGATCGCTCCAAACCTTGGGGCTGGTACATCAAGGAGTAATTCCCATGCGGTGGAAACGAACGCTGCAGACGGTTGACGTTCACTGCGCTGGTGAGATCGGTCGGGTCATAACCGGAGGTTTTCTCGACATCCCTGGCGATACGATGGCCGCTAAGCTGGCTTACATCAATGAGGTCGATGACACGTTGCGCCGCTGGCTTTGCTCCGAGCCGCGTGCGGCTGCAAATCATTCCTTTGTGCTGATCCCGCCAGCCTGCCATCCAGACGCTGATTTTGGAATGATCGTGCTTCAAAATGATCAGGCCCACGCCATGTCCGGGTCAAACTCGATGTGTGCTGTGACTGCCATTCTGGAAACGGGCATGATGGAGATGGTCGAGCCAGAAACCGTAGTGACTCTGGATACGGCTGCCGGGTTGGTGAAAGCTACAGCCACGTGTAAGGGCGGCAAGGTCACGGGTGTGAGCCTGGACATGCCGCCGTCATTCGTGGCGATTTCCGAAGGAAAGATCGATACACCGAAATGGGGCCTCGTAACTTACGATTTGTGCTACGGTGGTGTTTTTTATGCTTTGGTTGATGTGGAGCAGATCGGTTTGGACATCACGCCAGAGAACGCGCGGAAACTGGCGGAGCAAGGGGTCAGGCTTCGCAATATGATCGCTGCTCAGACAGAAATCGCGCATCCTGAAATCCCCGAAGTGCATGGCTTGGCCTATGTCATGTTCCGATCCCGCGACCAAGATGGCGCCGTGCGGACCTGCACAACTCTGAAACCGGCGCGCGCTGATCGCTCACCCTGCGGAACAGGCACTAACTCCACCATGGCTGTGCTGCATGCCAAAGGTGAAATCGCGAGGGGAGACAAGATTACAACCCGTTCAATCATCGACGGAGAGTTTAGTGCTGAACTGATGGGTGAGACGCAGATCGGCCCCTACCAAGGGAGCCGCGTTCGGATTACGGGCCAGTGCTGGATTTATGGCATGTCCCAGATCGGGCTTGATCCGAGCGACCCGTTCCCGAGTGGGTTCATCCTGTCTGACACTTGGGGAGAGTGACGCTGTGAAACTTGGGTTCATCGGAGCCGGAGTGATTACTGAGGCAATTGTCCGGGGGCTATTGCGGGCAAACTACCCGGCAACCGAGATTCTTGTTTCCGTGCGGACCCGAGAGATATCAGCTCAGCTGGCCCAACTGTCTCCGTTGGTGCGTGTTTGCGAAGAAAACCAGTCCATCGTGGATGACGCCGACATCTTGTTTTTGGCCGTCCGTCCGCAACACGCCGAAGAAATCCTGGCGCCCCTGCAGTTCAAACCTGACACGCAGTTGGTCAGCCTGATGGCTACGATATCGCTGCACCAATTGCACGATTGGACACACCCGTGCGCTTCTTTGTGTCGGGCCATTCCGTTGCCATCGGTTGCCGACCTGACGGGCGTAACGGCAATCTTTCCACCAACACCCGATGTGGAAGAACTGTTCAGCGCGATTGGAGCATCGGTGCCTGTCGAGACAATTGAAGCGTTCGATGCCTACGCCGTCGCCAGCGCAATGATGGGACTATATTTTGGTATATCCGAAGCTGCTACACAGTGGATATCCGCCCAGGGCACCAGCTATGACGACGCACGTGCCTATTTGGCGGCGATGTTCCAGGGGTTGGCCGATACCGCAAGTGAGGCAACCGACAAAAGCTTCGAGGATCTGCGCTTGAGCCATACGACGACCGGCGGCCTCAATGAGCAGCTGTTTCAAGTGTTCGCAGAGGAAAATGGTACGCAAGCTCTGGACCGTGCTTTTGAACGTGTCGCGAGCCGCATACGAGCCATGCACTAAGCAGCTTGGTTGCCTTTAATGGCCAGTTTAGCTCTGCGCGATTAGCCAATCCCGCACGATGGACACAAGAACTGGATTGCGTGGTTCCCTTGGCGCTACGATGTAGTAACCTTCCTCAGTTTGCAGCGAAAACGAAAAGGGCTGGCACAAGCGGTTCTCACACAGGTCGTCTTCGACCAGAGCCCGGTTTGTCAGCGCAACGCCCTGGCGGGCAATCGCGGCGTCGATCGCCAGTGAGGTCTGGCTGAAGTTCATCGTCTTGATGTCGGCGACGGGGATATCGCCCAAGGCTGCTTCCAGAAACACGGGCCAATAGCCATGCGTGTCTTCCAACAAAACGTGATGTCGCAAGTCCATTGGTGACCGGACCGCATTCGCGCCCGTCGTCAAATCGGGGTGGCAGACGGCAATCACTTCCGAAGTGAACAAAGCGTCGGCGAGTAACCCAGGCCCAAATGGAGGTTTGCCTTGCCTGATGGCAATATCGATTCCGTCATTCTGAAAATTCGCCAGTGTATTAGAGGCATCCATGCGAATGCGGATATCAGGATGCTCTGATGCAAATTCTCCAAGCCTGGGCACCAGCCATCTTGTTGCGAACGAGGGTGTAGAACTGATTGTCACCACCGCGTCCTTGGGCGCAAGGTTCTCAGTGGCTTCGGCGATCATGTCGAAGGCCCTGCGCAGAGGTGGCAGGTACCGGCGCCCTTCATTCGTCAGCGCCAATCCCCGGGCGTGACGGTCGAAGAGTTTGATTTTAAGTAAGTCTTCGAGGGCGCGAACCTGTTGGGCGACTGCGCCTTGAGTCACGCCCAACTCTTCGGCTGCTCGCCTAAAATTGAGATGCCGGCCAGACGCCTCAAAGGCTTTTAAGGAGTTAAGCGGGGGCATGTCGCGCATAAACAGTTACCAGTAATGGATGTAGTTTTCCTACACACTTAAAGCAGAATAACTGATTAGTCAAAACTGTGTCGATAACCCATCTTGGAAACAAGAAAGAACTGATCAATTCCGAGGAGAATGCAAATGGCCGACAAAAAAGTGGCAATCATCATTGGCGGCGGCAGCGGCATGGGGGCCGACAGCGCCCGTCGCCTCGCAGCTGACGGTTTTAACGTCGCCATCCTGTCGTCTTCAGGCAAGGGCGAAGCCCTGGCCAAGGAGCTGGGCGGTATCGGCATGACCGGAACCAACAAGTCCAGCGAAGACATGCAGAAGCTGGTCGACGCCGTAATGGAAAAATGGGGCCGTGTAGATGTGCTGGTCAATTCGGCTGGTCATGGCCCACGGGCGCCTGTTCTCGAGATTAGTGATGAAGACTGGCATGAGGGTATGGAAGTCTACTTCCTGAATTCCGTGCGTGCGACTCGCATCATCGCCCCGATCATGATCGAACAGAAATCGGGTACCATCATCAACATCTCGACCTTTGCGGCCTTTGAGCCCGACCCGGTCTTCCCGACGTCGGGTGTGATGCGTGCCGGTCTTGCTGCCTATACCAAGCTGTTTTCCGACAAGTACGCTGCGGACAACGTGCGCATGAACAACGTACTGCCGGGTTTCATCGACAGTCTTCCAGAAAACCCCGATTGGAAAGCCCGCATCCCTTTGGAGCGATACGGCAAGAGCTACGATGAGATCGCAGCAACCGTCGCCTTCCTGGCGTCAGAGGGCGGAGCATACATCACTGGTCAAAACATCCGCGTCGACGGCGGTATCACTCGTTCTGTTTGAGGCGGCATCCAAAGGAAACATGACATGACCATGAAACCGACTTCCCACGACAAATTGTTCAAAATCGAACTTCCGCAGGTCGCTGCAACCCCAAAACACGACAACTATGATGTTGTCATCATCGGTGGCGCGACAATGGGGGCCTGCACCGCGTGGTTCCTCGCCTCGAACCCTGATTTCAAGGGCCGTGTCCTAATCGTCGAGCGAGACAAGAGCTATTTGCAGGCGCAAACTGCCGCATCCAACAACTGCATGCGGCAGCAATTCGCAAATCCGATCAATGTGAAGATCGGTCAATACGCGGCCGAGTTCGTGCGCAATTTCCGCGAAAATCTGGGCGGGGACCCAAAGATCCCTGAACTGGGCATTCGCAACTTCGGATATCTCTATCTGTCCGACGGGCCGGAACTGACCAAAGTCTTGCAGCGTGATCAATCCGTCCAGGCGGAATGTGGCGCAGGGACCAAAATGGTCACGCCGGATCAGATCGCTGCGGCGTACCCGTTCTACTACCTTTCCGACATCGAATCCGGCAGCCTCAACACCGTCGACGAGGGGTATTACGATGCGCCTCTGATGGTGGAATGGCTGCTGCGCAAGTCCATCGAAAACGGTGTCGAATTCGTTGAAAACGAGGTCGCTGCAATTGGACGTGAAGGTGACAAGGTGACCAGCGTTACTTTGGCCTCCGGTGAAACTGTGAAAGCCGGCCATGTTGTCAACGCATCGGGTACCCGCGCTGGAAAGGTGGCGGACATGGCTGGTCTGAAGCTCGATATTCAACCCAAGCGCCGCTATACCTTCATCTTTAAGGCAAAAGAGCCGTTGGATCGCGATCTGCCACTGACCATTGATCCGACCGGGGTGCATTTTCGGCAGTTCGGGGATAATTACCTGGTTGGTTGCCCGCCGCTTGGTGAAGATGCAACTGTCGGCGTTGAAGATTTCTCGGCCGAGGAAACCATCTGGGAAGATAAGGTACATCCCATCATCTCGAACCGTATCCCGCAGTTCAAAGACGTCGAGGTTGTCGACTTCTGGATGGGGCACTACGACTTCAACACGTTCGACTACAACGTTGTCATCGGTCCCCATGATGAAGTGTCGAATTTCCACTTCACCAACGGGTCGTCAGGCCACGGCTCTCAGCAGGGGCCTGCCGTCGGTCGCGGTGTCGCTGAGCAAATCATCTATGGCGAGTTCCGTAGTCTCGATCTATCGCCATTCCTGTTTGAGCGCTTCGCCAAGGGTGAGCGGGTCATTGAGCGAGCGGTGATCTGATCGAAAAGGGCAGCGCTGGCAGAAATTGCCAGGGCTGTTCTGCATTTTTCCGATCTTGCACCCGCGGCGAAGGTCCGGAATGAGGGTCGCAATCGCAGCATCGAAAGTAGACCGTGAACGTCTCCTTTGGGCCGTCCGTTTCAAAAAGATTTTGTGCTTAAGATGCTGGCGGGCACATAACTTCGATCAAGGAAGGGCCGTCACGTGATAGCCCCGCGGAAAGGGCTTTTACAAAGCCATCGGTGTCTTCAATTCGTAATCCGGGAACCCCATGCCCTTTAGCGGGTCTTGTCAGAAGAACTTGAGTTGAGCGGGGTAGGGGTGTTGCGTAGCTTTTGCCCATGACCAGACCCGCCTCTTTCAAATACTTCAAAACCAGTCCC
>NZ_JBXWMF010000012.1:0-146981 GCF_059609725.1 Ruegeria sp. YTSC199
TTTTCGACAAACTGCTTCAGCGGGACGGGGGACCCGTCGCCGTTTGCCGCGCTTGTCAGTTCGAGATAGCCATAGGCGGTTTCCGGATGCGTCGGGGTGATCCCGAAGGTCACCAGCTGCCCCTGCGCCACGGCGTCCAGCCCGCGAGCAACCGCCGCCTGGAATGCGGCGGCATCGGGGACAACGTGATCGGAGGGCGCCACCAGCAACACGGCATCCGCGTCCTCAGCATGGGCGCGCAGCGCCGCAGCCAGCACGGCGGGGGCGGTGTTGCGCCCCTCGGGTTCGATCAGAATGGCACCGGGGTCGATTCCGACGGCCTGCAGTTGCTCGGCCACGATGAACCGGAAATCCGAGTTGGTCAGGACCATGGGGGCCGCAAACGTCAGCCCGTCCGTGGCACCGGACAGGCGCCGCGCAGAGGCCTGAAACAGGGTTTCATCGCCGATAAGAGATACAAATTGTTTAGGATAGCTCTTACGCGACAAGGGCCACAAACGGGTTCCAGAACCCCCGCAAAGGAGGATGGGCGTAATCAACATAACTGAACCATTCGATTAGAGGTAATTCGCGCTCGGTCCTAGAGAATGGCTATTCCTTTGACAAGCCTCGGGGCTTTTTTTTGATGGAGTTTTCGCAAAACTGCAAAAAATGGGACGTAGCGTGCATATTTGCCCGGAAAATACTCTTAACAGATTGGTTATCGGCTCCGGTGCAACTCCATCCAAGTGGTCCAGATCGATTGCTCAGGCATGACTTGCCTTTGGTCCATCGCGACGACGGTTTCCGGGGCTGGTGGATGATAGCTCAGAACAGTATGCGGTCATTTAGTTTTGCAGTGTTTCTTCCATTTCCCGATCAGGATTTGTGTCTCACGCATGCTGCGGAAAAGCCCTTTTAGCTGGCATCTATTCAACTGGAAACGGTTGGTTTGTCTGCGCCTTTGTCCAGAATATTGCCTGTCCGATGAACCGTAACGATCTCTGCTCGCGAACCTTCGCATCAGCGTCGGAGGCGATTGATCAGAACTTCAATCGTTCTCGTGGTGACCCGAGTCCTAGTTTTCCCTGGTTCTTCTTTTGAACACGATTTTCATGCTGGAGGTTGCGTTGGCGCCCAGGCCTATGCCCATGAACCCCACTTTTCCGTCTGCGCCGACCTGAACGGATATCTCAACGGTATCAAGGTTCACTTCGCCAACCACCGCCTTTTCAGCGGCATCGATCATCGTGGAGACACTTTCAACGAAAGAGGTAACGTTCTGCTCCATCACATCCACACCAATTTCTACAGCGTTCGCCAGTTGTGTGCTCCGGGATTCGCCACGCGCAGAGGTGGGCCGTCCCAGCGCCGAACTCTGAGGTTCAGGAGCGAATATAACAACCTTGTCGGATTTCATTGGTCTACTCCGTTTGTTTCAGGAAATTGCGGGCGGTACACCAAAATGCTGGAACCCAGCCCAGTAAAGCGGTGCGTTAAAGGGTTTTTCGGGCCCTGCAAAACTCTCCTTCAGCCACTGCTCCTGCTCTACCAGGGCGTTAAGCACCGCATCAGAGTCACCAGAAGCGCCTGTCCCCGCCCCCGTTTTTAGCCCGGAAAGACAATCAAGCGTTTCATGGGCCGAAAGCTGTCTGAGCCAGTGGCTGGCCAAACCTACCGCACGCGCCTGAGCGCATCCGTTACCCAGCTCAAGCAGCATGCGTGACACCAACAGGCATGTTGCCAGATCGTCCACGCGCCACGTCGGCGCAATTACGCAGGAAACTCCGGCGGCCTGAAGAATGCTTGGAAAACCGAAAGGCTCGTCCGAATTGCTGGATTGCGACAGGCCCGCCTCGCAACATGATAGGATCATAAGGCGGGTCGCCAGCCGACGTTCGGATACAAGATCGGACAGCGCCATACGACCATCTGAAAACGCTATTTGAGATGACCACGGATCGTTCGGGCAGAATTCGCCATGTGCTGAAACCAATACGCGCGCGTCTTCTGAAATGGCGTTCAGAAACTCTTGCCTTGTGGCCTGTTTGCCCATTGCTACCCGTTCGGCAGGGACGTCGCATGCCTCGAGCCGCGCAAAGGGCAGATCGCCGCACGGATCAAGTATCAGGCGTGGACCAACACCCGTTTCTGAACTGCGGAGATCGGTGCCTGTGTCGGTATTCAGGAACTCGGCAATCGAATGCGCGACCGAAACCTCATCAAACAGTTGGGATAGAAACGTGCCATCGGGCAATCGTGCATTGCACAGCGGCATAGACCGAAGGACCCGATGAGGCACAATGACGAGCTGGCTGCCGCCACGTCTCAGCTGTGGCGCCAGTTCGTCGATCAAGCTGCCAAGTTTATCAAGAACCATGCTGCTCATGGATTCTGCAGCGTCCAAAAGCAGGTCCGGCGGGGCGCGTTGGGATGCAAGCGCTTGCTGAATCCGGCGATCGAGTGACCAGTCTGTTACTTTCTGCCACGGAGAAAAGACATGATCGCGAAACTCGTCATAGATACAACCATCCATCCAGCGATACGCAACGTCGGCCTCTGAGCCTTGAACAGTGAACAATGCCAGACCGTTGGTGCTGCAAAAGAACGAGAGAATCTGGCGCCCGGATTTCGCCCGAACCCAATCTCTGGCGGCCTCGACTGCGGGCATCATGCCTATAGGTGCCAGCAACCTCTTTTCGTCATCGCCCCCGACGCGGGTGAGCAGCCGCATGAGCCGACCCTTCGCCGCTTCGGCAAATCCCAATGTTTCGTCGGGCGGGCGTTCTGCTTTGACCTTTGTCAGCATCCCAAGCCCGTCAAATCTGCTCCATTCCTGAAGCATCGAGGTCCAAACGATGGGGTCTGCACCCCCATGCGTCAGGCGCTCGAACAATTGGTCGATTGCGTGTTCACATGTCTCGTGTGCTTTGGTGTATTCACCTTTCTGCAGCAGAACCTGAGTGCGCAGCCCGGCTGATCGAATTTTCTCATCACCGATTGGTGCATTTGCTGCCATCAGACGTGCGGCTTCGTCGATTTCATGTTCCGCTTCTTCTGGGCGCGATAGCTCCAGCAGAATGCGGCCGCGGTTCGTATGAAGCATCGGCCCCAGTTGATCGATGTATTCACCGGGGTCGGGTTTCACTGCGATCGCTTTGTCTATCGAAACAAGCGCCCGATCAAACAGCTGCAATTCGCGCAGCGCGTTGGAAAAGGAGTTCCAGAATATGCAGCGCGTCCGTGCGTCGGTCTCTTGCATTAGCGGTTCAAGGTCTTCGTGCAGCAGAAGGGCCTCCCGCTTTCTGCGCGCTTCGGATAGCCGCATCGCCTTTTCCAGCAAAACATCGATGCGTCGTTCCCCTTCAAGACCGGGCAGCATCTGATCCAGCACCTCGAGGGCAAAATCCGGCTGCGCGATGGCGCTCAATAGGTTGTTGTATTGAAGGCCGATCAGAAAAACCTGATCCTTGTCGCCAATTTCCCTTGCAGCAGTATATGAGGCTTCCAGTGCCGCGCGCGCTTCTCCCAGGCCTGAGATGCCGGTATCCGCCGCAATGCCCAACTGTACTGCATAGTCGAGCACTCTCTTCAAGAGGTCGACCAACCTGTTTTCATCGACCGTGTTGGAGGCCGCGCGTTTGAGGCGCAATGCGGTGGTATAGGCCGCAAATGTCCGGGCAACGTCCAGATTCCCGGGGCGGCCGGTTCCTTGCCCAAGCGCCAGCCACAAATCCGCATGAAGGTCCGGATCGAGCGGAACTTGCGTCGTCTCAACAATATCCAAACCGCGGCGCGCCAGCCTGACGGCCTTGCGCAAACCGTGATCCGACGGCTGGCCTTCGGATTCATGAAACGAGAAATCCCGCAGATAGCAGGCCAGCTCAGCCAACGCGTGACGCGCTGCATTTTCGTTGCTGCCTGCTTCGGCTGCGCGAAAAACAAACTCGAGCCCGTAATCGAGCGCGTCAGCGGTGACGAGCCGTGCCAAAGACAGTTGCTGAAACCCATCGAAAAGAAGTTTCGTGTCCGCCCCGTCCTTGGCCAGATCCCTGGCTTGCGCCAGGTAGTCGTCGAAGTTGACCGGCAGGTTGTGGCCTGATGTAGGCCCGATCACCCCTCCGAAGTCGCCGTCTGCTGTGGTGTGTATCAAACGCAATAACAATCTGAGCAATGCTTCGGTCGGCGTGGCGTCGGGCTTGGCTGATCCATCCGCATCGTGAATTAAAGATTGGAGGCGAGGTAACATTGGATGAGACATTCCGTGTTGTAGCGCCAGGTCAAGCGACGCCTGTGCCGCCTCGAAGTCACTCAAGAAACGGCTCTGGATGACTGCTTTGTCCCAATACAGGTCTGGAATTGTTGGATAAATTTCTGCGGCATAATCGAGCTGCGTCAGAAGGTCCCCGGAAATATCAGAGGGTGGGGTGACCTGCAAAGCCTCAGCGACTTTCAGGCGATATTCAACACCCGCACCGATCGTATAGGCTTCGGCCCTGCGTAAAGCGCCACTGTCACGTTTGGATCGTGCGCTGGCTATCAGCATTGCCGCACGAAAATAACGCCGAGCTCGCTTCTCGAATTCTGCGCGATCAATAGTTTCAGTCTCGAAATCGTTTGGCTGGCTCATCCGACGCCCCGCTCAAAGACACGAGAAGTCTAGCATATTTTCCGGTCTTGATCGAAGTTGCGAAGGTCGAAAGCTTGATTTGCCTCGGAAAACCAATATTTCCTTGTTGAGCCGCGGGAACAATCGGTGTTCATAAAAATCCACCGTATTAAGCGGTTAAGCTCCCGAACCCGTTTGCGTCGCTTGATCAAGGCGCGGGTTCAAGCGGAACAGGCACTTCATTCAATTGAAAAATTACGTGAAATATATTAGAATTGGTGCATTCAAGATGATCGGAAATCTATCAGTTCGGATGCGGTTTATGCGCGGACGAACAGGAGGCTTGAATGGCAAACCAATCAAAAGGAAAACACAGTACCCGCAAGGGCAAGGTTCAGGTCAGACCGCAGCCGTCGGCAGTGTCCGCTCTGGGACAGCGTGCCGAAGCGTCAGGCCTGATGACCCCTCAAATGCTGAGCGAGCGTGACGAAAAAGTTTCAAGAAAGCGTCGCAAGGGTGGCCCCGCTCTCGAAGAGGACAACTCCGAGAGCAGTGGCAGTGACGTGAACCCAACCGATTTGGACTTCTGATCAGATGATCGCATTTTTTACGGCAATACAGCCACGGAGGTCGCTATGCCCTCGACTCATCAACCAAGGATATTCAATACAGTAAACCTTACCGATTTTGACACCAACGGCCAAACCTCGACGGTTGGCGAACCTACGGTTTCCCAGAACGGAAACCAGCTTTTGGCAACTGGAAACTGGTTTGCGAGCCGTTCTTTGGATGGCGGCCAAAGCTGGTCCCATATGAGCCCTTTCACGCTTTTTCCCCCGGTCGACAACGGGTTCTGCTGCGACCAGACCACCGTATATGACCCAAGCCGTGATCTGCTGATCTGGCTGCTGCAATATGTTGAGAGGGACGGAAGCAACACGCTCAGGCTTGCCGCCAAACAGGGACGAACCCTGGGAAACGATGCGTGGAACCTGTGGGATTTTACACCGTCAGGTGTTGATCCGGACTGGGACGATGAATGGTTTGATTACAACCATGTTTCGCTGTCCGAGAATTATCTCTACGCTGGTACCAACGTATTTTCAGTTGGTACCAACATCTTTACACGATCCATTATCCTGCGGATTTCATTGGATGAAATTGCTGCTGCGGCCGGGCTTTCTTTTGATATTTTCGACACGCAGGGCAACTTTTCCCTTAGATGCGTTCAGGGCGCACGCGGCGCTATGTACTTCGCCAGCCATAATTCGAACTCACAGATACGCGTATTCAGGTGGCCCGAAACCTCGCCGGATGTTGAAGAGTTTGATATCGACGTCACACCCTGGTTCGCTGGAAATTACTCTTCGCTGACGGCAGGTGGTGGTGACTGGATGTCGCGGACGGATCCGCGCATTACTGCCGGATGGGTGGGGCGCGGAACGTTGGGCTTTATGTGGACGGCCAATCGACAGGCCAACAGGCAGCGCCCGTTCGTCCGAACCGTTCGTATCGATGAGGCGACGATGACCCTGATTGACGAGCCGGATATCTGGAACAGTCAAATCGCATTTGCCTACCCATCCACCGCAGTCAATCGGTTCGGAGATGTCGGGCTGTCGATCTTTGCTGGCGGAGGCAATCTGCATCCAAGCCATGTCGTCGGAACCTATGACGATATCGACAGGCTATGGCGGTTGCTTCTTGCGCGACGTGGAACGGACACGCCCACCTTGTTGAAATGGGGCGATTACACCAATTGCGCCGAGGTTGCCCATGACGGGTTCACCTGGTTGGCGGCAGGGTACACCTTACAGGGCGGAGGCAATCAGAGCGACATTGAACCGACAATGACCTGGTTTGGACAACAGCGGTACGACACGCCAAGTCGTCGACCGCCGGTGATCGTCTGATCCTGCATCTTTTATTTATTCAGGGACCGAAATCATGCACAGAGCCATTAAATCACAAGGTGTTTCAGCGTTTGTACGTCAGGAAGGGCCTTGGCTGCTTATTGCCTTCGTAATTGCCGATCTGTTCTACAAATGGGGATCTTTCGCGCTGGAGTGTGTCGGTTTTCTGGCAACTTGGTACGGGCTGAGCCTTATGGCCAGCCTGATCCTCCGCCTTTTGGGAGGGCAAAAATCCGCCCTAGAAGACTGAGCTGACGAACACAGGTTATACTGAGGATGACCCAGACCATTGCGAATGCCTGAAGCGGGCGTTGAACCGGGCTTTCATCTGCAAATCAATATTCAAATCGGGACTATCAAGGTCGGAAGGGCCTGAAAACGCATCCGTGCAACTTTGCCTGAACGGGCAGTAACAAGACTCGGGTCGCAATTGCCGTCAGTCAAAGCGTTTTGCTTCCCGAAGGATTTCGCTGGCCCTGCTGCGGGGAAAAGCGCGACCACTTGCCGGGCTCAGAATGTCAACCAGCTTGTCAAGGCTCAGCCGGGCCAACGCTGCTGCGTCTTCGATCCCGGCGGCTATCAATCGTTCAGCAGAGATGTCGCCGACTCCCGGAACGTCATTCACCGGTGTGATAGCGGTGTTTGATGATCCTGAAGGTGCGGGTGACGACTGTTTCACACGCCGGATCAGATCACTTTCAACCCGTGGGTCTCCATCGTCTGCTATCCGAACTGCCGTCCTGACAATACCTGCCGCCGGAACTCCGGCTTCAAGATAGGATTCCGCGACCAATTCAGCCCGGCGTGCACCCAGTGCCAATCCGACCGGTTCGGGCTCGATTGAGATCGAGCGGATCTCGACCTGATGAAACGTGCCGGTTTCGATAGAACTGCGTAGGTGAGAAATGTTTGCTGACAGCGTCTCGATCGAGGCGTCGAGTGGTGTCGCCGTTTCGGCTTCGAATTCGATGATGCCCAACGTCTGGCGCGAGAATTCGGGTTCCGGTTCCGGAGGCTCGGATTCACTTGGCGATGTCAGCGCGCAAAGCGTCGGGAAAACACAGCGGCACTCGTCTTCTGCACAGGTTACGCGCCCGTTTTCGTCCAGATCGATGCGGCGCAGCGGTGCCAGATGGTGTCGGATGCCGCGCGGCGACAGGGCTTTGGGCCAGGGCGCACCATCCGGGCCGGTTTCCTGCGGCCACAACACATCCGCAGTCGCGGTGCGGGCCGGGATTTGCCAGTAGTCGCCGGTTTTGTAGTCGCCGCCCTGTTCGAACCAGATCTGCACGCCGTCCTCAAGCTCGATCCATTTGGCTTCCTGTACCGGGATTGCAGCTGATCCCTGATCCCAGCGCCGCAGTATCGGGTGGGTGTTCGCGGCTTCGGTGAAAACCGGCAGCACTGTGTCTTCGGGTACCAACAAGGTTATCTCGGTGTTTACACGATCGACTGCAGCCACTTCAAACAAGGGCCAGGGGGTCGACGTAAGCTCGGATACATCATCGAGGATTTCGACCCAGTCGCCCTCTTTCAACCCCCGTGCCTGATCCGGTCCGAGGCTTTCAAGTGTTGCGGTTGCGCCCTCAAGGCTGCGTATTCCGAACACAACCGAACCGTTGTCGCGCGACCATTTGAAGGTTGCTTGTCCCTTTGCGCCACCCACAGCGCCCGCGTCATGTATCTCGACACGGTAGAGCTGGTTTTCGGGTCCCCGGTACTGCGCTGTCGGCGGCACCAAACAGGGGTGTTCGGATGGCATGTCGACCTTTGCTCGTGCCCGAAGGCAGCGCGGCAAAGTCAACGGGTCGCGGACCAGGGCATCCAGTAATTCTTCGCAACCCAGGTCTTCGTCGCCCTCTTTGCCCAGAGCTGCAACTTTGACCTGGCAGACGATCTTGGCCCGTGTTGCGGTGTCCGGCCCGCCCAGGGCCAGTTCGCGGATACCGTCGGCCTGAAGGTGGTTCAGATGCCGTTCCCATACATCGAGATATACAAGATACCGCCCGCCGGGGTTGAGTTCTTCCTTACCGCCTTCGGTGACGGGGAAGTCGGGTTGCGTCGTATAACGGATCGGTGCTGTTTCACCCTGCGGCGGGCAATGCAATTCGGGCATCAATTCGCAGGCTATGCCATCAACATAGTAGCGCCCCCAGCCGATTTCGAAGTCGCATAGCAGATCGTCAGAACAAGAGATCTTGAACCCGTCACCTGGCCCGCCGTGCGGCCCAATCAGGTCGGCGGCCAAATTTCGGGTCTGCTCCAGCAGGATGGACACCTGTTCGTTCCAGTCGGCGTCCAGCAAAACGCGCCCTTGTTGCATCAGGACTCGGGCGTATCCGTGCTGTCGGTGGTAACTGTCGCGGCTGAGGTCGGCTTTCATGGTTCCACCCTCCTAATTGGCAAAAATGAGCCCGGCGGACATTCCGGCGGGAACGTAATCAGCAAGCCGCGCAGTCAGCGCAGCCGTGCGTTGCGGTTGGAAAAGACTATGGAATGCACCCATCTCAGAAGCATCGCTCGCGCCCTCGAGAATGCCAGGCGAGGTGCACAAATCAAGCTGACAATATGCAGGTCTTCCATATCGCCGGGCGGTAAATCTCGGCCGCATTCCGGATGCCGCCGCGCTGCGCAATCCGGCCATATATTCGGCGGGGTCACCTTCGAATTCGTATGCCGAGATTTTTGCGCTCAGATGCGGTGGGTCGGCCGGAGCGGCGGCAACCAAATTGGCCGTCAGCACGGCACATTCACCAGGGCTCAGCCTTGACAGCTCCCATACAGGCGGATCGCTGTCCGCGATCAGGGCACCTCGGCTGACGGTCACATCGGAGCCGCTTTCAAAGGCACTGTCGGTCGGATCATCTGCGTCTCGGGGTGGCAGGATTGTGACAACGAGGTTTCTGGCAGAATTGGGTCCAAGATTGTCAATGCCGAGCGTCAGTGTGAAGGCTTCACCGATGCCGGGGGCCACCTCGGTCGTTTCGAGTCTAAGTCGCAGATTGGCTGCTTCGGGTGAAGCGCCGGATGGTCCGACCGGCGTGCTGCCAATTTCGACAGGCACTGAAACTGAGCCGCTTACAGGTGTGTCGGGCAAACCGGACAGCGCCGCTTCGATCGCAAGATCCGGTTGGCACCGGTAACGGCGCGGCGTTCGCGAGCCGACCGGAACATGCGAAAACCGGATACAGCCGACTTGCCGGCGAGCGACCCGAACTTCGCCGGTGAATATGCTGTCTTCGGCCAGAAGGATTGCGTGTGTTTGCACCTTGCCGATCAGGGTCGAGCGGCGGATGTCCAGAGTTGCGTGCGCCAATGGCCAGGATGGCGCACCAATCACCTCGCGCGTGTCCGAAGAGGCATCGATGATGCTGTCCTGAATGGAAACGGCGACCGGGTCCGCACCCACTTCATCCAGGCTGATCTGGATCGGTCCGAGAATCGAGCGATCGATCACCAAAGAGACAGGTCCGTCAACCAGATCGAGGCTCGGTTCGCCGGGTCGGTCCGGGATACAATCCGGGGTCAGGCTCCAGCCGGGCACCAGCGTGACATGGCGTATCCGCAGTTCCGCGAGCGGTCCCCTGATTTGCAGACCGCGCCCGGCGACGACAAGGCCATCGATGCAAAAACGACTGCCTGCGCCACCTCTGATCACCAAAGCGTCGCCGCGGGCAGAGCGATAATCCAGCAGGCGCAATACAGCGCGGCCCTCCTCCCGGCTGCGCAATTGCAGGCTTTGACCATCGCGCAGATCGACAGACAGCCGTTCGGTATAGACGCCGCCGTCGGTGATTTCGATGACCGCATCGTCGGGATCCTCTTCCCGCCATTTGGCAAGGGCGGCCGTGATTTCGCTGAACTCTGCCTCTTTGCCTACGAAGTACCGAGATGCCGCCGCAGGTTCGGTAGGGTTGCGCAGGTATGGCCCGCCGCCTGTTTCGTCCGAGAACCCGTAGTGGTAGCGCACAAGCACATCTCCGCCGGGAATCTGGCGAGTGTGAAAGGCTATGCGACCGAGCTCGGGATCAACGGCCACCTGATCGCGCGCCGGGCGATAATGCCATCCGCTGAGATTCGTCGAAACGATCCGTTCCGGAGGTACAAGACCGCTTTGCCCGGTCTCCGGCCAGTCGCTGACCCATATCGCAAGGCTTTTGCCCGGCCCATAGTAGGTTTCCGTGTTGTCCGCAAAAAGCCGCCGTCCGATCTGGATCGGTAGATTTTGAGGTTCGGCGATGGCGTCCCCACCGGTTTCGGGAACTGGCAACGCGAACAAAGGCGCGTCGTTTCCTAGAACGCTGAAGGTATACAACCCCGATCCCTGATCCTCGCGCGCATAGGCGGGCTCGTGTTCGATCGTGTAGGATTTCAGGCGCCAGGCAAACAGGCCAACACTGGGAATGTTGTGCCTGCCTGGTGTGCGGGTCGAGGTGATCCGGCGGACATCGACACCATGTGCGAGCTGCTCAAAAGGCCCGCCGAGATGCGCCAGGGCTATCCCATCGCGCAGATCGACTGTGCGTCCGCGGGCAAGGCGTTGGTGATTGAGCGGCTGCATCCAGGCCAGTAATCGATAAAACTCAACCGCGCGGGACGGCCAGTCTGCCGTATCCGCCGCAATTAGTTCCAGCAGGGGCAGCGTCCCCTTGCGGCGGCGATCCCGGATGCTGTTGGCCACGGCTCGGCGCGGCGTCAGGACCGATGACAGCGCGGCACCGCGCGCACCGTCGCTATGAACCTGTGGGGGCGCTTCATAACCGATCAAGGCGCCAATGTATGGAACGACCCAGTCTTCACAGGTTTCGATGAACCAATTGTCGTATTGCTGTTCAATGTCGGCCTCAAGGACGTCAACCTGTTCGGTGATGACCTGCAGCAAAGCGCGCAGCGCTTCGCCGCGCTCGACGTCGCGCTTGCGGTGGACAGCGGGTAACAGCTTATAAAGCCGGTCTGGATCGCGCAGTGTCATGTCGTCACCTCGGTCAGGATGAGAGTGTCGGGCAGATTTGCATTCAGAAACACAAGCTGCGCCGATCTGATCGTTCCGTTTTCCCGATGGGCAAGTCCCGCGCTCAGATACGAAGGCACAGGTTCGTGCGCCGAACGATTGGTAAACTCAGCGAGCCGCTCGGCAAGGATTTCAGGCGAGGCGGCATCGCTCTCACGGAGGGCCTCGAACAGATCCACATCGACATAAGCGACGCCGGGAACCTGCTGCATGGTGGCGACAATCTCGCTCAGACGAACGGGTTGGCCGAGATCGCGCCCGGTAAACCCGAATTGCTCAAGGAGCGCGGCACGCAAGGGCGGTTCGACATGTTCCCACAGGTGGTCCGGATGAACAGCAACCTTTGCGCTCAGGAACAGATAGGCCGCCTGCCTCGGGGCCAGAACGACCGGGACCGAGGGATCGCCAAACGCGGCAAGCGCTGTTTTCAGGTTCCGGCACAGCGGTGATTGCAGATCGATCGGCGTATCATCGGCCCCCGCCAGCGTCACATGCACGACATCCCGGCCGCCATCCGACAGCCGGACGGCATGGGCCTTGTCGATACCGGCATAAAGAACCGAGAAATCCGTGTAATCCTCGACCGAAACCAGACGATCCAGCGCGCGGGTGGCAAGCGGCACGCGCTTTCGGGCCTGATCGCGGGTTTCACGATTGGCGCCTCCGCTGGCGGCCCGAGGATTGAACACCTCTTTGACCCCAAGCGGCTTGGACCCAAGCGTGGAAATCTGGCCAGCGTTGACATTGCCCGGTGCGCCGATCCCGACGCGATAAGTCGCGCGGACGTTTTCGGACCCACTCGGCAATCTTGCGCCCGTCAGACCATCGCCGAAGGTAGTAAATGTACTATCGTCATTGTCGGTGCTGGTCTGGTATTCCCGATCATCTGGCCCCAGTGTCAGAAGCGTTTCGCTTTGATGCCAGAGAATGTCGTTTACCCGGACCGAAAGCGTGCTGTCCGTCCCTTTGGGTGTTGGCGCCGAGACATGCGTCACAGGGCCATGGGCCAGCGCAAAGGTTTGCAGGCGGGCTGCGCTGTTACCGCTGCCGATGGTTTCAGAAACGGTTTCTCCATGGGTTGCAAGCACGACGTTGGCGTTCAGCGACACGCTGTCGCGCCTGTACGTATAGGCGAGCGGTTCAGCTAGGGTGATCCGCGTGTGCAGCGTATCTCCGGGCAGGTCGATGACGTTGCCGTCTGGTCCGATGATCTGCGCCGGGCGATGTGCAATGCCTGCAATCATGGCCAGTTCGGTGGCTTCCACTTCTGGAACGACCTGACCATCACTTGACAGAACATCCGTGCGATATCCGGTGATGGCAAGCCAACGACCGGCCTCCAGACCTTCATACAATCCGTCGAGCTGGATCTCGGCCCCGGATACGTCCGAGGTGATCGGCTCCAGAGCCAGTGGCAGGGGGTCGTTTGCAGCCAGAACCTTCAACCCGCGAATGTCGCCCAGCGTCGCCTCGCGCCCGGTCAGCCATGGTTCATCAAGCAGCACGTGGGTCACGGATTGAGAGATGCCATAGTCAGATCGCGCGGCGGTCCGAACCGCCAGCACATCGAATACGCGGCAGCCCTCGGCAGGGTGATCGATCAGAAGTAGGCCACCGGGGACTATTCCGTCGTATTCAGCGTCTAATGACAGGATGCTTGCGGCCGTTGACGTGCCTGCAAAACCGGTGTCGTTGCGCTGAACGATCAATGTCGTTCCGGCGGCGTCCATAGTCAACGTTGCTTGCCGATCTCGAGAAACGTCAACTTGGACAGGAGGTTGTCCGGCGAAGATTCCCTCCGAAACGCCGTCGATGCTCACTCTGATCCCCGAATTGGGCACAACTGCCGCAGCAAACACAGGCCCATGCGTCGTCGCGGTAATCGCTATCATACGTCCCGAGCCGGCTGAGTCCGTATCCGCACCCCAGATGACGCGAATTTCGCTCAACCTGAATTCCGTCGAAGAATCGAGCGGGCCGACATACTGCGCCTCGATGCGGATGGGCACATCTTCGATGTCGGTATTCAGGCTTTGTTGACGACCGCCTGGCACTGTGTCTGCGTTGGAAAGCTCGGACAGGCGTATCGTAATCTCTGGCGACGAAACCATCGGGTCCCAGATGCGAAGGGACAGAGTGATTGGCGCTGCTTGTCCGGCGTTCAAATCGACCTCTTGCTGAAATACTGCCGCCAATAGGGGCGGACCACCGGCATCCACCCGCGCTTCGACCAAGAAACTGCTCCGCATCTCGGCCAGCGGCCATTCGCGTCGCAGAACTTCGCCTTCATCGCGATAGATAAAGTCCAGCGGCGCGGTGGCACCAAACGGTGTTGCCGAAACACGGAGCGCTTCTGCTCCAAGCCGATCCTCGGGTCTGCTGCCAGTCACCGATGCGTTTGCATAGGCTGCAAACAGCGGTTGGCGAATGCCGGGCATCAGTTCGGCGATGACCTGCGGCCCCAGATCGGCAGTGGCGTCATATACACGGGCGGAATCGCGGACGAGCTTGAACCGCGAGACCGGTTGGTCAGATGGCGGTTCACGCAGCGCGGTAAGCACCTCACCAAGCTGTTGCAGTGGGCTTGTCGGGTCTCTAACCTCGATGTCGGGCGCAGTGGGGATGTGCCTGACCGCTCTGTCCGCATATTTGATCTGGGTCCAGCCAGCGTCGGTATCGGTTTCCACCGCCCGCACGTCAAAGGGCAGCCGATGCGCCGGACCTGTAAGCAAAATGACCTCACCGGCCTCGATACTGGTGGTGGTGCCATCCAGATAAATCTCTTGGACACCCTCAAAACCCGTCACGGGGAACAGCGCCTGTGGCTGTGACAGTCTGGGCGTCAGGGTGCCCCATCTGTCCCGCGCCTCAAGATCATAGCTGGTTTCGAAAGGTTCGGCGTTTTCGCCGGGCTCTGGCAGGCTGCGCGCCAGTGTACCCGCCGGAATTGTCACCTCGAAACCGTCTTCCAACGTGAAGGCGAGATAGACGCTGGCGGCGACACCCGGACGCAACCGATACCCCACGAGCCGCCCCAGCTCCAGGATCGAGCGCCGCTCTGTTGCGGTGGCCAAATAGCCCTCGTTGGCGATTCGTTCCTGATAGAAGGCCAGTACGTCCGATACCACGGCCCAGGCATCCAGCAGTGCAATCGACGGATCGTCCATGTCGCGCGTGGTCAGGCGCTGCAAGGGACGCGAGCCGCCCGGCAATTCGTGACTCGTAAGTCGCGCGATCATTGTTGCAAAAAACTCGGGATGCGAACCGACCCGTGTTGCGATCTCGGTCAGGCCGGATCGGTTATGGATGGTTCGGGGGGTGATGGGGCTGACGCCTTCGCAGCACCCGCATGTGGGGTCGATACTCATCTGCCACCTTTCATGTCAAAGACAACGCGACCGTTTTCGGGTGCATTGTGATCGCTGTCCGCCCGTGCAATTTCGAGAGGGCCAATCGGCAGCACCCCGGCCGCCAGTTCGCCATTGGGACCTTGGTAGCGGCGCTCGAGGCGCGTCATCGTTACGCTCTCAACCCCATCGATCGCTTGCGCTGCTGCCAAAAGCGAGCTGAGTGCGACATCCTCGCCAAAACTCAGCCTATCGGGATGAAACAGCCCCAAACTGCCGTCCGGCAGGCATTCGGACCCGAAGACAGCCTCCAGATCGCGCCTGACTACAGCCCGCAAATGGGTTGGGGCGACACAAACGACCATGCAGATATCAATCGGCACCTGCAGGGCCGGGCGTACTGCCAAATCATGCCCGATACGGCGATACCGGTTCAGGTCCTTGAGAACCTCAGCCAACAAGCCCTCGTCTGCGATGGCCTGTCCTGTCGGGTCGACGGCAACGCGTATCTCGTACCAGCTGCCGTTCCAGCGCTGTTCTGCCGCTGCACGATGAACTTTCGGGTGCCGCTCAGCAATTTCGGCGTAGTCGGCAGGTGTGACGGCACGTGCCAGATGGTGTCCAAATCCGTGCGGCGCGAAAAGCTTGGCCTCGTCGATGGGTTCCGGTGCGGAGCCCCCGATGGCAGGCAGCGGATTTCTTGGGGTCAGGATCAGCCCGTCAATTAACGTTTCATGCACAGGGTTCGTCAACTTGTCGGCCCCGACATTGCCCTGCGGCCCGCTGCCAATACGACGCCTAGCGTGGATGCGGTGGAACGGGTCCGGGATGCGGCCGGTGCGGTTGTCGCCAAACCGCAGGATCGCTTGGTGCCGGGCGTCGATATCCGCAACGACATGTGCATCGCGCGCGCCGCTTGTCAGCAAGTCGCGGACCACCGTCCAGTTCCGCGAGACCTGGCCGGGCGGGATGCTGATCGGGGTGTCGGACGGTACACAGTCAGGGTCTGGTTCACTAACGATGATCAGACCAGGCAGGGCCTGACGGGGATCCTGACGCAGACTTAGGGTCGCGGGTGCGGCGTGATCAACGGGTGATGCAAAGGTCAGCGGACCCTGAATTGGCACATGAGTGAAGCAACCGGCGCGAGGGGTGATCTCGGCTATTCGTCCCTCGGCCAGACAGACCGGTGGAACATCTGCTAGGGGTACGCATCCCAGATCCTCGAATGGTCGCCAGTGCCCGTGATCCGCAAGAACGACATTGCCGCGCACGACCGAAACATTCTCGAGAAGTTTGCATTCCGGTGGAGGCCCGACGGTTGAGATGCAAAACGGCACGGGAAGCGCGTCTTCTTCGCCCCATTTCACGTTCAGCACAGGCTGGCCGTTTAGGGGATCGATTGCCGGTTCAACGGCGGTCAGTCGTACTGCGTGACGGTGCGTCGGATCTGCGTCAGCACCGTTTCCAGTACCCGGCCCAAGGCACTCTTCAAAAATCAGAATGTCACCGGGTTGCAGATCAAGCGCGCGTGTCCCTTTCCAATCCTGATCATTCCCGGGGTCTGCCGGATCGCAATCGGAGTCATCAGGATTGGTTGTGTCCTGCTCACCGGGATCGGGAACCGGGTCCGGTTCGGGTGGTGACCCATCTACCAACGTAGTCCCGGTGGCACCCTTGGGCAGGCAGCACAACCGGTCGCCCCAAGTATAAACTTGAATTTCATTATGAGCCGCCCGCAGGCGCAGCACAGTATCAGGGTCGGGGGCAAGCGGCGCGAACACCTCGTAAAGCGACTCGTCGATATCATCGAATGCAGACCAATCCGGAACTGCCCCGCTGGTGTCCGGTGCGCCGACAAAGCTGGTGGTGAAGGACAAGCTGCCTGCACGGATATCCCTGTCCTGACTGGTTTCGATCGCCACCCAGGTACGGGCATTGCACCCTTCGTGAAGGTGATAGTCGACCAGCCGAGCATGGCGTTTCACCGAGACCCGGCGGCGCGCTGTGCCCAGATAGGCTTCGGTGGCAACGGCGTCCTGATAGTAGCTCAGATAGTCACCCGCATAGGCCAGAAGCTCGACCAGAGTGATGCCGATATCGGGGATGTGGCGCTCGGTCCAGCCGGGCATCGTGACCGCAAGGCGATCAAGGATCAATGCGCGAAAACTGGCATAATCCTTGGCGAGATAATCGATTTCGGGCTGTGGCGGTGTGATCTCGGGGCAGGAGCGCTCGACCTTGCAGTCGATATCTGAAGGGCAGTTGGCCTTGAAACTGAATTCAAGACATCGGTAGCGCGGGTCAAACGGGGCGCCCTCGGCCAAATTGGTCAGGCACAGGCAATACGTCGAGAAATCACCGGGCCGATCCACCGTCAGCACAACGCAGTTGTCGCGTTCGGGGTCTGTTTGAGGACATAGCCGCAGATCGATTACGGTTATCCCGGTCTCGCGCACACCACCGCAAATCTCAAAGTTCTCCAACTGCAATTCTTCAGGCGCTGGTCCCAGGAAATAGACCGTCAATTCACGCTGGTCGTCGCTGACCTCAACGTAGTCTAATCCGTTTATGTCAGCGGCCCGCACCAGGTTCCGGCGACCTTCGTCGCGGCAGGTCAAACCTGTTTCGTTATGGCATCCACAACTCATGGCAGGCTCCGTTGGAAACTGTCTGTGCGTGTTTCGCCCGTGCGTTTGACATGATAGCGAACCTCGACCTGCAGCACGGCGTCTTGCGCTGATGCGACCAGAACCTGCACAGTGATCAAATCACCCAGGTATTGCTGCAACCCGGCTTGCGCATTTCGCTGCAAGGTCGAGGCCAGAGCGTCGCTGTTGGGCTCGAACACAATTTCGGCCAGCCCGGCGCCGAAATCGGGGCGGTTCACACGTTCCCCGGCGCGCGTGAACAGGAATTGCTCGATCATATCCCGGATATGATCGTCTCCGTCTGTCAATGCGGTGCGTCCGCGGGCGTCGAAGTCAAAGGGGTAATCGATCTGTATCATGTCGCCTTCACCCTTGTCTGTGTCTGCACGATGATCACGCCGGTCCCAGTGGGCGCGCAGACTGCCTGCGAGCTTTGAATCAAGAGCGGTTGACCACTTGCCATGACCCGAGTGGCTCCACTGGTCCATTGAGCCGTCACACAGGGTCCGTTGCCGGCGGTTGGCGGTGGTAAAGTACATCCCGCAATCGTATAAGGCACCGGCTGCACGGTGACCTTCGTGCCGCTTACACTAACCCGAAGATCCGGTTTGGTCGGCTGCGCCTGACCACCATGCAGGCAGTTCACGGTTGCTCCCTGGTGCAGAACAAATCCCGGCATCACGTCACCTCCAATGCGGTACCATTGACCGAAGTCTTGGGACCCTGCAGGGCCACGGTTGCCCCCTGTCCGGTTGTGATTTCGATGCCTTGCGGCCCCATAGTGATCTTGAGCCCGCCCTGGGCTTCTATGGTGATCGACGCGGGACCCGGACCATCGGCGATGGTGACGGTTGCCGTGTCGGTCTTCAGCACTTTCATCTCGGCGATCTGCGGGCTGGCGGGCACATCGCCGGAACTGTCCCAGAATCCTCCCATCCAGACCGGGTGTTCTGGATCACCACGCTCGAACAGAATCCAGAGTTTGGCACCTACCGGCGGGATGAAAAAGAAGCCGACCCCCGGCCCCGCATAGGGTGCGCAGGGCATGGCCCATGTCAGCGTGTTGCTTCCGAACACGCTTGGCAGGCTGAATTGCACACGCCCCTGCCGCTGCGGGTCGATATTGTTGGTGACCTCGCCGCGAAAGAGACCATCGAGCTGAACACTGTTGCTCATGGCATCACCAGTGGCGTGGTCGTCCCCAGCCCCTCACGCGACAGGTTGAATTTCTGTTTGTATTGCCCCTTTTTGACATCGATTGAATGGGTTACGGACTTGACGTAGAACCGGCCGTCAAAGCTGTCTCCGGCGCCGCGGACATCGACAAGGCTGCGGGGTTTCAGAATGCGCCCATAGCGCAGCGCATCAAGGGTCCCCTCGGCGGTGACGACACTGTCATAGGAGGTGTTGACCTTGCCCTGCGCTCGCACGCGTTTCTGGGCATCGCTCTCCCCGTCCGGTCCATCGCCAAGAAAGTCCTTCTTCCGCGGACTCGGGATGCGCGCAGCGAGCGGCACACCGCGGTTGTAGCTGTCGATGGTTTCGGTGCCGCCCGAAGTCTTAGTGTAGGTCATCGAAGTCGGTGACAACTCGCCATAGGAAAATGTCATCGTCTCGACATTACTTCCCGGTCCCATATTCACTGACAGCGCAGGCTGCGGCACGCTCAGGCGCTGTGGCGGCCCCCAATACGCGATGTTCGAAAGCGGTAGCAGGCCTGGTTCCACATAGAAGACAAACCCGTGTTTTCCCGCGAGCTTTTTGATGTATTCCAGATCCGTTTCCCTAGTGGTCTGACTGCGCGTCTGTTCCGTAACCGGAGTTGTCAGCGCGTCGTCTGGCGGCATCACCTGCGGGACGATCCCGTAGTCGATGATATAGGGAAGCAAAATAAACGGGACGATGAGATTGTCGCCCAACTGCGGGTAGGGTCGTTCTTCTTTCTTCAGGTCCATCATGACGCTGACATCTTCACCGGTCACCGTCAGTTTCGACTGGCCGGGCTCATCGCTGGGTGCCAGCTGATGAGTGGTAATGATCCCGTCCATGATAGGCAGTGGTTTGACGCCAAAGAGAACCGACAGCACAACCCGTGTGAAGGGTTTCAGCTTGGCCTCTTTCAGCAGAGCAAAATCTTTGCGATCAGCGAGCCCACGGCCGACCTGGAACACCATTTGAAAGCCCGAGCGTTCACTGTCCTTGGCCGTCACTTCGACACTTTGTAACGCTTCGTTGACCTTAAGAGGGGCCGGTGTGGGCAAGGTCTCGCCCAGCAGAAGCTGAAGATGAAGGCCAAAGAGGTTGATCATGGCGATGCTCCGGGCAGCAGGGCTACGATCAGGCGCGTACCCGTCCGTACGACCAATGCCTCGGCACGCATGGCATTGTTCGCATCCGCGATCTGCCAGAACAATTCCGGATCACCCAGGTAGAGGGCTGAAAGATGATCCAGCCGATCGCCTTCTTTCACCGTGTGTTCGCGGGTTACGGTGCCATCTGCGGCCCGTGGCAGAAATCTGCGCGCAACAAATCGGATCATGGTACCGTCCGGCCTGATGTGTGTCAGGACGTCCAGGTCGGCATATCGACTGCCGGGTTCGAACATGTCTATACCTCACTCAAATAACTCATCCAAATTGTCGATGTTGGCGACGCTGCCGATTGTGGCGAAAACCTCCTTGGCGATCTGATGCAGCAGAAATATCCAGTAACCCGGGTGGGTCAGGGACAAGTCGTTGTAACTCAGGACCCGCAGGCCAAGCGTGGCCTTGGCCTCTATCGGATTGAGGTTGCCATCGAATTTCTGCTCTTCGATCGAGAATTCCTTGATCTGAACCGGGAGGATCCGCTGCGGTCCCCAGACAAAGAGCGTCAGAGGCCCGGTGGGCGGAATGACCTCGATGGTGCCGGTTGCCAGCAGAACGGTATTGGTGATCACCAGCGCGCTTTTGGGGTAGACCAGCATCTCGAGCGCCGAGAGTTGCGGATAGAGCCCCAAGGCTTCGGTGATGCTGTCGCCGATATCAAGGTCGTCGGCGGCATCGAATTTCAGGTCGAACTTGATCACCTCTTCCGGCGGCCCTTTCAGGCGTTCGGTCTCGAAGATCGAACCCTTCGTGCCTGCGGTCTGCGGCGTCAGCGTCCGGGTTATCTTTTCCGGATTGAACTGGAACACCGTGATCGAGGCCACGGGGTTGAAGGGGTCAAGACCTATGAGAGCGCCTTTACGCATGGGTCAGTTGCCTCCGGTTGGGGAGGCGTGCGGCGATATGAGCCCGGCCGGTCATGGTGTCAGATTGTCCGGGTTGTTGTCGTCGTCCTTGACCGAACAACTGCCGATGCGGGCTGTGCCTTGGGTCACATGCGGGCCGCCGACGCGGTCGATGACTGGACCCCAGAACGTGTTGCGCAACCGGAAATCGGATTGTTTGTAGTAGCGCGAGTTGTAATTCAGGCTGACATCGTAGTCATGCTCGAAATAGTTGGTTGAGGTCGCCGTGGTCGAAGACGTTCTGCCCGTGGTGGTAGACGAGGAGGCCGAGGCGGACAATTCCAGAATGCTGTAGGACAGTTTCGCCCCGACGCTAAGTTCGGTGGTTGTACTGCGCGAGCTTCCGTTCGATGAGGCAAACGAGCCGTTTCGCTCGCGGGTGGCGGTGTGCGCATAGCTGAACGTAAAGTCATGCTTATCTGTCGCCCACCACACGTAGTTTGAAGCCGTATGCGAGGCGAGCCATGAGCGTGTCGCGTAGACCGAACGGGTAAAAACCGGATTGTAGTAATACCAGGTGTCAGAGACACTCATACTTGTGACGGGGTTGCGAGCGCTAAAATGGTTTAGTGCCGTGGTTTCCATCTCGCGCAGCACCGAACTGACCGAACCGCCGCTCAGCGGTACGGCGCCGTTGAGGTCGGACAGGCTGTAGGTGTCGAATTGGATGCTGAGGTCGATCGCCCGTTGCACATCGTCCTGAGAGGTGCCAGCGGATTGCACCGGTGTATCCGTGGCAGCAGGGGCCGCACCCTGTTGTACCGTATGCGCAAGCTCATGGGCCAAAAGGCGCTGGCCTTCGGTGCTGTGCGGCCGGTATTCTCCAGCCGCCATATGGATGTGGTTGGCGCTGGTCAGCGCGCGTGCGCCGAACGACTTGCAGACGTTATCCGCCTCGGGTCCGGTGTGGAGCCTCACATTACTGAAGTCGGCCGAAAAGCCGCTTTCCATCTGGTGCCTCAGCGACTTGGGCAGAGCCACGCCGCCGGGCCCGCCCAGACCGTTCGCCGGAGGTGCGCTGGCGGTAGGACGGGCCGCCGGGCGTGCCTTGGCCTGAACCGTCTGATCGGCGTCGGGTTGGTCGTTCTCGTTGCGCAGATCGACAAAGACAGGCTCTTCCGATTCCTCGACCTGCTTCGCTCCGGTTCCGTTTGCGTCGGTCTTGGCCTGCGCCGCCTGTCCGGTTTCGAGTGGCCTGCCATGGGACATCATAGAGGCTGCGCTCATGCCTGACACGACACGGTCCGCAGCCACATCCGCTTCGCGTTCAAGCGGGTCGCTCGGGCTGCTGACGCGCAACCCCGGGCGTCCGAAGTTTGGGGTTCGGCTCAGGTCCCAACCGATGCCCGCTGTGGGACCAGGCGCCGGGTGTGACGGCCTGACGGGTCCGACCCTGTGCGGAACCGAAAGGGCGATTGCCTCTGTGGATTGCTTTGACGCTGTGACTGGCCGAACGCGTTGTCTCATCGTTGAGAACCTCCCAATATCCGAACAGCGATCTCATTACTGGCACGTGTCATCGGTCCCTGTGCAAATGAACCGGACGTGCCTGCTCCGTCAGGCTGATGCCGCGCCAGATGGGGGCCGATCTTCGCTTGCAGAGCGTCTGTGATCCGGTTCTGCAATACCTCCAGCGAGGTGCCATCCGACATCACATCGATTTCGATTACTCCAATTTGCAACTCGATATTCATGCGCTTGCCTCCTTCAGGGGGCCCGGGTCCCGCCACAGGAAATCGGCCTCGTTGATCGGGCGCTCAAGCTTTTCGTACTCTGCCCGCGCGGCGGACAGGACCAGTGGCATAGACACCGGCTCGTTCGTTCCGGCCGCCATGAAGGCCGCGTTCATCGCAACAGTTGCGATATTGCCGCCCGAAAGGTTCAGGCGAGCCAGCCAGTCATAATCAAGTTCGACAAGCGGGACGTTCGACGGCCAGGCGCGCCGCCAGATTTCGGTGCGGCGCGAGGGTCCGGGATAGGGGAAATTGATCACGAAGCGCAGCCTGCGCAGAAATGCGGCATCCAGCGCCCGGCGCATGTTTGTCGACAGGATCGCCAAGCCGCTGAAACTCTCGATCCGCTGGAGCAGATAGCTGGTTTCGATATTGGCATAGCGATCATGGCTGTCGCGCACTTCGGATCGTTTGCCAAACAGCGCGTCGGCTTCGTCGAAGAACAGGATTGCGCCGCCGCCTTCTGCCGCATCGAACAATTTTCGCAGGTTCTTCTCGGTCTCGCCAATGTATTTTGAAACAACCGCAGACAGGTCGATCCGATAAAGCCGCAGGTCGAGCGCATTGGCGATCACTTCGGCAGCCATGGTCTTGCCTGTACCGCTGTCACCGGCAAAAAGTGCACTAATGCCCAGGCCGCGGTTTGTGCGTTCCCGGAAACCCCAGTCGTCGTAAACCTTGGCCCGTCGCGAGACCTGTGCCGACAGTTGCCGCAGCAGGGACATTTCCGCGCCCGGCAATACAATATCATTCCAATGCGCGACCGGTCGGATGCGTTCGGCCAGGCGATCCAGGCCAGGGGCCGTAACCTCGATGCAAGCCTTCCAAAGCGTATCAGATGCCCCGTTGCCCACCTGCGCGGACCGGGAAATGCGCCGGATCGCCGGAGCATTGAAATCAAACTGGGCAGCAATCCTTGTGATTACTTCGGGGTCTGCATCCGGCATTGCATCGGACCAAAGCGCACCTTGTTCCGTTGCTGTTGGACGCTCGACTTCGACCAATGGACCGAGGTCACTTTGGCCTTCCCGAACCCCGATCACCAGAACGCCCCCGCTGCGCGAGATGAACTGTGCAATCGGCGGGTTTTGTGCTGGGGAATCGCCGCTATCGACATGGGTGTCCAGATAGAGCGCAATCGGCATCAAAAGGCTTTCGCGATGCCAGAGCCGGGCAAGGCGTTCCAGCTCAGCGGGTTTGTGCGGCAGCAGTCCTGCGGGCATTCTGCAGGGTGTCAGCCCCTGCACGCGCGCCGCGCGCTGCGCGACCATTTGTTGACTGGCGGGATCGGAACCAACAAGTTGAACCGAGGATGGGTGGCCTTCGCCATTCTGGCGCATCAGATGAACGGCCCTCGTCACAGCGACTTCCTGCGACGCTGGTAAAGCCCCGCGCGTTTTATCATCAAACGGCAGCAGCAGGGGCGACAAACGATCATCGAGGTATGTCAGGCCCTTGAGGAAATTGGTTACTTTCTCATCGGCGCGTAACGGGCTGATCGTCAATGGTCTGTTGTCGGACTGCGAGATTTCCAGCAACCGCCAATAGCGCAGTGGCCGGAGTGGAGACAGGACGTCCCAGGCGGGGTCGTCGAACAACGCTAAAGCCAAAGCAAAAGTCGGGTAATCTCGCGCGGCGTTTCCTTGCGCTGCTGCACAAAGCCCGGCCATTCTGGTGTCGAGCTCGACGGCTGCGCATAACAGAAGGACTTCACGCTCGAATTCGGTCAAATCAAACCGATTTCCCAATAGGTGCAGCGCTGGCTCGCCATTGATGTCCGCTTCGGCCTTGGCGCGGGTGCTCGCGGCGCGTTCAATTTCGCTTTGGCTTGGCGCTGGCGGAGGTCTTGGGGCGCTCTCGGAGCGGTCGCCGAAAATGGCAGTCCAACGGTTGCTGCCGCGCGGTGCTTCGGCGACCTTATGCTGTTTTGCTGCAAAGGCTGTAAGCACCAGCCGCAGATGAGCAATCGCGGCGGACAGATAAGCGTCGTTGGCCAAATGCCAGTCTTCGGTCGTCGGTGCGACGGCAGTTGGCCTTGTGGCGGTATTGTCGGCGGTGTTGCTCATGGTGCTATCGTCAATATCTGAGCGGCATCAAACGCGGGCGGTACGGCCAGCGGATCAACTGGCAAGCTGTCAATCCCGTCGACACGCAGCCGGGTCACGTGGTCGCCCGGCGTCAGATTGTCGACGGTCACGGTTACGGTGCTGGGTGCGTCCGGATCGGCCGGTGTCACGATGGACCCGGGAGCAGGGGTCAGCGCGTGGTCGCCCAGAAGAACCACAACACGTTGGTCCGATTGCAGTTGAGGCATGCAGGTGATCGTCAGCGCGAAAGGTTGGGCAGCTTCGGGCTGACTGGTCGGAACCAGACTGCTGACTTGCGGGGCAAGCGCAAAAGTCAGGCGGTTGGTCGTCCACGAGCGCGCGTCGGAATGCGTGACCTCAAACTCGAGCCGATAGAATCCTGCGGGCCAATCCCGCGATACATCCGCTTCGGTAATTTGCGGCAGTGAGACCCGCACCGTGCTGTCTTCGCGTTCGGGCATCAGAGGCCGACTATGGGTGACGTCGTTGTCGCCGGTAAGCCGTGCCGTCATTGTGGCACCGGAAAAATTTCTTCCCCTGACCACGATGACATCGCCCAGTTCTGCGGACGGTTTTGCCAACACGGGCGGCGTCGGCAAAGCAGGGTTCAGAATGGCGTCGATCCGGCTTAAGCTGGGCGCGCCACCCGAGACAACGGCCGGACCACGATCCGCATCGCCGCGACGCAGAACAGGGAGCGGGGCTGAAGGTTGCAGGGCGCTTTCGATCAGCAAAACGCCAACCTTGTAACCGGCCGAAAGCCGATATTCCGACTGGAATCCCGACCAAATGGTTGTCAACTCGTCGGGCGTGTAGGTCAACGCGGTCACGCGGACACGCTCAATCTGCTCGTCCAGCTCGGCATCCTCCAGGGCGGATTCGATTTCGGCCCGCCCCAACACCGGGTGATCGTGCAGGATACGCATGGCATTACCGAGCAGAACCTGTGCGATCAGCTCATTGTCATTCTCGGCATAGATTGTGAGCAGATAGTACAGGTTCAGCGGCAGCACTGGTGGGTGTCTTTCGCCCGGACGACCCTGACGAGGCAGATCGGTATTGCGCCAGGCTGCGTTGTATTCCGTGTGGTAGAGAAAAAGATTGATGCGGTTGCGGGTGGCATCAGGGCGGACCTGATCGGGTGGTTGCGTTGTGATATCGATTTGATTGAGCGGTCGAGCATCTATCGGCAGTGCACCGTAGTCCGCTGTTGCAACAGGGTTGAGAAGATTGCGCAGTGTCAGCGTTGTTGCAGCAATGGCAAGGGGCGTACTCATGATCCGCCTCCTGAACCGCGTGTTTCAAGATATTCGTCAAGGCTCATCAGCTTGGGCGCCGGGCGTTTTGGCCGGGTGTCGGTGGCTGGCTGCTCCGGTACTCCGGTCTTGACCTCAATACGCCCGATATTGATCCGGATCGTTGTTTCAGGGGCTTTTGGCTCGAGCGGTGCAGGAAGATCCGGTACAGGCGCCAGCGGCGGTGTCCGGTTTTCAACAAGTCTACGCGGGTGAAGCGGTGCAATGTCTCGTGCATCGCGTTCTGGCTCGGGGATTGGCTGAATTGGCTTGGGCAGAGGTTCAATATGTTCTTCGGATGGATCGCTTTTCGAATCCCGGTCGGGGTAAATGCTGTGTTCCGGCCGGGCTTCGAGTTCGTCCGTGTTTCGCGCCTCACGCCTCGGGATAAGAACCATTTGTCTAACGATGCGTTCGAGCGGTGCATCCACGCGTCGAACCGACTTCAAAGGTTTCACAGGTGCAAGCTCGGCTGCGACTTGCGGCGCTGCGCGATCACGTTCAGGAGGCTTTGGCGGTTCTGGTGCTGCAGTTTTGAGTTTCGATCTAGATTTGTTATTTTCGATCGCTGTGCTTTGCGCTGCCTCAGGTGTTGTTTCGACTGCGGGCAGGGGTGCTTCCGTGGCCTTGGGCTGCAGGTTGGGTTCTTCTGTGACCGGGCGCGGTTCCAGATGCTTCACCATCGGGGTTTCAGGTGCAACTTCCTGCGGCTCGGCAGGTGGTTTCGGTGCGACCGTCGGCGATAACGGGGTTTCATCCGGGTGGTCTGAGCGATCTGCGATATTGGCATTCGTCGGCTCTGGCTGGGCGGGCCGTTCAGGCTCGACCGGGGTCGGAGGGACAACCGGACTCTGGGTCGGAACCGGGGTGGCTATGTCCTCGGACGGTTCCAAAGGTTCCGGCGGTACACCGGCGCCTTCGGCCTCAAAGGCTGCTGCCGGGCGTGGACGAACGCCGCCACCTTCTGCTGCTGGTGTTTCGGATGGCGGACCCAGATTGCGAGCGGCAAGGGAGGCGAGGAAATCACTCATGATCTTGCCAGCGCCAGATATTGCTTTCGTCGCCAGGGGCTGAGCTCGAGGATATCGCTCTCATTCCAGCCATAGGCCCGGGCCAGCACGTGAACTTCACACAGGAAACGGCGCACCCATGCGCCGATTTCTTCCCAGAAAAACGCGAGGATGTCGAACTGAGCCGACCATTTATGCGCGCAGTGGGGGCAAATCATCCCGGCTTTCATGTCTGCGCGGGGGTCTGCCCTGCTGATTGCTTCGATCAGTGCAGCCCGCTGCCCGTGATCAAGCGCGTCAATCGAAGCGCTGGCACCGTCGACCGTCACGTCGCGAATACAAGCCGTCAGTAGCGCTTTGCTCGGATCGACGCCCGGTATCAGAGATTCAAGATCGTGAGTGTCTGGTAGTTTGAACTTGACCGCCAAAGCACCGTCCGCAAACGTCCAGGGGCCGCTGGTTTCGGGGGGCGGCAATGCCACATCATCAACCGAGAAACTCAGCTCCAGCTGCTCGCCGCACCCGGGGCAGTCCGCGAGGCTGCTCAACGCGTTGCCGAATGCCGTTTGCCGAAGCCGCAGAAGCCGGGCGTCACGTTCCCCGATAGGCAGCAGGGTCAAATCCTGTCGGGACAGGTCTGGCTCGACGGCTTCGAGTAACAGCATAGCGCGCGCGTAAGGAGCGGCGGTTTGTCCGTCCTCCCAAATCTGCAATATCTTACGGGGCGTCAGCGGCAACATTGCGCATTAGTCCTCAGGGTCTGTGAAGCTTTCCTCGGTCGGCTCTGTTACGGCCTGATCACGCTCCCACCCTTCGTTTTCCAGTTTCAGGGTCTGGATCGCGACCGCATTGGCCGTTGCGTCAAGTTCGGGAAGGGACTGATATTCCGAAGGCCAGCAGCGCAATACGTTGTAGCTGATCGCAAGCTGCCCGGCTTCGTTGTACAACTCGATTATGATGTCCTTGCGAAAATCTCTGAGGGACACTTCGGCGCCCAGCCCCGAGCCCAGATTCCAGACTTTGTTCGCCCATTTTTCGAACTCGGTATCGTGGGTCACCCCGCGTTCCAGCGTGATGGCCTCGAACTTGGTCTGGCCCGGAGATTTTCGCACACTAGACGGATCACCGCCTTCACGGTGTTCGACGACCTCGGTGGTTCTGCCAAGCGCGCTGATCTTGCTAACGCCTGCAACATATCGACCGTCCCATTTCACGCGGAACTTGAAATTCTTGTAGGGGTCGAAACGTTCGGTATTGACGGAAAACTGTGCCATTGCCCTGCAATTCCCTTTCTGCCGGTTCAGGTTTCGATATCGCCGGCCATTTGCTGGATCTTAAGGACGACGAATTCAGCCGGACGCAGAGGCGCAAAGCCCACGACGATGTTTACAATGCCGAGATTGATGTCGTTTTGCGTAGTGGTCTCACTGTCGACCTTGACGAAATACGCGTCGCGGGGTGAACTGCCCTGGAAGGCGCCCTGCCGGAACAGGTTGCGCATGAAGGCGCCGATGTTCAGGCGTATCTGAGCCCAAAGCGGTTCGTCGTTGGGTTCAAAGACAACCCATTGTGTGCCTCGGTAGAGGCTTTCTTCGATGAACAGTGCCAGTCGCCGTATCGGAACATATTTATATTCGTCGCCCAATTGATCGGCGCCGCGCAATGTGCGAGCACCCCAGACAACACGCCCGGTAATCGGGAACGCGCGGAGCGAGTTGATACCCAGCGGATTGATCTGCCCGTTTTCGTCGTCGGTGAGCTTGACCGAGAGGCGCTGGACCCCGCGCGTTGCTGCGTCGACACCGGCGGGGGCTTTCCACACACCACGAGAGACATCAGTGCGTGACCAGACCCCTGCGATGATACCGCAGGCGGCAAAGGTGTCCTGTTGACCCTGTCTTAACGGGTCGGACATGACGACACGGGGGAAGTAAAGCGCTGCGTTGCGGGCCCGAACTCCGGTGAGGTTCAGCGCCGCCAGCCCGCCAGACGCCGCCGCCGCGCTGGTCCAGCCAACAGGAGAATCGACGATCATCATGGCGCGCCGCTCGACGCAGTAATTTAGCGCCTCATCGTAGACTGGCTGCGGTGTATCCCCGCCGCGCGTATCGGGTGGTATGCAGAGGATATTGAACAGATCCGCGTCTTCCAAAGCGTAGAGCCGGGTTTTCCCGGCCCGGCTTCCGGTGAAATCGGTTGTCGATGTCAGAAACGCGCTGTCCTCGCCATCTGTCGAAACCGGGCTGGACAACGAGTCGTCTGTCCAGACGGTAGCAGGGTCCACGATGGGGTCATCCGCCGTCGGGATTGCTCCGGCAAGCGGGCTGGGTGCCCGGATTAGTGCCGATTGTGCGGCAAGGACGCGGTCAACGCGACGCTGGCTCTCGGCAACCGTCAGGTTCACAAAAACCTCTTGGGTACCCGTGACCGTGTCGCGCACCGTCAGATTGAACAGATCAGTGCTGGTCAGGCCTTCGGCATCCACCCACGGAAGCGGGTGCGGAGTGGCCTGTGCCGGCACGTCGTGGTCGATCCGCACCCGCAGGTTGTTCGCCCAGCCTCCGGGGCTTGCAGCTGCGAGTGTCAATCCGTTGGCGTCGATCTGGGCGGTATCGGAACCACCCCCGGCAGCAGTAGTGTAGGCCCGGACTATGATGGCTTGACCGCCGCCATTGGCAAAGAAATCGCGCACAGCGTAGCTCATCGGGAAGGCGATGCCCAAACCGCCGAAATTGCGCTCAAAGTCGCCGAAATTGTTAATGATAAAAGGCGTATCGATGGGCCCTTTCGACGCCCGCCCAAGAAAGGCGGTGATCGACGTGGCCACTCCTGCAATGGTGCGGACACCGCTGGGAATTTCCTCGATATAGACGCCGGGATACGTCAGGACTGCGGGCATGGCTGAGCTTCCTTACGATTGGGGAGATCAAGTTTGATGGGAGTTTTGGCTTCGCGATTTGACAAGGGAGGAATACGGCGCGAAGCCAATCGAAAGCGGGCCGATTTACAGCAACGATAACGCACGTCGTGGGGGGGTCGGATCTGTCGCATTACGTCGAACGCTCCGCTTCCGGATGAAATTCCACCCATGATAGCGCGACGCTATAACGGGCGGATTATTCGATAATCCAACGTAGGCCACGTTGCCGTTTGTCGGCTCTTGCCTGACTCTCACACAGCCATCACACAACTCTCAAAGGCTGAGTTTTGGTCTATGTAATCTCCGCCAGCGAAAACGCTGTTTCACAGGCTTCTGATAACGGATTGATGGGAAGCGTTCGGTTCGTTAACCCGATCGGTTCAAAGCTCACCGAGATCGGGTTCAAGAATAGTGCCGAGAACTGCGTTGCGCTGCGCGCCCACTTCTCGCAGCCTCTGATTGATGCTGGACGCGGCGGTATTCGAGCGTGCGTTCTTGTAGAAGTTCGGTCCGGTCGATCTGTCTTTGCCGAGGATGTAACGATAGAGCATGGTCGTTTCTGCCATCGGATCCACGTCTATTTCTTCGCGCAGTCTGCGCCTGAGTGTCAGGTATTGCTCAATCGCCTTGCCGCGCTGACCGTTCATCACGTAAAGCCACATAACGGCCCGTTGCGTGGTTTCTTTCAGCGCGTCGCTTTCCAAAATGATCGATCCACAGGCCAGAGCCTCGTCCAGACGCCCTGATAACGCGTTGTCCCGCATGAGAATGGTCATGCCGCGTTCAAACAGACAGCGGTACCGCTCCCGTTCCCGCATGACCCAGTCACTTGCGGCCCCTTCCATGAAACCATCGCAATACTGTGTTAGCGCACACTGCAACTCGTCGCGCATCTCACGCATCAGCGGTCCTTTTGCAGCCGCAATCGTGCAGGTTTCGACCTGTCGTGCAAGGTTTGCACAATCTAAGTCTACCTCTGATCCCATATTCATAACCACCGCTGCTTCGCTGGCCCGAACGATGGAAACCTGGTCGTCTATTTTGGAAGATTTCAGCGAACTGTTGATCCGCCACAACGCGGTATTGAGTGATGCCCGGGACCGTGAGCGCGTTTTCTCTGGCCAGAAGATTTCAGCGATACGCTCGCGACGCAGAGACGCATCCGAATGAACCGCCAGATAGCTGAACAACTCGCGTGTAATGGGGCCTAAATTCTTACAGACCAAGCGTGGCCCGTCATAAATTGATAAACCGCCAAATGTACGGATATGAATCATTTTGGTAGTCCCGACGTCCATAAATTGACTAGTCGAGCCGATGACCCGTTATTGCTAGAATCCACAGACGCCAATTCTATCACAAAGTCCTTTCCATGTAATGCCTTTGGGTTGAATTCACGGCTCGGGTCACACCCAAATGCTGCGCATCTTTGAAATTCTGGGAAATGTTCGTGATTTGGCGGTGTTGCGCTTTTTGCGGGGTCAAAGGCGGTGCAAGATAGCCAGAAAGATCGGCGAAAACTTGCCGGGTGTGGTGTTGAAATGCAATCCCGGGCCGCAGTTTGGGGCGAGCCTAGCCCTTGCGGATAATCCAGATGATGCTTTCGACGTTAATGTCCAGGCGCTCGTTCAACGCCTGTTCATCCATTATGCCGCATTGTAGAAAGTAGGACCCGGTAAACCGGTGGATCAGGTAGCAGTACCCGATCGCAGCGATAGCGATTTTCAACTGGGCCCGTCAATTCCAGAACGACGCGCGAACGCCTTTCATTCCGTGTGCTGATGGAAAAGGGAGGGCATCATGCCATTCATCATGAAATACATCGAACCGAAGGCGATTACCCTTCGTAACCTGCTGCTTGCATCTGCCTAAGGGGTAGGGGGTGCTGCGATCTCAACCCTGCTGGGATGCACGGCGCGTGGCGCATGGGCTTCAGATCCCGTCGGTGATCGATGGATTGCCGTCCCAGTCCAAGGCGCGACCTGATTTCGCATGGGTGAAACTGGCGCTTCGAATAACTGGTTTTTCTTAACCGAGACACAATTCGCGCTGAAATACACGTGGTTGGAAAGCGCGAAACCTCATCCGGCCGGAGCAGGGTCGCAGCTTCCAGATTCAATGTTTTCAATCAGGAGGGGCAAAGGGTGCAAAACGGTATGAATGAGCTGATCTTCGACCTGTGATCGAAATCGCACCAAACTGAGATCAAGAGGAGTACATGCCTGTTTCCTTCACCAGACGCTTCATCTCGCAGCGGGCCGCCAATTCTGCAGGTCAGGTGGCTATTGCTCACGCCGCTTGAAATGATTGGTAGGTTGCGTCTGTTGTTGTCTGTCCAGGAGATCAAATGATTGCTGCGTGGCGCACGGATGACGCGCCGGCAGCGGTGGTCGAGTTCGCGTTGGATAAGGCCAGAAACGCCGTGATTGGCAAAACCACACACGCCTTTGCAAAGCGGATGTTGTCGGGTCCCGATTGCAGCTGGGCCTGGAAAACTGCCCCAACCTGTGTGCCTGGGACAGCGGGATGCTCATTCTGGAAGATGGTTAACAGACCGGCGCTGTTGGTCCGGATCTGTCGCTAATTCTGTTCCCACCTGTCAGATTGAGCGCAGTTTTGATTGCAGGTGCTCGTAACGGCAGGATCAAGCCGTTACGATCTCATTCAAGGGCGCGCATTGTCCGATAGAAGTGATCTTGTACGCGGATTTCTTTCATCTCCGTTACGGTGCGCCCTATCGAGATCCGGAACAAGCAATGGCCGGGCGGAGCGTTAAACTGGATCACGCGGCACGAACCGCTGGGTCAGCCGCCATGCCGGTCTTGTGGCTGAAGCAGCAAGACATCAAAAGCGCACCACGGGTCGTTCATGGCGCATGGACGAGACATGTGTGAAAGTAACGGGTGAGCGGGCATACCTGTATCGGGCCGTTGACAAAGCCGGAAAGACGCTTGGTTTCATGCTGTCCAAGCGTCGGAACAAGGCTGCGGCGACCAAGTTCTTCGCCCGAGCACTCGAAGTGACCGATCTCCCGCGCAAGATTATCATCGACAAAAGCGGGGCGAATACGGCAGGGATCGACCTGGTCAACATGATCCGCAAAGGTCTGTTCACCCCCGGGCTCTGTCCAATTCAGCACTTTAAAACGTTAGACGGCTGAACAACTTTGCTGGAAACACTGCCGTCCAGTTTTACTCTTAAGACAAAAGCCATCCTGTGTGCCGAGGCCGGGTTGCGGGCAATGGGCCTGACGGGTGATGTTTGAAGCGCATCGCAAGCAATCAGCGCCGAATACGCGGATCGCGGAAACTGGGCAAAATTCTGTCCCACGTCGTTAACCGCAGTGTACGGTGCCCGAAGTATTCAATTGCCAGTGTACCTCAGTAACCGGACACATCGCGCGAGTATTCGTGGTAAATGCCGGGGTCAAAGATCGAGTTGACGGCAAGTTCACGCTTGGGCCGTAGATCATCGGAAAACACCTGGGCGGCCGCGAATACTTCAGGAGTAATGAACTTCAGGCCATCGGGCAGGTCACCTAGCGTTGATGCCGGATCATTGGCAGCAAGATTGTATCCCCAGATTCCGAAAGAGGGGATCGACATCTGATAGTTCACGACCTTCGGAAAAATCTCGGACAAGGTTTCTGAAACGGTCCAGTAGGTATGGGGCGAAAAGAAGGGTGAGCTGCTTTGCGTGACCAGCACACCATCCTCGGACAGAATGCTCTGAACCATGGCGTAGAACTCGACCGAGTAGAGTTTTGACAGCGCCTCGTTATGGGGATCGGGGAAATCGATGATGATCCGATCATAGGTCTGATCCGTGGATTTGACATAGTTGAACGCGTCGGTGTTGTGGATGTTCAACGACGACGCCTCCATGCTGTTGCCGTTCAGACGGGCGATGGGGGCCAAATTACGCCCCAGATCGGTCATCGCCGGATCGAGGTCGACAAGGTCAATGCGCGACACGCTGGGGTGTTTCAGGATCTCGCGCACGGCGAGCCCGTCGCCTCCGCCCAGCACCAAGACGGATTTGGGGTCGTTTTCGTCCCAGGACAGAACGGGGTGAACCAGCGCCTCGTGATACCGATACTCGTCCGCTTCGGCGAATTGCAGATGGCCGTCGATATAAAGGCGAATGTCGTTCTTTTGCCAGGTATTGGTGACAACAAGTGACTGATATTGCGACTGTTTGCGCCAAACGATGCGGTCAAAATACAAGTGATCCTGAGCAAAAGCGGTGATACGCCCCGCCAGCAACGTCAGTGCGAACAGCAGAACAATGGTGCCAATTGCACAGGCCAGCATCCGTTTGGGCGCGTCCAGCTGGTTGCGCAGACACAGAACGCTCAGCAAGGCGACCATGGCATTGGTCAGGCCAATAGCGAACGAGGACGAGATAAGCCCAAGTGACGGCAGCAGCAGGATGGGGAAAAGAACTGATCCACCAAGCGCCCCGATATAGTCCAGCGACAGCACATCGGCGATGGATTCCCGCGTTGTACTGCTCTCCGACAAAACCCGCATCAGCAAGGGAATCTCCAGCCCGACCAAAAACCCGATGGCAGAGATAAAGGTGAACATTCCGACCGTGTAGAACCAGGGCGCATAGGGAAAGAGCATAAATAGCGAAACGCTGCACAGACCACCGATCAGCGCCAGGATCAGCTCAACCCAGATGAATGTCTGGATCAGGTTGCCGTGGAAAAAGCGGGACACGTAAGACCCGACGCCCATGGCGAACATGAAAAACCCGATTGTCAGCGAGAATTGATAGACCGAATTGCCAAGCAGGTAGCTGGACACCGTCCCGATGATCAGTTCGTAGACAATTCCACACAGGGCAACAATCAGGATTGCGCCCAGCAGAACCATTGCCTGCCGGCGGGGCAGGTCCGTATAGCGCGGTGTCAGAGTGTCGGTCATGCAGCTATCCAAGAAACCGGACAGCCCGGCGCGATCGATGCGCCGGGCCTGGATGGGGTGTAATGTATGCGCAGCGCTTACTTACCTGCGCGCAAACCGCCCGAGCGGGCGCTACGCGGGGCCGAGTAGCCGGTGCGCGGGGTAACGGTGCGGTTGTTGAAGCTGGCGGCGCTGATGCCGGCCGAACGCTGGCGGCTGATCAGGTTGCCGATTAGCGCACCCGCCAGGAATCCAGCGCCTGAGAACCGCAGGCCAGCGGATTGACCGGTCGTGTCGGTGGCGATCAGGCGGTTATTGGCCTCGTCGATCTCGATGGTGAAAACCTCACCTTCACCCGTATCACGGGTGCCGTTGGCATTTGGATCGGCGTAGCCCGAGAATTTGGCGTCAGACAGAATTTCCAGACCCAGCGGTTTGTCGTAAAAACGCGGCTCCGAATTCATTACCTGCGTCAGATAGCCGGTGAATTCATCTACCTGCTCGTCAGAGGCTTCGGCGATGCTGTTGGCGTCCAAGTACTCTTGGTATTGGATGATGGCGAATTCTGTGCGGTCCAGAACCTGCCCGAGATCAGCGGTCTGTTCCGATTTCGGTGCCAGGAAATACGAATAGGCAGCAAAGCCCAGTACGCCAACTATGACGATCGTTTTCAGTTTGCCAAACATTTATTACTCCTATGGATTTTCAGACTGTTGTTTTTTCAAGTTCGCAGTGCCACCAGACCTGATGCAGGTCTTTGCCGTAGAACTTTTTGAGCTCACCGCATTTTGTCAGGCCCTGCGCCTGCAGGTCCGCCGCGTTGACGTCGGACAGGTCGGATGGAACGGCCAGAACGGCCATGCGGTATTTCTGGGTGCGTGCCAGCGAAAGCTGCTGATCCAGCCCGCTCAGCCCGGCGTTGGTTTCGCGCCAACGCAGGCCCGCCACGTCGTCAGTTTCGGGTGCCTTGTGAATTTCAAAGATCGAAAGGCCGGTACTAGCAGAAGGATCCGCGCGCGGTGCCTCGGGTGCTTCGGGGTTATCCAACCCGTAGATGATCTTGGCTTCGTTCGGGCCGTGATATCCGGGCACGGTCAATTCGACGGAGGCACCGAACTCTTCATAGAGTTTATGTGCAGCGGCATAGAGCTTTTTTCCGAACTCTTCATAGTCGCTGGTTTCGATGAAAACCTTGCGTACCTGCAGTTGTGCCAACTTTCGCAGCAGATCATTCAGCATCAGGGCGCCCAACCCCTTTCCGGTATGGGCCTGATCCAGATAGGTCCAGGACAGCCACGCGACGTCGGGCACGTCTTCGTCCAGGCTGTAGCCGATCAGCCCAAGCACGTTGCCCTTTTCCTGCAGGACGAACATGTTGTCCGTCCCGCCGTTCACGAACGTGCTTTCAGCTTCGGCCGCGTCATCCTCATCGGTCTGCGCGATGATCTGGATGGCGGAAGACACGTGTCGCCACTCCATGGGTTTGAGCTTGGGCCCACTCCAGCCGAAAAGGGCGTTAAACATGGCCAATCCTCCGCCGATCAAGGCGCTTGTGATATGGGTGAAAACGGCGATCTGAGAATGCAGGAACAGCCACTCGGCCCCGAGGACGATACAGATCAGGGCCAGCGTCCAGCCGCGTCGTTCCGGTCTGCTGACGACAATCAGGCCATAGGAAACCAAGCCGTATGCAACACCAGACAGGCCGATAAATCCCGGCCCGGCCAACAGCATCTCCACCGTCGTTCCGGCGAGGGCGAACAGGGTGACCAGACCAAGTGTTCGAAGCCCGCCCAGGACGGGTTCGGTAAAGCTCCCGCCGACAAGGATAAGCAGACAATTGAGCGTCAGGTGACTCAGATCGCCGTGCCGAAACATAAACAGCAGATGATCGGAAAAACTCACGATAGGCCCGGAATACCGGACCGGACCCAGCAAAGCATAACCCGCAATCGCGCTTAGTATGAGGCCTATCGTAACCGGGCATCTGCGCTGCTCTTCCATTCGCCTTTCAGAGACCCACGACCGCAAGCCGATGCGACGCGTGGCCAATCAGGCCGCGACGAATGGACTGCACATTGACGCGTTGCGGTCGGAAATAGGATTTCAGAACGTCCAGGCTGAGCTGCGGCTTTGCATCGCCACACATGAAAATATCGATGGCGGCGTATCCATGTTCGGGCCAGGTGTGGACCGAGATATGCGACTCCGCCAGTAAAGCGACCCCGGTGAACCCTGCCCGTTGCCCGAAATCATGGGTATTCACACCTAGAACATGCGCCTTGGCGGCAATCGCGGCGCGTGTCAGAGCGTCTTCGGCGGGAACGGGATCATAAAGTGCGCTTGAGTCAAAAAAATCTGCTATAAGGTGTGTACCCAGCGAAGACGAAGTGCCGTCCATAAAAAACCAACATCCCAAAACTCAAACTATCGAACCATGTCTAATATACTGTTCCGTATCGTCAATATCAGTTCGTGCTGGTCTGAGGCCGAGTATCATTCTGTGACAAAAAGACACAACTAACAGGAGATGAGTGACTCAACCAGTTGCTGGCTTTGACCAGGACTCCCAGTGTTTCCTGCGTCCGCTCGGAGTTGATTTGCGGCGGATAAACTTGGCTATGATACATGCTGTATGGCCCAACTACCGCACGACGGGCCATACAGGTTTCACATGCCTCGACTCTAAAGGTCGCCCGCATTCATTGCATTGGCCAAATGGTCGGCCTGGCGGATGGCCAGTGCCACAATGGTCAATGTCGGATTTTCCGCTGCGCCCGTTGTGAACTGCGAACCGTCCGAGATGAACAGGTTCGGGATGTCATGGGTTTGACCCCACTTGTTGACGACACCATCGCGTGGGTTCTCGGACATACGGTTGGTGCCCAGGTTGTGGGTAGACGGATATGGCGGCGTGGGGAATGTCCGGGTCGCGCCGGCGGCCTCGTAAACGGCCTGACCTTGTTTGTAGGCGTGGTTGCGCATGGCGATGTCATTTGGGTGATCGTCGAAATGCACATTCGCGACCGGCAACCCGTATTGATCCTTCACCTCCATGTTCAGAGTCACACGGTTTGTCTCCTGTGGCATGTCTTCTCCGACAATCCACATACCGGCCATGTTTTCATACCCGTCCAGTGCGGTGGTGAATTCACGCCCCCACGCACCGGGATCAAGGAACGCCGCCATGAACGGAAGGCCGAGTGACAGGGTTTCAAGTTCGTAGCCTCCGACAAACCCGCGGCTCGGGTCGTGTCGCGATTCATCCTGAATGATGCCAGCCATGGTTGTACCGCGCCACATCCGTACGGGCTTGTCGAAAACTGCGTAGACGGACCCGGTCATGTGCCGCATGTAATTGCGCCCGACCTGACCAGAGGTGTTGGCCAATCCGTCCGGAAACATGGACGACGCGGAATTCAGCAACAATCGGGGGCTTTCGAAAGAATTGCCCGCCACGCAAACAACCCGCGCCTTTTGCATCTGAAGGTTGCCGTCTGGGTCAAAATACTCGACGCCCGTTACCTTTCCGGTGTCGTCATGCAGAATGCGGGCCACATGCGCCTTCTCTCGGACTTCCAGATTGCCCGTGGCTTCGCCCTCAGGGATGTCGGTGTAGGCCGCCGACCATTTGGCACCCCACTTGCACCCCTGAAAGCAGAAACCAGTCTGCTGGCACATCTGCCGATCGCGGTTTTCGTCTGAGTTAATCGCCATGCGGCCCGTGTGGACCTGCTCGTAACCCAGTGCCTTGGCGCCCGCCTCGAACACTTTGTAGTTGTTGTTGCCGGGCAGCCCTGGGCGATCGCCGGTCCGTGTCACGCCCAGCTTGTCCTCGGCCTTGGTGTACCAGGGATCTATTTCCGCAGCATCAATGGGCCAGTCCAGCAGGCTTGCACCCTGAACGTCGCCATAAGTGGTTGCCGCCTTCCATTCGTGATCCTGGAACCGCAGCGATGCGCCCGCCCAGTGGGTCGTCGTGCCGCCAACAGCTTTTACGATCCAGGCTGGCAAGCCCGAGAAGTCCTTGGCCACCCGCCAGTCCCCGGACGTGGTGCGGGGGTCCAGCCACGCGAGCTGACCAAAGCTTTCCCATTCGTTATTGATGTAGTCTTCGGGCAGGTATCTGCCGCCAGCTTCCAAAGCTACGACGCTGATGCCTTTCTGCGCCAGTTCATTAGCCAGAACGCCGCCACCGGCGCCGGTTCCAATTATGACAACAACGGTGTCGTCGGTCAGGTCAAAAGGTGCCGTCATGGTGCCTACCTCCGCTTAAAGCCAGTTGATGTCGTCGAAGCCGCGGTCGATGTAACCGCCGAATTTGAATGAAGAGCCTTCGTAACCAAAGATCGGCCAAACCGCTTTCTGGTCGTAAAGCCCTGTGACAAGCCCGCCCCGGATCTGCTGAAAGAACGGGCCGTCCTCGATCCCCCGCAGAATGTCGACCCGATCGCGTTCCCAGCCGACATCCAGATAGCTGGCATATCCCTTTCCCTGAGCCGCCGCATCCAGTGCGGCAATACCGGCCTCGACGCCTTCGGCTGCTTCGGCCGTGTCATAGCCTTTGACCGCAATGACATAAAACTCATCGCCGACCTTGTCGTGCGGATAAATGTCCCGGGCCATCTGGACGAGGGTTGCAAAGGTCTCCGGCTTCAAGGCTTGGGTCTGGGTAGCCCAGGCCGCAGTGCTTGAGGCAAGAAAGCCTGCGCCGACAACAAAAGAAGCCCCCGTCGCCGTTGCGCGGGACAACAGCTGACGCCGTGTGAGTCCCTTCAGGTCCAAGTTGTGCATTTCTGTTTCTCCTCCCATTGTTCTTGTCACTTGAAACGCCCGCTGCGCTCGAGAACCTCGATCTGGTATCCGTCCGGATCCGCGACGAAGAAGAACCGTGCGACCAGTTCACCGGCCGGGGCGAATTCAACGATTTTGCGGGGTTGCAGGCCTTCGGCCTCGAACCTGGCATGTTCGGAAACCAGGTCGTCAACGGACACGGCCAGATGGCCGTAGCCGTCGCCAATGTCGTAAGGTTCTGTCCGATCCTTGTTGATCGTCAGTTCAAGTTCGAAATCGCTCTCGTCATTGCTGAGATACACAAGGGTAAAATCAGGAAAATCAAGCCGGTCGGCGACCTCTAGACCGAAGCCGTTCCTGTAAAACCCGATGGATCGCGCTTCATCCAGAACGCGGATCATGGAATGAATGTTCTTGGCCAAGCCGTTTCTCCCGTCATGTGTTTAATGACAGGGTACAGGGGCGATGGTCGGGTTGGGGTAGTATTGACCTACTACCTGTCGATCGTGACCTTTGTCAGCAGGTGCTACTCGGCAGCGATGCCTGCGGCGTTGTCCGCGTCTTGCATTTCTAGAAACTTGAGACAGGCACAGCGCAGGAGCGAGGTAAAGTTTTCTGGCTCTCCCTGTAGCTCCAGCACCTCGGAATGCAGTTTGGAAATGAAAATCGGCGTGGTCGTCCCTTCGCCTTTCGAGATGTCATCTATGACTGTCCAAAAGGCGTTCTCCAGCCGGATGCTGGTGCTTTGACCGTTCAACCTCAAACTGCGGGTCGTACTTGCATACCGTTCCGGGTCCTGCCCGGCAAAAATCTGGCACATGTTCTCCTCCCCATTCCGCAAAGCCGTTTGGCTCTGTCGTTTCGCGGCAATACTTCGATACTGCGCAACGCCATGCTGTTCATTCAAACAGCACTTGGCTCAAAGTCAAATCAAAGTACGGAGAAGGGGCGTCTGATGCTCGGAGAGTGGCAGATCTTGCGAGAAATGAGGTCGCAACAGAGCTGGGCGGTGAAACACGTTTGGCGCAGCACCGCGCTGTAGTTTTTGTGACTGCTTAGCCGCGTCCGCGATAGGGCGGCACGCCCTGATCGGGAATCCAGACGTAATCGGGGGTGGCTCCGGTTTGCCAGAACACGTCGATGGGAATGCCGCCGCGCGGATACCAGTACCCGCCGATCCGCAGCCACCGCGGGTTCAGGAATTCGACAAGACGGCGGGCGATGGACACGGTGCAATCCTCGTGAAACGCGCCGTGGTTGCGGAACGATCCCAGAAACAGTTTCAGGGATTTCGATTCCACCAGCCAGTCGCCCGGCACATAGTCGATCACTAGATGGGCAAAATCCGGCTGCCCGGTCATCGGGCAGAGCGAGGTGAACTCGGGTGCGGTGAAGCGCACGCAATAGTCGACATCGGCCTGCGGATTCTGTACCCGCTCCAGCTCGGCCACATCGGGCGAGGCCGGCAGTTCGGTTTTCCCGCCCAACTGGGTCAGGTCGCTGTAAATGGTTTCCATCATGTGCTCCTTTCGGGGTCAGACCCCGCGTTTGTTGCCCCATAGCAGGACGTGCAGTTGCGGCAGAACGCGTGGCGTGAACCAGCCATCGGCGGTCACCTTTTCTACCAGCCACAGCAACCGGTCAGACTGGGTTTGCGGATTGACGGGCAGGTCGGGATCGACCTCGGAATTGCCCGGTTGCAGATACAGAGGCAGCGCCGGATAAAGGTCGGCCACGGCGCGAGCCCATTCATAATCAGCCCCATCGAAGATCACGATTTTCATCACCACCTTCGGGCCATCTTGCGCGGCTTCGATACAGGCCGCGAAGGCGTTCCAGTCCACGTCTTCACCGCTCGACGGTGGCTTCGGGCTGAGGACCAGCGTATCCAGATCACCAAACCACGGCTTTGCAATCGACCCTTGGGTTTCGCAGGCAAAGCGGTACCCCTCGACCCGACCCCGCGCGATCAGGGGGGCAAAGTTCTGAATGGCCGGGTTCCCCCCGGACAGTGATACGGTCAGAGGTCGCCCTTTCGACAAGGCGCAAACCCGGTCCCAGACCGCATCCGTGCCCATCGCCGCCCAATCGTGACGAAAGGCGGTATCGACTGCATGCAGGCTGTCACACCAACTGCAGCGATAGTCACAGCCGCCGGTGCGTACAAATACCGTGGGTTCCCCGATTAGCGCGCCTTCGCCCTGAATCGTGGGGCCGAAAATCTCGGCTATGCGCAGGCGGGTCATGGGCGATACTCAGCCCATGTCTTTGGTGTTTCGCTGACCCGAACGGCGGCGGTTTCTGGCCAACGCGCCGCGCACCAGTCATAGAAATGACGTGCCATGTTTTCCGCCGTTGTCAGGAAATTCATCATGTCGTTCAGGTGCTGGTGATCGAAAGTCTCATCGATATAGGTCTTAAACGGCTTCAACTCGCCATAGTCTCGCACGAACCCGTCGGCGTTCAATGCGGGAGCGGCCAATTCTACTTCGACTATATAGTTGTGTCCGTGCATCCGCGCGCATTGATGACCCCCCGGCAAATGGACCAACTGATGTGATGCGGAAAAGTGGAATTCCTTGGTGATCCGATACATCAGGCGATTTCCTTTTGAGCCGTGGCCGCGACCCAGAAACCAGGATCCTCATAAGTGGTTGGGTCCTCGATTCCGGCCAGATGGAAAGCCTCGCGCCGTTCGACACAGGTGCCGCATCGCCCGCAGTGGTGCTCCGCACCTTTGTAGCAGGACCATGTCTGGGCAAAGGGCGTGTCCACGCGGGCACCCTCGGTCACGATGTCGGCCTTGTTGCGATGAACGAACGGGGTAAACAACGACACGTTGGCATAGCCGTCCAGCGCGTGTTTTTGCATTTCCTCAAAGGCCTGCGTGAAGGTTGGACGGCAATCGGAGTAGATGAAGTGATCCCCACCATGCACGGCCGTGGCGATAGCATCGGCGCCGCGCGCGGCTGCCGCCCCAAAGGCAATGGTCAGCATAATGGCGTTGCGATTGGGCACCACGGTCACGCGCATACTGTCCTCGGCATAATGCCCATCAGGCACGTCCACATCATCAGTCAGTGCCGATCCGGTAAGGACCGCCCCGACCGAGCGCAGGTCGATGATGTCATGGGATACACCCAATCGCTGTGCGCAGAGTGCGGCATAGTCCAGCTCTTTTCGGTGGCGTTGGCCATAGTCAAAGGAAATCAAGCCCGCGAGCTGGTGGTCGCGCGCAACCATATGCGCCAGCGACACCGAATCCAGTCCGCCTGAGCAGATTACGATAGTCTTCATGTTTTGAACCCTTGTTTTGTTACCCGGGTAGGCTGCGACCGGGATGCGCCCTGTTATACCCGGGAACCGGGCGTGCCAAGACACATTTGCGCAATGATTGCCCCTTCGGCATCCGAACTGCGGCTAATGGCTCATGTTGCAATTGAAAGTGCGGCGGTTTTAAAGGCCAATGTAACTGAAGGCGCGCATGAGTTTGCCTGCGCACTTATCTAAGACGGTACCGGGGTGATTGTGGGCCACGAGACCCACGCAGCCCAGCTTTTGGAATTGGTTGACGGCAAACCTGTTGTGTATGGGCTTGGCAGCTTTTTCTGGAATACGCCTGACACTTAAGCGAAATACGGTACTCCCGGTTACAGCAAGCCAGCCTTGCTTGTTTTCCGTGACACTGGTGGATACGCGGGTTGTACGATTAGGCGTCACCCGCTTGATACGGGTAGCGTGGCCACCAAGCTCCGGACACGCACAACCTGTCCAGCTGAAGTTTCAGATTTGTAAATGGGCTGAGGACTGTCCTTACCCGCCGAGCGTCATTCTGGTCGGCGAGTTTACCTGTCCGTGGTCCAGTGTGCCGTGAACCGCAAGAGAGGCTGCAGCTTTTCCGGCAACGACAGCTTGGAGCCTCAACAATCAGTTTGACGGCATGAATTGATGGTCGTCAGCGGGCTGAGATTAAGCCATTTGATGAAAGCTCGCTTTGCCCACCCATCACCAAGAATTTCCAGCCTCTGGGTTTCTGTTGCCCTGGATGGGGTGATATCTCCCCTAACGATGTAGATGGCGTCCGGGAGCGTACAGGCCAGGTATAAGTTGACGCCTCCACCAGGGTCCTCGACGCAAAGCTCACACCGCCCATTCCTGTTCAGAAACCACCAATACCGTTTAGCTTTCGTCTGATCGGTTAGTTCCAGCCGAATGAGGCAGCGTTTCGTGCCGAACGCATTGGCATCGGTTGTGCTTTCAAGGCTCCAGACAAGCAATCCCAGGTCGATCTCATGTTCTTTGAGTTGGCGCCTTGTCCATCGTTGCCCCCAGATTCCAAGAGCCTCGACCAGGGGAACAAACTCACGTCCTGCGTCGGTCAGCGCGTAGCCCTGGCGTTTTTCGCCAATATCCTGGCGTGCCACGACCCCCTCTTCGATGAGCCATTTCAACCGGGAAGACAAAAGCGACGGCGACATCAATGGCACGCCGCGCTTCAATTCGGAGTACCTGCGGGGGCCAGTCGCAAGATCGCGGATGATCAGAGCATTCCAGCGCTCGCAAAAGAGCTCAGCCGCCTTGGCGACCGGGCAGAATTGGCCATAGGACTTCATCCTGAGCCACCTGTCCCGTTACTACAGATTTTGGACTATATCCTTTGAACCACAGCGTGTCACTATTGGTCAGAACTCAAAACAAGCGGGTGGATCATGTTGAAAGATGCTGCATCTGCGGGTCAGGTATCGAAAACCGCAGCTGAGATTTACGATGAGTTTTTTGTTCCGGCACTGTTTGGCGAATGGGCAGGACGGTTATGCGAACGTGCTATAATCACCGCGGAAAATGCCGTATTGGATGTTGCCTGCGGTACCGGTGCCACAACACGTGACGCCGTCGCACGGGTTGGTCCGACGGGCCGCGTCGTTGGTCTGGACCGAAATCCGGATATGCTTGACGTGGCGCGCAGGCGTGCCCCTGAAATCGACTGGATTGAGGGCTGTGCCGACGCGCTCCCATTCTCGGGCCGTTCATTTGATGTCGTTCTTTGTCAGTTCGGGCTGATGTTCTTTGACGACAGACGCCAAGCCCTTGAGGAAATGCGGCGCGTGCTGCGACCCGGTGGAAGGATTGCGGTATCCGTCTGGGATGAAGCCGAAAACTCCCTCGGATATGCCCGCATGATCGAGCTGATAGACGAGATGTTCGGCGCGACCGCCGCAAATGCGCTGCGAGCGCCTTTTGTCCTTGGTCGCAAGCAGTCTTTTGTCAGTGTTCTTGGGGAAGGGGGGCTGCAGGACGCTACTGTGACCACCATCACCGGCGCTGCGCGATTTGCATCAATCCGCGAATGGGTTCGCATGGATGTCCGCGGGTGGACTCTGGCCGAGTTCATCGACGATGCCGGGTACGAGGCATTGGTCGCGGAAGCGGAAAATCGGCTCGGACAATTTGCTGCCCAGGACGGATCGGTGGAATTTCCTGCGCCTGCGCATCTGGCTGTGTGGACAACTGAATGAAGCAAGCGCACGAAGCTGTGCAAACGTTGGCGGCCCAAACCGACCGCTTTTTATGCGCGTGCCGTTGAATTGGCTGCTCAGGTATTCAACACTTGGATTTCTTCGAACCGCGTCATGTCTGCAAACTGACAAAAGGCAGGGGCAGTGAGCGGAATGACAGGCGCGGCATCTGCAAGATCTGCAAGGATTGCACTAAGTTCAGTTTCCCAGACGGGCAGCACAGAATCCGGCAGCCACTTGTTTGGGTAGGCAAAGGTCATGTGGTGTCGGTATGCGTCGTGGTTTTCGTGACGATAAGCGAATGGTTCGGTCAGTGCCTCGCGCCAGGCCCGCATCTTCGCCTCGTCTTCTTCGGTGGCACCGTTGAGCGCAAGACCCGCAGGGCTTAAACCTGCCACGCTTACATCAAAACCCGGAGGAGCTTTAAAACCAGCGAGGCGATCGACCATGGCGTCGGTAATGCTGCTTACAGAAGCATCCCGTTCAAGATCACGGGGCCAAGTGTCGGGTGTGCGGCGAGTTTCGACAACCCCTTCGAACACGGTCATGTGCAAGCTTTCGACAGGCGTGAAAAGAAAGCACTCGGCTTCTGGCAATGCCATCATTCTTTTGCGGGCGTCCAGCACTGCCTTGTGAGCCGGGACATCGAAATCAAGATGGCAGACAACGGTGTTGCCCGCCTCGGGAAGGAACTCTTCGGGGTTGTATCGCTGGCCAAGCCGCCGTGGAGGGTCCGAGTTTCTGCTGGCTGCGAATGGTGCCACGTCAATGCTAATAGACAAGGTAAAGCTCCGTTTTTTCAACACCCTATCCGAGGTCTGTTGCAAGGTCATGACCGGATTGAGTTTTGGCACCAGAAAACCCCTTTCGTCGATTGGACTTTTAGCGTGCTCTAACTGGTAAAAAGTGTCTTGGTGGAAAACTCTCTGCAATGAAAACCTGTGAATTCTCCAAGAGTCAGTTCGCTGCTTTACGCGTCGAGGGGGATCACACCGGCCCACAGCGTCAGGCAATACTGGAAACCCATGGAAATAAGGTGCAAGACCGGATCGCGACCTTGGGCGAATGTCTTCACGACCTGGATGCCAAGATCGTCGGCTACGCAGTGCAAGAAGAAGGTTGGCAAAATGACGGATCACAAACGGGTGGCCCCGGCGCGACGTGACAGCGGTATGCGGATCTGGCCGGGATTGGCCGAGATATCGACCAGAAGATGGTAGTCGAGTGGGCGGATACTGCCTCTGCGCGAGGCGTGGCAAAGCAACTCACGCGGTATTCAGAGGCGCATCAACTGTGACATCGCCAAGTCTTGTTAAACTTGCCTTGATTGTTTTCACTGCGGTGACCTTTGTCGTGATCGGTGACACCGCGGGAAAGCTTCTGACCAGCAGCGGTGTCGATCCGGTCGTCGTTGCTTGGTCGCGCTTTGCCCTGGGCGCAATTCTGTTATTGCCATTCAGTGGGCTCTCGGCAAAAGACTTCCCAAGTTTCCGAGACTGGCGTGTTCTGTTGCGGGCGTGTTTTATCACCGGCGGGATTTGCTGCATCCTGACGGCGTTACGAACCGAACCGATTGCCAATGTCTTTGGTGCATTTTTTATCGGGCCGGTAGTGTCATATGTCCTCGCCATCCTGTTTCTGGGCGAAAAGCCGTCGGGCCGCCGCAGCATGCTGCTGGCAATTGGATTCGCTGGGGTAATGCTGGTTGTGAAGCCGGGCTTTGGCGTGTCTTCCGGCATGATTTTCGCGCTTGCAGCCGGTGGATGTTACGGAGCGTTTCTGGTGATGACGCGAACGTTGGCGGGTGCTTATCGGCCCCGGTTCCTGCTGATGTCGCAACTCCTAATTGGTTCGGTGCTACTGTCGCCGCTGGGTCTGACAGCGGAGTTTCCTGTGCCAGACCTCTCGGTCGCTGCGTTGATCCTGTTGAGCGCCGTTGGTTCCGCTGCGGGCAATTACCTGTTGGTGATCGCAAACAAAACCGCCGAGGCCAGCCTCATTGCGCCGTTGGTTTACAGCCAATTGGTGTCTGCAACGGTTCTTGGGATTCTCGTTTTCGGAGATTGGCCGGATGCTTATTCGCTGTCGGGCCTCGTGCTGATTGCGTTTTCCGGGTTTGGGTCGCTGATCCTGCATCAGTCGGACAAATGGGCTTCTGCCGCCAAGGGATGAGTGCTTGGCGGCCAGTCCATGAATCCATATGTTTTCGTGGGCCATGCGGGTCCCGAAAGGTGGCAGAGTGAAATCCCGCCGTACCGATCATCTAGCGCAAGAGCGCCTCAATCCTGGACAGCGTTGCCGTGTTCACTGCGACACCCTCTTTGTGGGCTGCCAGACGTTTAGCCCCACGACCGTCACCGGGCAGATGCGCCCCGTCCTGAGAGCGAATGGACTCTATCAGACCGGCGACACCTGTCTCGAACGATCCTCCGGCCGTCGCGTCCGGGTCTATGGCTATGAAGAACTGGCCAGTTTTCGGCGGACCACCTGCCGTTCCCGAAAATGGCGAGGCATTGATCCCTAATGTGGCCCCGGTCAACGCCGCTGCCAGAACCTCGACCATCAGCGCGACGCCGACACCTTTGTATCCTCCTGACGGTGCCATTGACCCCTTGAGGCCAACCTCGGGATCGGTGGTCGGGTTGCCTTCGGCGTCCAACGCCCAGCCAACCGGGATCGGCTTGCCTTCGCGCGCATGTTTCATGACTTCGCTTTTGGCGATCGTGCTTGCGCTTTGGTCGATCAGCAACGCTGGTTGCCCATCGGTCCCCGGAACCGCGACAGAAAACGGATTGGTGCCCACGACAGGTTTCGAGCCACCGGACGGGGCAATCGAGGCCGGTGCGTTGGTGAACCCCAGCGCGACCAGCCCGGCTTGCGCAAGTCTGTATGTGTGATACCCCAGAACGCCGCAATTGTAGCTGTTCTTGATGGCCAGAACCGCCACGCCCTGTTCACGTGCGGCTGCGATCAGAGCGTCAAACCCCAGAACAACGGCGGAATGGGCAAAGCCGGTTGCGGCATCAACGGTCAATACACCCGGTCTGGGGTGTGACAGTACAGGCTTTGCCAGCCCATCGACCTTACCGCATTGCACATGCTCACAATAGATCGGGATATACGCCAGACCGTGACTTGCGACGCCATCGGCCTCGGTCGCGGCGGTCGCCTGTGCCAGCGGGCGGGCGTTGGCCTCGGATGTTCCGGCCGCGACCAGAGCGCGGAAGGAAAGGTCTTCTATTTCGGCGAGTGTTAGGGTCCGGGTTTCGGTCACTTGGATCTCTCTTCAGTCGTTGTCGGAAAGCCCGGCCCCTGCGCCCAGCAGGCGGGATTCCTCGGTTGCGGGGGCGTAGGTTCGGTGGGCAATTCGGTTCAGAATATCCCAATCTTCCGGCGCGGGCTGCGCGCGCGTTTGCCGGTTGCGCAAGGTCTCGGGCGCAACACCCGGCGAAACGGTGACCCGCCCGGCCGTCTCCGGCAAAATGTCGGGGGCTGCCAGGTGATCGCCATCTGTTTCCGCCAGCGCCCCGTCGATCTCGACGCTTATCCAGCATTGCATAACGTGTGCCGCGTTGGCGGCAAAGGGCAACAGGAGAACCGGCGCAACAACGTCGCTCATCTCGACCGGGCCAGTGTTCAGCAAATAGGCGCTGTCGGATAATAGAGGCCCTGCCGAAAGTGGGCACAAGACGTCATCGCCTCGCCACGGGCCATTAGCCTGCCGGGGACGGTGCGCGGCAAGCTCCGAAGCCAACCCGAGCTTCAATAACCGGGCAAGAGCCCCGGCACCATCCAGACCTTGGACACACAGCCAACGTGCCGCTTTTGACGCCTCTTCCGCCTGTCCCCAGGAATAGCCCGCCCCGCGCGTGGCGCGTTTGGCCGTTGCCTCTACCTCATTCATTGAAAAGCTCATGCGGACACCTCCGGATAAACCCAAAGATCGGCGTTCTCGATGGTCAGTTCCTCGGGGTAAGGCGCTCCGGCATACATGCAAATGCGAACCCAGCGGTCTGAACGCGGATCGAAATGCGTAGCCCCGAAGAACGACAGCTTTGCCCGCAACATGTCGAGGGGCACCACTGCTGCGCTGATCGTGTTGTCACGAATTTCGCCATAAGGTGCGGTTCGGGCCATTTGAGCGCGCCGGACGGTGTGGCGATGTTCCGGGTGACGCAGCAGAAAACTGGCAATTGGCTGGGCTTCGTCCCATTCGCTCAGTGCCGCGTGGGCCGCCGCGGCGTCCCGTGCGGGGGCCAACGGCTGCTCATAGTCCTCAATGGGTTCTTCGAACCGTTCACCCATACGGGGTTCCAGTTTCTCTTCGGACACGTACCAAGCCCGGGCGCAGTTTTCACGGGATACCCAATTCAGATCCAGCGCCCACCCAAAGACGCCCCGGATCAGGTTACGTACTTCGCTGATCGGCATCGCCCCGTCGATCACAAATGCCTCGGCATTGCCGTCAGCCATGCACGAGGCCAGCCCGTCCACGAGATCTCCGTATGATTCAAGGATCAGCGAGGCGAGATATTCCTGCCCTTCTTCGCTGAGTGCGGTTCGCGACCAGCTCACCAGCCGGTCCCAGGGGTGGCTGCCAGTCAAACCGCCCTGGTTCAGGTAATCCGAGATCGCCTGCAGGTCAGCTTTCAACGCCGCCAGTTTTTCGATTTGGATGGGATGGTCAGACCGCCACCAAGTCATCGAAAGCTGACTGCGTTCGAAAATCTGGCGGAAGTGGTCGATCTCGGCAGCAGATGCAGTTTCCACCGAACGGACGCGTGCAATCGCCTCTTCCCGCGCCATAACCCAGTTGTTGAACAGAACGGGATGGTTGACAATGAACGGCGCCATACCGAGACCCGTGGAATTACCAATGCCCAACCAACGGGCAATGTCCGGGTCCAGATTCGCCGCCTGATCGCCGCCTTTGGCGTTGGCCATGTGTTGCACCAGATCCCGCACGAAGGCTCGGGTCAAAAAAACCGACAGCATCTCGGCCTGAAAGGGAGCGCTCGTTTCCGGGCGGTTTGCGATCTTTTCGCGATCAGCTGCTCCAAACTTGCCCGAACCATAGACGGCCGTCGTTCGCATCAGATAACCGACCTGGTATATTCGTTGCTCATCCGGTTGCTGCCCTGCGGCCAGAGCATCAACGACATGTTCCCAAAGCCGGACCGAGCGGTTGGCGCGAGATAAGGACAGTTCGGTCTCACTGACGCGCCCGGCTTCCTGCAAGGGGACGTTTTTCGAAAGACGCTCAATATCCGCCTCGGTCGGGATGCCATCAAACAGGGCGAATGTGGCGTCCCAGGCGTCGGCAATCACACGGTCCGAGCGTTTCTCGGGCGGGAGGTCATGCGCGAAGGCAACCAGCGAATACTCCCTTTCCGGGCCGTGGGCGGTGTAGACCGCAGTGCCGACGCCATTGGCATCAATGTCGAAAACGGGGCGTGAAAACGACCAGTTCTCCTGCGCCATGCGGCGGGTCAGCTGTCGCATGAAGCTCAGACGACATTGGTGTAGTGAACCCAATCGCGATAACCGCATGACGGTGGCGGGGTCTCGTCGGTCAATGTGAATTTGCGCCTGTGTTTCCATTCGGCTTCCCCCGGGCAGCGAAGTTCTCGGCAAAGAACCTGTACCAGTTTCCCCCCATGATACCGGCCACTTCGTCATTGTTCAGACCGGTCGCGCGCAACCCTTGTTCTATATTTCCAAAGTCGCGGTTGTCCCGAAACCATGCTGGCATCGAAGGGAAGCCCGGGTTGCTGGCCGATCCCTCGCCATAGTCGATCTGTTTGGACCAGCGCCCAACCCGCATCCATTCGACAACACTGTCGGGCTGATCCTGACATAAGTCCGTGCCGATCCCGAGATGCTCTGCACCGTATTTCTCAGCCGTACGGGCGATCATCTCGCAAAAGCTGTCCAACGTGCAGTCCGACTTGTCCTTCAGGTGATGAGGATAGATCGAAAATCCCATCATCCCACCGTTTTCGGTCACTGCCTGGATCACCGCATCGCGCTTGTTGCGCAGTGCAGGTGACCACTCATGCGGGTTTGCGTGCGTGATAGCGATCGGGCGTTCAGACAGTTCAGCCGCTTCAATGGTGGACCGGTCTGCCGAGTGACTCATATCTACAACAAGGCCAACACGGTTCATTTCCTTGATCACCTGGCGACCCATGCGGGTGATGCCGGTATCTTCGGCTTCATAACATCCCGTGGCCAGCAGGGATTGATTGTTGTAGGTCAGTTGCATGAACCGGGCGCCCAGTGTGTGCACGATTTCGACCAAGCCTATGTCGTCTTCGATGGGCGACGGATTCTGGAAGCCAAAAAAGATCGCCGTGCGTCCGGTTTCGTGGGCTTTGTCAATGTCGCTGGCCCACAACCCTTTCATGATCAGATCGGGGTATTGCTCGAACCACCGGTTCCATTTTTCAAAGTTCAGAACAGTTTCGCGGAAGTTCTCATGATAGGCGATAGTGACGTGGATTGCGTCCACGCCGCCCTCGCGCAATTGCCGAAAGATCTTCTCGGACCAATTGGCGTATTGCAGCCCGTCGATCCGCATCACACGGGCTTTCCTGCGCTGATATAAGCGGTTTTGACCGTCGTGTAGAACTCGGCCGCGGCCTTACCCTGTTCGCGGGGACCGTAAGAGCTGTCGCCACGTCCTCCGAAAGGCACGTGATAGTCGGTGCCTGCGGTGGGCAGGTTCACAGCCACGACCCCAGTTCGTGCGTTGCGGCGGAAATGCGTGGCGCGGGCCAGGTTTTGCGTGACGATGCCCGAGGTTAGGCCAAAATTGGTGTCGTTGACGGTGGCCAGAGCCTCGTCATAGCTGCCCACCTTGATGACCGAAGTCAGCGGCGCGAACATCTCTTCCAGGTTGATGCGCATGTCGTTGGTGGTGTTCAGGAATACGCCCGGGCTCATGTAGTAGCCATCATGAGGCATGTCCAAGCGCTGGCCACCGCAGGCCAATTCTGCGCCTTCGGACTTGCCCAGATCGACATAAGCGAGGTTCTCAGCCAATTGCTGTGCGCTGACGACAGGCCCCATCTGAGTTCCATCTTCCAGTGCGTGACCCACTTTCATCGCCTTGGCACCTGCCACCAGTTTTTCGACAAAGGCATCATGAACGGAAGCATGGACCACAAGCCGAGAGGATGCCGTGCACTTCTGACCGGTGCCGCCAAAGGCACCACCCAGCGCGAGCGAGACAGCAAGGTCGAGATCGGCATCGTCCATGACGGCCAGCGCATTTTTCGATCCCATTTCCATCTGCACCTTGGTCAGGTTCTGAATGGCCGCCCCGGCGATGCCCTTGCCAACCGGGACAGAGCCGGTGAACGAGATGGCGTTGACCTTGGGGCTTTCCACCAGCCGCTGTCCGATCGACCGGCCCGATCCCATGACAAGGCTGAACAGGCCCTTGGGAATGTCCTGCCGGTTGATGATCTCGGTCAGGGCGACTGCCGAAGCCGGTGTGATGTTGGCAGGTTTCCAAACCACCGCATTGCCGTAGCAAAGCGCCGGGGCAATCTTCCAGGAGGCCGTGGCTGTCGGAAAGTTCCACGGGCTGATGACGGCTACAACGCCGACCGGCTCGCGGCGGACATCGACCTCGATATCGGGGCGCACTGAATCCGCGTTCTCGCCGATTTGGCGCAAACACTCGGCAGCATAGTAGGTGAAGAACTGCCCGGCGCGGAACACTTCGCCTTTGCCCTCGGCCAGCGGTTTACCCTCTTCACGGCTGAGGAGGGTTCCCAACTCTTCGGCGCGGGCCATCAGTTCGGTGCCGATATTCATCAGCACCGCCTGTTTGCGCTCAAGCCCATAAGCCGCCCATTCGGCCTGAGCGATACGCGCCCGATCCAAGGTTGCCTCAAGCTGATCCGCACTGGCCTGCGCAAACTGGCCGATCAGGTCGCTCAGATCCGAAGGATTGCGGTTTTCGATTTCGGTTTCACCGGCCAGCCATTCGCCGGCGATCAGGTTCAGGTTGGTCACAACAGGCCCCATGTCATAATTGGTCTGGCGCAGAATGGACTTTGCGACACGCATCAGTCAAACTCAAACAGCTGAAAGAAGCTTCAGGAAAATTGAAGTATGGCCATCAAGATAGAAATGCTGCGCTGCTTTTGTACGGTCGCGCAAACAGGCAACCTGACCGAAGCTGCCGACCGTTTGGGTCGCACACAATCGGCCGTTTCGATGACGCTCAAGCAGTTTGAGAGCCATTTGGGCAAAAAGCTGTTTGAAGGAGAACGAAAAACCCATCTGTCCGCCCTGGGAGAGCAGGTGTTTGAGATGTCATTGAAACAGGTTCGCCAGTTCGATCAGACGGTGCAGTCTATCGAAGCGGTCGCGGACGCAACCCATGGTCTGATGCGCATAGTGTCGGTTCCGTCGGTCGCCGCGTTGGTCTTTCCTGCGGTTCTTGAACACATGACTTCCTGTTTTCCCGGGTTGAAGGTCGAATTGCGGGACACGGATACGCAACAGGTGCTGGATTCGCTTGTTGAGGGCAAAGCGGACATCGGTATCGCTTCGGGTTTCCATCCATTGAAAGGTACCAAGGCCATTCCCCTGTTCGAGGACCATTTCGGGCTCGTGTGTGCGGCGGATCACCCACTTATCACAAGACCGTCTCCGCCAACTCTGGATGATGTGATGGCCGCCGCATTCGTAAGAAATGCCCTGTGTGATCTCATTCAGACACCGAAGTTTGTGGAGGCGATTGCAGATGCCGATGTCACTATTCACAACACGCATTCGCTCGTCACCATGGTCAGAACGGGCAAGTGGGTGACCGTGCTCCCGCAAACTGTCGCGCGTTTTATTCCAGAAACCACAGCTTTTCGTGCCCTGTCGGACCTGCCTGATAAAAGGCAGGTCTATTTGTACGTTAAGGAAAAAACGCGGTTTCAGGAACTGACGGATGAATGCAGCGCTTTCATCTTAAGCAGAAATTTGGTCTGAGGTGATTAATGAAATATGGGAATTCTGTGGTTTGCCGGATCCGCGGTCGAATAGGTGGCAGAAACTGAAATAAGGCGATGGCCGGAACATCGGGTATTTATTCAAGCTTCTGAACCCCGCCTATTCCGGCCATCGGTTTGATGGGTGCTTTTTTGCACCTCTCTGTTTAAACAGCTTCTTTCAGATGGGCGTAGCTGGCCGCGAAGCGGCCGAACTTATGTGCCCCGCACGTGACGCTTTCATAGCGACGCGGGTTGTTTTCAGAGATGCACGTGTCCAAGGGCGTGAACACCGCTTCATAGTCGGCATCAATGAAGAATGGGATCGAATAACGTTCACGACCCGACGTGTTGATGACGCGGTGCATGTTGGCCAGATAGACATCATTGGTCAGACGCTGGATCAAGTCTCCGATATTGATCACGAAGGTCCCGGGGATCGGAGAACCTTCGACCCAATTGCCTTCGCGGTTCATCACCTGAAGACCGCCAACATTATCCTGTGCAAGAATGGTCAGGTTGCCATAATCGGTATGCGCGCCGATACCGATGATCTTTTCATCTATCATGCCGTTTTGCGGTGGGTAGTGGAGCAGACGCTGGATGCTGATCGGATCATTCATCAGGCTTTCGAAGTGGGTTTCCGGCAGGCCCAAACTCAGCGCGATGCCACCCAGAAGCTGTTTGGACAACGTGACCATTTTCTGGTGATAGCTGTAAACAAGTTCCTGAAATTCCGGCAGCCTGTCCGTCCATTGATTGGGCCCGAAAAATGGGCCCTCCAATGCTTCGCACTCGGGCCCAATATCAAAACACTCTTTCAGGTCCTTGGTCTTGGTCGGATCGGTGTTTTCTCCATAGGGTTCGATGTAGCCGCGCAGCGCCACGTCCGAGTTGCTGACATGCAGCTTCATCTTATCTTTCATCGGCAAGTCGAAGAAACGACGGGTGACGTCGAAGACCTGTTCGACGAAATCCTGCGCGATGCCGTGGTTCTTTACATACATGAAGCCGGCGTTCGACAGTGCCCAGCGAATTTCCTTTGCCACTTTTTGTTTGTCGCTGCCGTCCAGCAGCGGAGCTACGTCGATCAGGGGAAGTTTGTCGAAGGATTCACGCTTTGCTCGCAACTTGTCATCCAGTTGAGCAACGAGATCTTGTGCCATTGGGGTTTTCCATCCTGAGAGAGGCCTGATTGCAGGCGCAACCTGACAGGGCCCGCTCCTTATTCAATATTTCAAAAATTCAGAGACGAGTGAATTGAGATCAACTAACGACATATTGCTGAGCGCCTTCATGGGTCCAAAGATGTATGCGAGAGCTAAAAGAGGTTTAAAATCATGTCGATGATCACGAAGAATGCAAAGTTTGCATACTCAAGAAGGAGTTGGTCGGTTTGCACGCTTTAGTATGCAACATCTGTACCTTTGACTAATGCCTGATTTTTTCTTGTTGGGTTCATTGCGCTCCCCATTCTTGGGGCGTGCGGGGCGTCGCTTTTGACGGCATTTTAAGGGGAGGTCCTGCAGAGCCATGGTGACCCTGTCCCGAAACCAGCCCGTCGGTCTGTGCGCGTCCAAGCATTGACCGGCAAATCTGAAAAAAGGCGGGGGCCTATGCCTGCGCGGAGGAAGGTTGGGTGTTAGTGCGCAACATATCAAGCTGTTCGCTTTTTAAGGTTCTTCAACACAGCCCCACATGAATCGATCAACTCTTTCAACTCGACGCCATAGTTTTCAGTACCACTTTGCAAAAGCGCCTCGACAGATTTTGCCATGTTCGCAAGTTCAGTTTCACCAAAGCTCGACACACTGCCATAAACTCGGTGAACGAGAAACTCTATCCGATCCCGATCACCCTGTTTCTGCGCTTTTTCGAGCTGTGAGTGGCACTCCTCCAATGACTCCCTGAACGCCAGAAAGACCTGCTCCATTTCTTCACCGCTCAAGAACTTGCTGAGGCGCGCCTTGGTGACTTCTGACTGTGAGGATACGTATGGGGTGTCCGAGGGACGTTTCTCGATCGACGCCCGGATCGCACCGTACAGAACACGTTCATCCAACGGCTTGGAGACGACCGCGTCGAAACCTGCTGCTGTATACTCATCAAGATCTTCGGGCATTACGTTCGCAGTTACGGCTATGGTCGCAATCGTCTTTTCGGGCCGCTTGACCTTTGCAATTCCTTTAAGGTCGCGGGCCAGTTGAACGCCCGTCGTATCAGGAAGACGTATATCAGTCAGGATGCAATCAACCTCGTCTGGCCGGAACACCTCTTTCGCGTCACGGCCATTTGCGGCTGCAGTGACTTCATGCCCGTCTCGCTCCAGCAGACTCTTGAGGATTTCCATACTCGTGGGATCGTCTTCGACAATCAGCACATTCTGCTGTGCACCCACAGTAACGGCCATCCCCGCTGCCTCGGATTGAGGCGACGGGGCCGGTGCGGCCTGAAACGGGACTTCTACCCGAAAAACCGTTCCTTCGCCGAGGCTGCTTTTCACGGAGACCTGCCCTTCCAGTGAGGACACAAGTCCGCGCACGATCGAAAGCCCCAGCCCGGTCCCCCCTGTTTTGCGGGAGTCAAAGTTCGATGCTTGCGTGAACGGTTCAAAAATACTGGCAACCTGATCCTCGGGCACACCGATCCCGGTGTCGCTGACTGTGAAGGCCACGGACTGTTTTGATTGCTCAAACGACAAGGTCACCGAGCCCTCTTGGGTGAATTTCACCGCATTCCCAAGCAGGTTCAGCAAGATGTGTCTCAGGTGACCACTATTGCCACTGAGATAAACACCATCGTCGAACTGAGGGATGATCAGTTGCAGATTTTTTGAACGGGCGAGGGGGCGAAGTACGGCCTCCAGATCCTGAAGGATTTCAGACAGGTTGAAAGTTTGAAAAACGAGGTCTTCGGCTTTTTCTTCCAGCCTTGCGATGTTCAGAACGTCATCGATGAGATTTCTCATCGCAAGGCTGGAGCGTTCGATTTCGTCCAGCCTCTGATCCAGCGACGCGCGGTCTTGCGGCGTCAGTTTGATCAGCCGGATATTCCCGACGATGCCGTTCAGCGGTGTACGTAGCTCGTGGCTTGCGGTTGCCAGAAACTGCGATTTTGCTTCATTTGCCTTTTCCGCGTCGTTGCGCGCCTTTTCAAGATAAACGCTTTGAACAAAGTTTGCCCGTAACGTCCTTTCCGAGAAAAACTTTGCATACAGGCCGATCAGAACCACTGAGCAAAGAACAAAGGAAGGACCGATCCAAGTGTCGATGCCGCTGCTGGCGCCGGAATTATCAAAAACCAGATAATAGGATACCGGGACAAAAAGCAGAAGCTGCAGCGCTGCCGAATGGGAAAAAACAAAGGGCAGGAATACAGTGCCCGCCAGGCTGATCAGCGCAAACCGATACAGGAAATCTTTCGACTCATGGTCGCCCGAAAACGCAAACGCGGCCCAGATAACCAGATACATCAAAGACCATCCCGTTGAAATGATGACGGGCAGCGTGCGCGCGGGAAGTTTGTGGGAGAAAAAGAAAAGTCCAAAGATGAAAGAGATGATGAAAAGCCTGGCGCCCCAGACCGCTAGATCCTGCCCAGAAAACGTGCGCGTATGCAGGACAAAGACTTCCAGAAAGGCGAAAACGACGTAGAAAGATGCCCCGAACAACAAAGCCGTTCGGAATTGACCGCGCGTGGATTCGAAATACCACTCGCGGTATTTGCCCTCGACAGTCCTATCAACGAAGTTTTGGGTAAGCGCGTTGATAGGCTCGTCATATATGTATGCGCGCGGCGTCAAGTTCTCACCAGCCCCAGCCGATAGCCGACACCATGGACAGTTGAGATGATTTTGGGTCCATCACACCCGCTCGAAAGCTTTTTCCGAATTTTCGCTACCAATGCGTCGATTGTGCGCTCACCGGCATCATGATCGGGCGACAGAGCAACAGCGTCCAATAGGACGGCGCGGGACAAGACGCGTCCGTTTGCATTGACAATCGCCATCAACACATCGAATTCGGCGCGGGTGAACGGAGTCGTTTCCAGCTGTTCGTTCCACACTTGCCGGGTGTCTAGGTCAATTTCCACTTCGCCAAGGCGCACCCGGGTTTCCCGGCGAGGTGTCGACGCATGGGCATTCGTCCGCCGCAGAACCGCGTTGATACGCGACAAAAGCTCATCAGGATCAAAAGGCTTGGTGAGGTAATCGTCGCCCCCAATGTCCAGCCCGCTGATCTTGTCACTGGCGCTGTCTCTGGAGGAGACAAAAATGATAGGCGGCTGCGCCGATTTCGCCCGCATCGAACGCGCCAGCACCAAGCCGTCTTCGTCCGGCAGCCCCAGATCAAGCAGCGCAATATCTACAGTTTTTGAGGCAAGGATCGTGCGGGCATCAGCGACATTAGACGCCTGCAGGACGCTGAAATGAGGCTTGAGAAGCGCAGACGTCAAAGCGAGCAGTGACGGATCATCTTCTACCAACAGTACATTCAGCTTTTTCAAGGTTCAGTCCTCAACACTATGTTTCGATACGCGATTTCACATGGATGGATGTCGCGGCCCGCTGTGCTCTAACCTCTTTTTGGAGTATGTATCCGGTGAGGCACAAGCCTAGCGTGCGCTAAACCAGCCGCTGTTAACATCTCATTAACATTTGCGTCGCGGCTTGTTGACAATATGCAAGTAGCCTGCTGTGCAAATACCTTATTTTGTGGTGCACAAATGCTGAATACTTCTTTTTCAATTATTGAGCCTGTTGATTACCCTGAGATGCCCGAGCCGTTGAGTCCTTGGAAGAACCTTGGTTCTTTGGGTGTGATAGATATGAACCGAGACAATCCGTCGGTTGTAAAAAGGTTTCCGACCCAGCCGGGCAAGACCCAGTCAGATCAAGGCAACCTGATTGACCAGACTTTTGAAGAGAACATTTCGCTTTGCTCTGGAGAAAGCGAAAACGACAGTCTCCTGATCACGATCATGATGACCGACGTAGTGAATTCGACCGAAATTATTGCACGCCTTGGCGATGCGAAATGGCGGGACATCATGGACTGCCTTGATGCGGCCGCAATCCGGACCGTTGCCCAGCACGACGGTTCGTTAATCAAACTGATGGGGGATGGGTTGCTCGCGGCATTCCCGCGACCCAGTGCTGCGATGGCCTGTGCCCGGGAGTTTCAGGCCGCGGCAAGTAAGTCTGGCCTCAAGATTCGCACCGGGATTCACGCGGGCGAATGCTTGCGAACCGTGAACGACGTGACCGGAATCGCGATTGCTATTACGGCCCGTGTTCTCAGCCTCACACCGGGCGGACATGTCTGGGTTTCCAGCACCGTACGTGATCTGGTTCTTGGATCAGGTCTGGAATTCACCAAGATGGGGTCAAAACCGCTGAAGGGGCTGTCGGAAGAATGGGTTCTTTATCAACTGGTTGAGGAAGATACGGCATAAGGCCGCGTCGGTTTGGGTTTTCGACTCTCAAAAGCTCAAGGGGGGGTCTGAGTGTTCGGCGCAGAACGCGTTCAGATCGCAAGCATAATGAGGGGAGAAATGGTGATGCGCGGGTGAACGGGTTGTTCGGTTTCTAGAGTGTTCTTTTGTATCTACCGTTCACCCTGCGCAGCACATCCCATAACGGCCAGGATTTCACGAACAGGAATTCCCGTAGCGGCGTGAAGACAATTACCATCACAATTCCAAGCGAGAACAGACACCAAATGGCGGGAATTTCCGTTGGGCTGGATGCTGTTGCCCAGGCCAGCGTCGGTCCGATCAACAGCTGAAAACCTGCTACTTTCCACGCCCCCAACAAGGCCGGAAGTATGAACATCACGGTGAAGTAAACCGGGAAATTCAGATCGTATTGCCGCCCGAATATTGTGGCGGGCAGGCGTTCTCCAAGGTCGTTCAGCGGCAAGTGCCAGCCGATATGCCAGCTTTCCTTTTTCACGCACAGGTGGTCGCTGCACAAAAGTCGGCCGGGTCTGCACGCGCCGGCCCATTCGAAGGGATAGATTTGTATCAACAGATACGCTCCGGTCAGTGCGCCGATGCCCAGAACAACCGGCGTGATCATTCGGCGCACGTCGCTGGGGATGAAATAAAGCGCCAGGATACAGGTAAACAATGGCTGGAACGCTATGTGTACATAAGCCAGCAGTGTAGCGACCTGGTTCTGGGGCAGGGCACATTGGCCTTCCACCGAATAGGAATACCCCTGTAGCACCTCTATCGCGGTAAAATACACCAGCGGAGACCAGAGCAAGGCGCTGTCGCCCTGACGTATTGCCTTTACTGTGGCGACGACCCCCACGGCTGCGATCGTATAAGAAGCTGGCCCACTCCAACACATTGTTCTATCAATTTCCGAAACTTACCATGTCGGGATCAGTATGCATTCGTTGAACCGCCGAGAAAGGCCTTTTTTGATCGATGAGGTTCTGGACGATTTCGCAAGGTTCGATTTTCCGTTGAAAGAAATCTGGCTTAGCGCCGCTCGGTTTCATTTCCAAAACCTCGACCCTGAGATTGCAGCCCTGCCGCCGGGCGCGCGTGCGCTTGAAGTCGGTTGCGGCGCCGGAATACTGCTTACGTTACTGGGGCAAAGGCACCCAAACGTCAGCCTGGAAGGGATCGAACCTTTTGCCGAAGGTTTTGAGGCAATGGAAGGTGTACTGCAACATGCCCAGGGATTGGGTGCCAGGATACACCGTTCGGCCTACGAGGATTATGACGCCTCACAAGCGTATGATCTGGTCTATCTGGTCAACGTGCTGGAGCATCTTCCGGACTGGAGGCACTTTTTGGATAGGTTGCCGCGACTCCTGAAACCAAAAGGGCGCTGCGTCGTGCTGTGCCCTAACTATGGGTTCCCTTACGAGCCGCATTTCAACATCCCTGTAATCGGCTCAAAGGCGACCACCGGGCGACTGTTCCGACGGCGCATTGACTGGGTCGAAGATACCTATGGGGTTCATGGTCTGTGGAACAGTCTGAACTTTGTCCGGTTGTCCGAGATCAAGCGGCATCTGTCAGGGCTACCGCTGAACTTGCGTGTGCGGCACGAGATAACGGACCGGATGATCGACCGGTTCAACACCGATCCTGTGTTCCAGAAGCACATCGGAGTGTTCAACAAGGTTGGGCGCACAGCAAAGGCACTTGGCCTAACGCAAGTGTTTCGCCTCGGGCCTGTTGAAAACATTCAGCCTTACATGTTTCTGGAGTTTTCCCGCGGATCCCAGTGATATAAAGTCCTGTCCGCGCGATCACCGCACCAAGACAGGTTTTGTTACCAGGCAATCGATGGGTGGCCCGACACTTGCTAAGATCAGGTTGTTGATGGCACAGTGCTTCCAAATTGGCAGATTTTACGCAGCGATTAAGTATGAACTCGATCAAAGTTCCGCGCGAGTTTGCACAAGCAGACGATTGGTCGGCCTGCAAAGCCTTGGCGATCAGTGTGATTATTGTCGCGCTTGGGTTGGGTGTTCCCGTCGTCTTTGCCGGATCCTGGTTGGCGCTGATTGGTGGCGCGCTTCTCTTCGGAGCAGGTATTCTGAGGCTTTACTCGATCCAGCATGATTGTGGGCACTATAGCTATTTCTCGGATCGAAAACTGAACGATCTTCTCGGCAACTGCCTGTCGATTTTTTCGGGAATTGCGCACAGTGTCCTGAGGTACAATCACAATTTACACCACTTGCACCTCGGTGATCTGGAGCACCGTGATGTCCACGAGGTTTTTGTAATGACACGGCGCGAATATGAGGCCGCGCCCGTTTCCCAAAAACTGTTCTATCGCATCTACAGGCATCCGATCACATTGTTCCTTCTTGGGCCGCTGCTGGTCTACTTTGTTCAGTACCGCTGGCCCAGAAATACGCTGAAAGTCAGTGTTCGGGATGTGTTGCTTCAGAATATCGCAATGTTTGGATTTTGGTTCCTGGTGATTTCATTCTTGGGGTGGTGGGCGTTTTTTGCCCTGATCCTGGGGAGTGTCTTTGCGGGCAGTTTTGGCATTTTCGTCGTCTACGTTGGTCACAATTTCGAAGAAACCTATTGGCGGGATTCAGGTGAAAAAAACGCTCATGCCGCGGCTTTGAATGGTGCAAGTTCACTCCGGCTGGGAGTTCTTGTTGATTTTGTACTCTTGAATTTTGGGTTTCACGATCTGCATCACTACAATGCAAAGATCCCGTGCTATCGCCTGAAGGAATGCAATGACGCAATAGCCGATGAATGGAACAGCGCGGCCATAGGGCTGAAGGACTCTGTGGATTGTTTGCGGTGGCGACTATGGGATGAAGATGCGAACAGAATGATACCGTTTCCACAGTCTTTCCGACACGACATCCACTTGGGATTGGTCAATTCACAGGGATCACGCCAGAGGTAATCTCAGCAAAATTGTTTGGTGCCCATCAAGTCCAGGGTGCAAATCATTTGCAACAACCCACTGGGCATAAAGATCCTGCAGGCATCGCCGACCCGTGCGCCTGTTTTGGCAGTGATAAAATCCGCCTACCGGTCAGTGTTGATACATGTATCACCTGGGCATGGCCAAGACCACTTTAGCACAGCAGGATCCATCAAGCACATACTGACCATCGCTGCACCATTTGCCCGATCCGCCTGTGGGTAAATTGGCGATAGGCCCCATCATCATCCGGTGGTGATCACATGGCTGTCGCTTTTACCGTGTCTTTTGCTAAGAGCACAGACTCAAGGCGTCTCAACTCCTCCAGCGCATGCCTTTGGTCACCCGTCCGAGCCAGTGCATTGTTGTAGGCTCGAAGAACTGAGCGTGGACGCCAGGGCAGGGAGGCTTGCGCCACCCACGCGCGTAAAACTGGGGGAAGGCGGTCGAATTCGCGCATCGGGTCCTCTCGGCGACGCCGTTTCCGGAGGTTTGTCTGACCAAGATTGCGGCCCATCATTCGGCCTCGTCGATGTCAAAAACCGGATCCAGTACAAGAATCAGACGCGTTTCGCCCGTACCCGCGATCGGTGGCGAGCGATGCACCAGGCCGACGGGTGGATTCTGCGGCCAGAGTGTGCCGCGCATGACCATCGGCGCGCCGGTCGGGACAGTGAAAACCCGCTTTGGGTCTGCGCCATCTGTCGAAATTCCGTATTGTGTGCCTGTGCCCCGATAGGTGCAGATCAGGCGGGCATAGATTGCGTCGATGTGGAACTTCCGGCAGGCGTTGGTGGTGATCGTGTCCAGACGTAGGCGCAATAAAGGCGCGCGCATCATCTTGGCGAAATGTGCGGCTAAATCGGCGATATCGTTCTGGAACCAGCTGCGCTCAGCCGTGTCTTCCATACCCGCGATGTCGCATAAATGCTGTGCGGCATTTGGTATTGCCTCCGGACGCAGGATGAGCCGCGCGCTGGGAAGTTTTGATGGGTCGAGCGCGTCGACCCATGCCTGAAACCCGATACCAGGCTGACGCCGCCAGATTGTCGCGGCGCATCCCGGCATTTCGATTTTTGCCAGTCCTTCGGGGGTGTCGGCAACACCGACACCCACCGCCGCATCTTTCAATTCTGTTCGGACAGAGTTCACGCGGCATCCTCCACCCGGCGCCACAGCGGGAACGGATCGGGCAGATCAGTTGGCAGATTGTCCGGCCCGGGTGCGACGACCTCTGACAGCAAACAGGCGTCGAGCCGGGATTTCAGCACCGGCCAGCCGATACCCGCTCCGATGAAGACGATCTCTTGCCGCCGGTCGCCCCATGGCTGGGTCCAATGCTGTTTGATGTAGTCCAGCACCGACGGGTGGTCGGGCCACTGGCTATCCGGCACGGACGCCCACCAGGTGCCGATCGGTTGAACGCTCGAAAGGGCGCCCGCGAGGGAAAACTCAGCCACCCATTCAGGCCGCGTCGCAATCCAGAAATGGCCCTTTGCTCGGATCACACCGGGCAAGTCTCCGTTGAGCAGGGTCAGAATTTTCTCGGGCTCAAACGGCTGTCGTGCGCGGTAGACATAGGACGAAACACCGTATTCCTCGGTTTCCGGAACATGGTCGGCGAAACCGTAGAGCTCTTTGGCCCACATTGGGTGCTGATGAGCCACTTCGAAATCGAACAAGCCGGTGTCCAGAATGGTGTCGCTGTCGACGTCGGAATGGTTTGTCTCCAAGATAACTGCGTCCGCATTCAGGCTACGGATAATCTTTCGCGCGGCATCGGTACGTTCCGGCCCGGCATCGTCGATCTTGTTGAGAATGACCACGTCTGCAAATTCGATCTGATCCGTCAGTAGATGCACCAGAGTGCGCTCATCGTCTTCGCCCATTGTTTCGCCGCGGTCATGCAGGAATTCATGGCTGGAGAAGTCCTTGAGCAGGTTCACGGCATCAACGACCGTAACCATGGTGTCAAGGCGGGCGACATCGGAGAGGCTGTTGCCATCCTCGTCCCGGAAATCAAAGGTTGCAGCAACGGGCAGGGGTTCCGAGATACCCGTGGACTCGATCAGCAGGTAGTCGAACCGGCCTTCAGCCGCCAGCCGACGTACTTCATCCAGCAGGTCATCGCGCAGGGTGCAGCAGATGCAGCCGTTCGACATCTCGACCAACGTTTCATCGGTGCGGCTCAACTTGGTTTCGGCGCGCACCAGGTCAGCGTCGATATTCACTTCGGACATATCGTTGACGATCACGGCAACACGTCGGCCTTCACGGTTGTTCAGCACACGGTTCAGCAGGGTGGTTTTTCCGGCCCCGAGGAAGCCGGACAGGACGGTGACGGGAAGACGGGTATCAGTCATGGCTCAGAAGTTCTTCCTTCGTTGCGGTGTTGGGTTGATGGGCGCGCAACATGTCGAGGCTGCGCTTCAGTTCGGGACGGCTGAGATCACGGGCAATGACCACGATGCGCGAGCGGCGGTCATCCCCGATCCAGTTTTTCAGCGGAACAGGCGGGTCGAAGATGTGCTGTACGCCGTGAAATACGAATGGCACCTCGATGCCTTCGAGGAATACAATTCCTTTGACGCGCAGAATGTCAGGGCCCTTCAGCGCAACCAGGGTGTCCAGCCAGTAGTCAAAAACCGAGTCCTTGATCGGTACATCCAGAATGATCGAGGCGGAACTGATCCGGGGATGATGATGTGTCGGTGCAAAAGTCACCGGTTTGGGCTTGGACAGCCCGGACAGGTTAGCAAACGGGCCTGGCTTGGCGGAAGCGGTCGGCGTCGCCCATAGGATTGCGTCTTCCTGAGCTACACCCTTGCGCAAGCCACTCAACCTCCAGAGTTTATTTGGATCGAACTGGCCAGCGACGGGGCACTCGATCCGGGCTGTGGGGTTGAGCGCATTCAATCGCTTGGCAAAGGCATCCGCTGCCGCCTTGGAAACAAGATCGGTTTTGCTGAGCAGGATCAGATCGGCCATTGCAACTTGTGAGACCGCTTCGAACTGCGCATCCAGAGTCTCGGGGCCATTGGCTGCATCTACGACGGTCACCAAGCCATCCATGCGGGTTCTGCGCCCCAGTTCGGGATCAATCAGTAGCGTCTGCAGGATGGGGCCGGGGTCAGCAAGACCCGTCGTTTCGATTACAATTCGTTCAAACTTAAGCAGCCCGTCGTCCCGCCGCTCGATTAAATCTGCGATGGTTCCGGCCAGATCCCCCCGAATGGAACAGCACAGACAGCCGGATTGCATCAGGATGACCTCATCCTCAACGGATTCGATCAAATCATGGTCCAGCCCGGCCTCGCCGAATTCATTCACGATGACCGCGATTTTCCCGGTAGATGACTCTGACAGTACCGCGTTCAAGAGCGTTGTCTTCCCCGCACCCAGAAAGCCCGTCAGAACAGTGACAGGTAACCGTCTGTCTTTTGTTAGGTCTGCGTCTTGTGCGTCCTGGGAAATCACCATTCTCTCCTATTTTCATTATGTGATATCATAACAAAAAGAAAAAAAACAACACAAGCTGTCCAATGCACTGTCACAACGCGGGCTAAAACATGCAGGTGGAAACGAAACCTAATGCGCCTTGGGAATTGATGCAGGGGCGCAGTCGGTTGGAGTATGGCATCCGGTTCGTCGCGTGCAGTAGGAGGTGGTTGGCCCGGCCGAAATCGCAACTTCAGCCGGGCTGCGGTTTAGAGGCACTCGGCCAGTGTATGCGCCATGTTGCGGATAACTTGCGGATAGAGTTCCGCGCCGGGCTCAAGATCAGAACCAAGTGGGTCCATTACCCCGGTGTTGGCTTCGATGCCAGACAGAACGGTTGCAACGATTCCGGGGTTGAACTGCGGTTCGGTCATGACGCAGTCGATACCCTCTTCGCGGATACGGTCCTGAATTTCGGCAATACGCGCCGGGCTTGGGTCGGATGCGTCGCTGAGGGAAATCGCGCCCGAGGCCGGGAAGTTGAATGCATCTTCGAAATACTGGTAGGCGTCATGGAACACGATGAAGCTGCCGCCACGGACCGGCTCCAGAGTCTCTACCACTTCGGCAGAGAGTGCCGCCATTTCTTCGCGTGCAGCCGCGGCATTTGCAAAATACGCACCCGCGTTGTCCGGATCAGCTGCCGATAGTTGCGCCGCAATCACGTTCAGCCATGTTTCTGCGTTTGCCGGAGACAACCAGGCATGGGGGTCATGGTCGCCATGTGCGTGATCGTGGTGATCATCGTGCCCTTCGTTTTCAGCATGATCTTCGTGATCATGGTCATCATGGTCATCATGGTCATCATGGTCATGATCGTCGTGCTTGGCGTGATCCTCGTGATCATGCTCGGCATCATGACCGTGATCATCGTGGTCGTTGTGATCATGTTCATCTTCGTCCGCATGCTCACTATCTTCGGCATGCTCGTCGCCGCGGTCATGATCATGCGCCTCGAACAAGACGTTTTCGCGGAAATCCAGGCGAACCGTGCCGTCCGAGTCAAGCAACGATGTGACGGTTGCGCCATCTGCGAGGGTCCCGACCGCGTCTTGCAGCCAAGGTGTCAGGTCTTCGCCGATCCAGAACACCAGATCTGCCTCTTGCAGTGCGGCGGCTTCCGATGGGCGCAGGTTGTATTCGTGGGGCGAGCCACCCGCCTGGATGATCAGGTCAGGTGTTCCAACACCGTCCATTACGCGGGCGACCAGCGAATGGACCGGCGCGATATCGACGGCTACGTTCGGAACATCCGCCATGGCCGTTCCACCCATAAGTGCAGCCGAGATCGATACTGGGAGAAGCTTTCTGGACATCAGACCCTCTGTGTGATTTTATAACGTTACGAGCCGCATACATGATATGGAATAACATGACAAGTGACGCGCAACCCATGCCAGTCGACAAGATGGCCCCGGTCGGGTTTCAGGAACATGATCACGAGCATTGCGTTGAGACCGCGCTGGCCACAGCGGAAGCCCACTGCAAACAGGAAGGGCTGCGTCTGACCCCGGTGCGACACAAGGTTCTGGAGATGTTGCTGCAAGAGCATAGGGCGCTTGGGGCCTATGCCATCCTTGACCGATTGCGCGACGCGGGTTTTGGATCTCAGCCTCCGGTGGCTTACCGGGCCCTCGACTTTCTTGTTCAAAACGGATTTGTGCACAAGATCGAACGTTTGAACGCATTTGTCGCCTGCTCAAATCCTGGCGCAGCCCATTCTCCGGCCTTCATGATCTGCAGAAAATGCGATGCCGTGGCTGAGGCTCAGTCGACCCCGGCCAAGGGCGTTTTGGGGGCGGCAGCGCGTGCAGCGGGTTTCGAGATTGAACGAACGGTTGTAGAAGCCGAGGGGCTTTGCCCAGACTGCACCGAAAAGGCGTAGAAATGACACTTATTACCGTTGAGAATCTCAGCGTGCGCTATGGTGCAAATACCATTCTACGCCATGTGGACATGGCAATAGAACCTGGAGAGATCGTAACCATTGTCGGGCCAAATGGCTCGGGCAAAACCAGCCTGTTGCGGGCTATCATCGGTGCAACCAAGCCATTCGTGGGGACCGTTTCCCGCAAGCCTGGTCTGAAGATCGGCTATGTCCCGCAAAAACTGCATATCGATCCGACCCTGCCGATCTCAGTTGAACGTTTCATGGGCCTGACCCACCGTGTTTCACGCAAAAGCTGCGCCGAGGCGCTTGAGTCGGCTGGTGTGCCTGATCTTTTGCAACGTCAGATGTCGCAATTGTCCGGCGGGCAATTTCAGAGGGTTTTGCTGGCCCGTGCTCTGATCAATCGGCCGGATATCCTGCTCTTGGACGAAGCGACCCAGGGGCTCGACCAGCCGGGTTCAGCTGCGTTTTATCGCCAGATCGAAGATGTGCGGCGCGAAACCGGCTGTGCCATTCTCATGATAAGCCACGAATTGCATGTGGTCATGAGTGCCTCGGACCGGGTGATCTGTCTGAACGGGCACGTCTGTTGCGAAGGGTCGCCCGCCGTTGTCGCTTCAGCCCCGGAATACCGTGCGCTGTTCGGAACCGGTACCGGTGGTGCGCTGGCTCTTTATCGTCATGATCATGACCACGATCACGACAGCTGTGACCACTCTCAGGAAGCTGCGGAATAATGCTTGATGATTTTATGACCCGCGCGACACTTGCGGGTGTTGGCGTTGCCCTTGCCGCAGCCCCGCTTGGGTGTTTCGTCGTCTGGCGCCGGATGGCGTATTTCGGAGACGCAACGGCCCACGCGGCAATCCTTGGTGTCGCCCTTTCGCTGACCTTTCAAATGTCGATCTTCACCGGGGCACTGGCTGTTGCAATGGTCATGGCGCTGACCGTCACCCTGTTGGCCGGTCGTGGCTATGCGATGGACACGCTATTGGGGGTCTTGGCCCATTCCGCGCTGGCTTTTGGCCTTGTGGCGGTTTCGTTTCTGTCGGGCGTTCGCATTGACCTGATGGCATATCTCTTCGGCGATATTCTTGCGGTTTCACGCGCTGACCTTGTGGTGATCTGGGGCGGTGCTGCGCTTGTCGTAGCGCTGATTGCGTGGAGGTGGTCTCAACTGTTGACCGCAACATTAAACGAGGAATTGGCCTATGCCAGCGGGTTTGACCCCAAACGCGAGCAGTTGATCCTGACGCTTTCTCTGGCTGTAACCGTGGCCGTGGCGATCAAGGTGGTGGGAGTTTTGCTGATCGCGGCGATGTTGATCATTCCGGCTGCTGCGGCGCGCAGCCTTGCAAAGTCCCCGGAAACCATGGCTATGATTGCCGCCGTGATCGGCGCGTTTTCCGCTGTTGCGGGGCTGAGGGCTGCTTATGTGTTCGATACACCTGCGGGCCCGTCTATTGTCTGTGTCGCCGCGATCTTGTTTGGTTGCTTTAGTCTGGTTGGTTGGCAGACACGGCGCCAAATTTAAGCCGCCTGGACAGAAGAGCACTCGGCGTGGACCGCTTCTTGAGGTCGAGGAGCATGTTGGGTGTCGATATGACGACTGTCATGTCCCGACACCACTCTGACATCAAAGAAGGGGATCAAGCGCTGCGACGCAACCCAACGGAGCCAACCAAGCTGTGTTCCGGATCGGATTGCAAATTGGATGCGGCTGTAGACGCTGACACTGTTCAAGGCGTCAACCACAGCTGTCAGCTATATAAGCTTCGGGCAGGGGGCGGCAGGTGCTGGGTGTATGGCAACCCGTTGCCTTTGTCCGATTGCTGATGCCAGTTTCAGTCCCGGCAAGCTGTCAGAAAAGCTTAAAGTGCGAATTCACTTTCGTGGCGCAAGCTTGGTTTGGATAGCGAACCGCGTTATCGGATCGGTGTCTTCCTGTTCCAATAACGCTTCGAGTTGATCGTCCAATCGCGTCTCACCCCAGTCACGTGAAGCAATCACGATATCCAGCGCCAACTCGCTGTGGTTTTTCAATACTCGCGAGAAAATCCGGATGATCTGCTCTTGAAGCATTGGTGACGCGGTACCGCCATCCGCCAGCGCACGAACAAGAGCGCGCCGATATTCCAGATTTCGGTTCCCGGTACCAAACGCATCGGCGGCGGCGTCTACCGCCTTCGGCCCATCAACTTCTATCCCCGCCAGTGTCCATTCGTATAAATAGCTGCTGTCTGTGCGCAAGGCGCGGGGGTAACGTGAGCGAACAAACGCGACAGCCTGGGGATCGTGTGTTTGCAAGCCCAAAAGGCGAATGGAAACTGGGACAAATCCGATGCGATTGATATCGCGCAACTCTTGCAGCAGTTGATCTATCGGAACCTTTATTCGTAACGATCGAACAAGCTCATACGGAGCACGATCGATTTCAATCAACGCGGAATCCCGCAATATCCTGTCTTCGTGAGAGATATACGCGGCAAAAAACGCGATCCGTTCGGCTGGGCCGACACTGCCCGGCTGCCAGCCCTCTTCTGCAGATATCAGAGTTTTTAGAAAACGTGCTCTCTCCGGGGTAAACATGAAAATCCGGCGCCATTTTCGGGACAGGCTGCGCCCCGCGTCATCTTTCTCCGCCGCCCCGTATGTCAACAGGAAAGCTTTTTGCGGGTCAGCCCGAAAGGCGGCCCGTGTTGTGCTGTCGATCAGAAAGGGAATCTCGGGCAATCTTGCGAGGTCCTGTGCCGTTCCTTTAAGTATTTCTTTTGGAACAAACGTAAACGGGTTGTCCGGTCCTGGTCCGGCCAACACAATGGCATCAGCAGAAAGCAAGTGATCGGCAAGGGATGCTTCGGGCATCGTTATGCACACCGAACACGCGTCAGCGGGTCGGGTAGCAACAACGTTCGCGGCTAAGGCACCAATGACCAGAAGGAGTATTCTTGCAAAGCGCATCAATCCACCCCGGTAGGATCGTCGAATATCGTCAAGCCTGCAGATCGGGTTTGCGATCGGGCATGTCTGACTGGGTCAGCCGGATGATCGCAGACCCATGTCCTTTTTCATATCCCTAATGCATCAGGTCCAGCACAGCGTCGGTGATCCGGTAAACACATCGTTTCCAGCCAGGCTGCAAGCCAGGCCCGCAACACTCAATTGGTCCAGCACCCCGCGCGCTTTGCCGCGTACTGAACCAAGGTGATCCGACCCAGTTACACCATATGGACGACAAGCAATCCACTGCGGTACCGGCAGGTGCAGCCGCGTTTTGAAACCAGCTCTGGATCGCCCATGCTGCGCGGCGTAGGATTTAGAGATGTTGAATTTTCTTGGGCGAGTTTTCGTTGTTTCAACCTTGCTCACCGAAATGTCGGGCGCGCAGGAAACTATGTTCGTGGGCGATGTTCCACTGCCCGACGATGCGGTTTCTTACGAGCGGGTGGATGTGCCGTTCTCGGGGACGTGGGTCGGGAAGTTTGACAATCGAAAGAAGCACATATTCATTGTTGAAAACCTTGGACATGACGGCCGTGCGGATGTCATTTATGCGGTGGGGAATGACCTGAAAAACCGGGGCCGTTGGTTCAGGCGCAAAGCAAGGATCGAAGGCGGTACGTTGGTCTTTGCCGATGACGGTTTTCCCGCTCGCTATTGGCTTTCGGCTTCGGGGCGTTTGCGCGGTGTATTCGCGGACAACAAGGGTTTCGCAGTCCTCGAGCGTCAAAACCTGTCGGAACTGCTGGCCTCTCCGGCGAATGACTGGTTTTCGATTGGTGAGCTTGAATTTCTTCAGACAGGGTTGGTTGAAGACGGCAATAACATCCGGCTCGCCGTTGTCGTTTATCGCCCGACAGGAGAAGGGCCGTTCCCACTTGCGATTGTCCATCATGGGTCAACCGGTCGGGGCACGGACCCGAATGACTTTGGGCGGATCTGGTCATATGACTGGTTTGCGGATGTTCTGAATGCGGATGGCTGGTTGGTTGCGTACCCACAAAGACGCGGCCGGGGCGGTTCCGATGGATTGTATGATGAAGGCTTCGCCGAAGACAGATCGCTAGGGTATTCCCGAGATTCTGCCCTGTCCCTTCCGGGGGCCGAAAGGGCACTGGCCGACGCAAACGCTGCATTGTTGGCGCTGCGTCAAAGGCCGGATGTAGAAACAAGCAAAGCCTTGCTGGCCGGCATGTCGCGCGGGGGTGTGGTTGCGATCATGCAAGCCGGACATGCCCCGCAGGATTTTGCGGGTGTGATCAACTTTGTCGGGGGCTGGGTGAATGAAATACATGGTGATCCGTCGATCAACCCAACCTTGTTCAGGCGAATCGGATCTTTCGGCGGTCCGGTCCTGTCGATCTATGGTGAGCAAGACTCGCATTACAGCGTTGAACACTTTAGTGCAAATCTAGCTGAAATGGAGGTGCTTGGCGCCGATAGCCAGCTCCATTTGGTCAAGCTTCCGGGCTACGGAGACGGACATTGGGCTCTATACGTGCCGACCCTGTGGGAAGAGGTCGTTGCCAAGTTTCTCGAAAAACTTGAGTGACTTGCGTAGATCTTGTCGCAAACTTCTAGGAAGTATGGAAACTGGCTGAAATTTACTGAGTTCAGGCGGCTAACTTTATGAACTGTTTGAATGGGCATTATCCAACTCCAAACTGTCCCTTTCGGACCGCGCGTACAATTTCAGTCCCAACTATTTTACAGAGGCGGACTCAAACAATTTGAGTCCGAACATCGGGCGAATTCGGGCGCAGATGCGGGTCGTGGGCACGAAATCCGCTAAATCCGGCTGGCGTTTCGGCGGTGCTTTTGGCGATCAGGTTTGTCTGGCTTGACGAAATCCTGGGTTTTCTGTTCGGGGATCCTCAACTGCAGCACTCGGTTCCACTCAAAGGGTGTCCGAGGGCACCCCGAACCCGAAAAAGAAAACGAGAATTCGTAGTCGCGAACGAAATCAGGGCCGCGCCATAATGCCGGCTTACCGGAATCCCTGTATCTCTGCTATCGGCACAAGACTAAGGACCTTTTCGATTCATCAGGGATTTGCCTGAATGGTTTACATTGGGCTGCAGATACGCTTTCACCTTAACGAATGCGTATTATTGTGGAACGTCCCAAGCCACCATAGATGAGCAGGAAGACATGGATCACGCATGGATCGACAAATTCAAAGGCCTGAGCCGTTTGCCTGAAGACATTCGGGCAGAGCTTGTCGCAGGCAGTCAGGTCGTTTCCTTGCCAGCGGGCACTCAGGTCTTTGCGCCGGGCCAGACGGCGGACAACCTATTGCTGTTGCTGGACGGCACCGTACGGGTGCAGCAGAAATCGGATACCGGCCGAGAGGTCTTTTTGTACCGGGTTCATGCCGGTGAAAGCTGTGTTTTGACCACCGCCTGCATGCTGGCGTTCGAGGACTATTCGGCCGACGGGATTGCCGAAACGGACATTACTGCCGTGGCCATCCCGCGAAATACCTTTGACGGCCTGGTCGCAAAATCTACGGTTTTCCGCGAGTTTGTCTTCACCGCCTATTCCCGGCGGATCACCGATCTGTTCACACTGATCGACGACATCGTTTTTCAGCGCATGGATGTACGTCTGGCCGCGCGATTGCTGGAGCTTGCGGACGGAAACAACGTTGTGCACGCAACCCATGCCATTCTGGGCACTGAACTGGGAACCGCGCGCGAAGTGGTCTCTCGTACCTTGTCTGAATTCCAGCGCCGCGGCTGGGTCGAGCAGGCCCGCGGCGAGGTCCGCCTGACCGAACGAGAAGGCTTGGAGCATATGGTGAAAGCGGCCAGTGCCGCCTGAACCCTTCTGAATTGCGAAATCTCACGGCTTTGGTGATCAAGTCACCAAAGCTCAGCTTCTGTCTGTGCGATTGAACGTCCATCGATTCTCGATGGAGTGAGACATGACCACAAATATGGGAAAAATTGATCGCGCCCTGCGCATCGTGATTGCCGCAGCCCTGGCCTATGCAGCCTTGGGAACAACCATGCTTGGCACCGGCGCCCTGTTCTGGCTGGCGTTGATCATCGCAGCGGTTTTCACGGTGACGACCTTCGTGGGGAACTGCCCGCTCTACCGCATCATCGGCCTGAAAACCTGCAGTGACTGCGGATAACTGAAGCGGTGGCCACACCCTGAATACGACCCGGAGGAGACAACACATGACGACCTATCCCGTGAACATGGCCGTAAAACCTGACGTTGTTGCGTTTTTTGACGCAGCTACGAATACCATCAGCTATATCGTCAAAGACCCGAGCTCGAACGCCTGCGCCATCGTCGACAGCGTTATGGATATCGATTATGCGGCGGGCCGCATCACCTTTGACCATGCGGATGAACTGATCCGTGTGATATCCGAAAAAGGGCTAAAGCTGGAGTGGATCATCGAAACCCATGTTCACGCCGATCACCTCTCTGCGGCGCCATACATTCAGGAGAAATTGGGGGGCAAGATCGGGGTCGGCGCCAAGATTACCGTGGTGCAGGATACGTTCGGAAAGGTTTTCAACGAAGGCACCGAGTTTCAGCGTGACGGGTCGCAGTTCGATGCCCTGTTCGAGGATGGCGACACCTACATGATCGGCACCATGCAGGCCTTTACCATGTACACGCCCGGTCACACGCCGGCCTGCATGGTTCATGTGATGGGCAATGCAGCTTTTGTCGGCGACACGTTGTTCATGCCCGACGGTGGGTCGGCCCGGGCTGATTTTCCGGGTGGAGATGCAGGCGTTCTATACGACTCGATCCAGAAGGTTCTGGCCCTGCCCGATGAGACCCGGCTGTTCATGTGCCACGATTACGGGCCGAACGGGCGCGATATCGCTTGGGAAACCAGCGTGGCCGAAGAAAAGGCTCACAACATCCATGTCGGCGGCGGCAGGACGAAGGAGGAGTTCGTCAGGTTCCGCACCGAACGGGACGCCACGCTTGCCATGCCCAACCTCATCATCCCATCCCTGCAGGTCAACATGCGGGCCGGAGAGGTGCCCACCGACCCGGACGGGAACCCGATGCTCAAAGTGCCGGTCAACGGTCTGTAAGTCGCAAAAGGGAGGAGAGCCATGGAACTTCGTACCATATCGCCAAAGTTCACGGTCAGCCCGCAGATTACGGTTGATGACGTCCAGACCATTGCGGCACAGGGGTTCCGCGCGATCATCTGCAACCGGCCGGATGGCGAAGGCGCAGATCAGCCCTCGTTCAAGGAAATTGCCGCCTCAGCCGAGGCTGCGGGGATTGAGGCCCGCTATGTTCCCGTGCAGTCCGGCATGGTGAAAGACCAGGACGTTTCGGCGTTTGGCGAGGCGTTGGAGGATTTGCAACGCCCGGTGCTGGCCTATTGCCGAACCGGAACGCGCTCGGCCACGCTGTGGTCGTTTCACGAGGCCAAGAAACGGCCGATGTCTGAGATACTGATGGCCACCAAGGCGGCCGGCTATGACATGAACGGCGTGGCCCGCCGTATTGCCAATGGTGGCAAAACCCCTACCGATACAGGGGATGCGCATTTCCAGGTGGTGATTGTCGGTGCGGGTGCGGGCGGCATTTCGGTCGCTGCCAGCCTGAAGTCGCGGCAACCCGATCTGGACATCGCGGTGATCGACCCCGCCGATATTCACTATTATCAGCCCGGCTGGACCATGGTGGGCGGCGGCATCTTCGACGCCCAGACAACGGCGAAAACCATGGGCAGCCTGATCCCGAAAGGGGTCCACTGGATCAAGGCCGCTGTCGCCGCGTTCGAGCCGCAGAACAACGCCGTCGTTCTGGACGGGTGCCGGGTGGTGACATACGACCGTCTTGTCGTGTGCCCCGGGCTGAAGCTGGATTGGGGCAAGGTCGAGGGACTGGAAGAGACTCTGGGCCGCAATGGCGTGACGTCGAACTACCGCTATGACCTTGCGCCTTACACTTGGCAACTGGTGCAGGAGATGAAGGAGGGCAGGGCGCTCTTTACCCAGCCGCCGATGCCGATCAAATGCGCGGGCGCGCCGCAAAAGGCCATGTACCTATCGGGAGATGCCTGGTTTCGGCGCGGTGTGCTGAAAGATATCGACATCCAGTTCATGAACGCGGGCGGCGTGCTTTTCGGGGTCAAGGACTATGTCCCGGCGCTGGAACGTTACGTCGAGAAATACGGTGCCACGCTGAACTTCTTCCACAATCTGGTTTCGATCGACGGACAAGCAAAAAAGGCGGTTTTCGAAGTGGTCAAACCGGACAGTGACCCAGGCAGGATCGAGGTCGAGTTTGACATGATCCATGTTTGCCCGCCCCAGACCGCCCCTGATTTCGTGCGTGTCTCACCACTGGCGGATGCCGCTGGCTGGGTCGATGTGGATCAGTCGACGCTGCGCCACAAGAGCTATGACAATATCTGGTCGCTTGGCGACGTTATGAATGCGCCCAATGCAAAAACCGCCGCTGCGGCCCGCAAACAGGCTCCGACCGTTGCTGGCAACATCGTGGCCGATATTGCCGGACGCTCGGCGGTGGCGCAGTATGACGGCTATGGGTCCTGTCCGCTGACAGTTGAGCGCGGCAAGATCGTGCTGGCCGAATTCGGTTATGGCGGCGCGCTGATGCCAAGTTTTCCGCGTTTCCTGATCGACGGCACACAGCCGAGCCGCATGGCATGGTTCCTGAAGGAAAGCCTGCTGCCACCGATTTACTGGAAGGCCATGCTGCGCGGCAAGGAATGGATGGCACGGCCCGAGAAGCTGAGGGTCTCTCCAGAGTAGGGATTGAAACTGCCTGCGTTTTTGAGCGCAAGGACATGCGGGCGGTGTCGGTAGCACTGCCCGCTTAAAACGCCGGAAAGATTAGATGATCAAACACCTCCGCCACTATGCCCCTGTTCTGGACTGGGGCCGAACCTATACGCGCGGTGCCTTTTCGAACGACCTTACTGCGGCATTGATTGTGACGATCATGCTGATCCCGCAATCGCTGGCCTATGCTTTGCTGGCCGGGTTGCCTCCCGAGGCAGGGATTTACGCATCTATCGTGCCAATCGTGCTGTATTCGATTTTTGGCACCAGTCGGGCGCTGGCCGTTGGGCCCGTGGCGGTGGTTTCACTTTTGACGGCAACAGCCATCGGGCAGGTGGCCGAACAGGGCACGGCGGGATATGCTGTTGCGGCGCTGACGCTGGCCTTTTTGTCCGGCGGATTCCTTGTGCTGATGGGCGTTCTGCGCCTTGGTTTTCTAGCCAATTTCCTCAGCCATCCGGTAATTGCCGGGTTCATTACGGCATCGGGCATTCTGATCGCGACCAGCCAGGTCAAGCATATACTGGGGGTCAGTGCACATGGACACACGCTGCCGGAAATGTTGGGTTCGATCTTTCGCCACCTGCCCGAGGTCAATTGGGTGACCTTGGTAATCGGAGTTTTGGCGACCGGTTTTCTGTTTTGGGTCCGAAAAAACCTCAGACCGTTTCTGAATCGTCTGGGTGTACCCCCGGTGCTGGCCGATGTTCTGACCAAAGCCGGGCCGGTCGCAGCCGTGGTCGCTACGACTTTCGCCGTCTGGGGGCTCGACTTGGCCGCCGAAGGCGTGCAAATCGTCGGGAGCGTCCCCCAAAGCCTGCCGCCCCTGACCTTGCCGGGGTTTTCCACTGAGCTGATCAGGGCGCTTGCTGTCCCCGCCATCCTGATTTCGATCATAGGTTTTGTCGAAAGCGTCTCTGTCGCGCAAACTCTGGCGGCCAAAAAACGTCAGCACATAGACCCGGATCAGGAATTGATTGGTCTGGGCGCCGCAAATCTGGGCGCCGCCTTTACCGGGGGGTATCCGGTCACCGGTGGTTTCGCCAGATCGGTTGTCAACTTCGATGCCGGTGCGGAAACGCCAGCGGCGGGCGCTTTCACTGCCATCGGTCTGGCCATCGCCGCGGTTGCGTTGACACCTTTGGTCTTCTTCCTGCCCAAGGCAACGCTGGCGGCGACCATCATCGTCGCGGTTCTCAGCCTTGTGGACCTAACCATCCTGAAGAAGACATGGAGTTATTCCCGGGCTGACTTTATCGCCGTTGCGGCAACTATCCTCCTTACACTGGGTTTGGGGGTCGAAGTTGGTGTGGCGTCCGGTGTGGCGATCTCGGTTCTACTGCACCTCTACAAGACCTCACGCCCGCATGTGGCCGAGGTTGGGCTTGTCCCCGGTACCCAGCATTTCCGGAATATCCTGCGTCATGAGGTAGAGACCGTGCCCGCACTGGTGACGCTTCGCGTTGATGAAAGCCTGTATTTCGTGAACGCGCGTTTTCTGGAGACGTTGATTCAGAGCCGCGTGACCGAAGGGAGCGCGGTTCGAAACGTGGTGCTGATGTTCTCAGCGGTGAACGAGGTGGACTTTTCAGCCCTGGAAAGCCTTGAGGCGATAAACCACCGGCTGACTGACATGGGGGTAGGTCTGCATCTGTCCGAAGTCAAAGGTCCGGTCATGGACAGGTTGAGTCGAACGCATTTTCCCAAGATGCTGAATGGTCAGGTTTTCCTTTCGCAGTATGATGCCTGGAAAAGCCTTTCTCACAGCGATACATGCATCGGTGAACCGTCAAGGTTGTCCTCGGTGGGCGGGTAATTCCCGACGCCGGTTCATCCCTCAATTTACGCGCGCCGGGTCCGGACCGTTTGTTTGGTGTGCTGAAAGAGCCTGTTCCGTTAAAGTGGCCACCAGATTCTGCGCGGCATTCAGATCGACGGGCTCGACGCGGGTTGCGTGTTGCAGCCACACTCCGTCAATCAATGCGACGATCATGCGCGCAACGTGCCCAGCCTCAATTTCGGTATAGAGCGGTGCGATTGCTAAACGAACAACGTCAAGGTTCCGCTGTTGATAGCGCAGCAGTTCCTGATGGCAATCGGCGTCCGACCCGGCAAGGCAATACAGCGTCAGCCAGACCGACGACAGCCGTTTGTTCGATTGCTCGGGCGCCAGCGCCATGCGCACCAACGACAGAACCTTTTCCCGGGGCTGGGTTTCCTGTGCTGCGATCAGATCCAACTGTTCCCCGTAGGACGCCACCGCATGGCGGATTGCCGCAAGCAGCAGCCCCTGTTTGGTGTCGTAATAGTGGCAGACCAATCCGGCTGAGACACCTGCCTGACGCGCCACATCCCTGATCTTCAGCGAACAGAACCCCTGATCATTCAGCACATCCATGGTGGCCTCGATGATCTGGAGCTTGCGGGTTTCAATGTCTGACAAACGTGACACGGGTTGAAATCTCCTGACTTCGGGCACTTTTAGACGGCACTTGGGGCGAAAGCCAGAGGCATCATTGAACAGCGATTCAATATTTTTGTTGAACCGCTGTTCAATCATTGTTAGCCGTTCTGAAACTTGAACCCGGAGGCCTAGATGATCCGCGCCATCAACCTGACCGATGCCGAGGCACATGCTCTGACGGCTGACCCTCGCCAGATGATAATGAGCGCGCCCGAGGTTTCCTCGCCGCAGGAATGGGAAAACCTAGTAATCGATCGTGCGTCGGACGAGGTGCGCGTTGGTACCTGGAAGTGTGAGCCTTACACGGATCAGATCGTTGACTATGCTTATGATGAGTTCATGTACATGATCGCGGGAACGGTCGAGTTGATCTACCCAGACGGCAGCTCTGACAGGTTTGGACCCGGTCAGGCATTCCTGTTGCCCAAGGGGTTCACGGGCACGTGGAAACAGCCCGAAACAGTTGTCAAATTCATGGCAATGATCCGCTGAGCCGAATGGAGCACTACGACTATATCATCGTCGGGGCAGGGTCTGCGGGCTGTGTGCTGGCGAACCGGTTGGGCGAAGATACAGGCAAGCGCATTCTGGTGATCGAGGCCGGCGGCGGCGATAAGGCTATGATCGTGCGGATGCCGTCGGCCTTGTCGATCCCGATGAACACCAAACGGTTCAATTGGGGGTTTGTGACTGAACCCGAGCCGCATTTAGACGGGCGCGTCATGAACCTGCCGCGCGGCAAGGGGCTGGGGGGATCAAGCTCGATCAATGGCATGTGCTATGTGCGTGGTAACCCGTTGGATTATGAGCTTTGGGCGGATCACGGTGCGACGGGATGGAACTGGGCCAACGTGTTGCCCTATTTCAAGCGAATGGAAAGCGCATTGGACCAGGGTGCGTATCGGGGGAGAGATGGGCCGATTAAGGTGACCCGGGGGGCCGAAACCAACCCGCTCTATTTGGCATTTATCGAGGCGGGTGTTCAGGCCGGATACGCCCGCAGTGCCAACATGAACGACCTTCAGCATGAGGGCTTTGGCCCGATGGAAATGAACGTGGGCGGGGGTGAGCGTTGCAGTGCCGCCGTCGCCTATCTGCGCCCGGCCATGTCGCGGGGCAATGTTCGGGTCGTGACTCATGCCTACACAACGCGCATACTGATGGAAGGGCGCAAGGCGGTCGGCGTCGAATATGACCACAAGGGAAAGCTTGTTCAGGCGCGGGGATCAGAGGTGATCCTGTCGGCAGGCTCGATCATGTCGCCGGTTATCCTGCAGCGCTCGGGCATTGGGCCGGGAGGCGCGCTGCAACAAGCTGGCATCGCCGTTGTCCATGACCTGCCCGGCGTTGGCGGCAACCTGATGGATCATCTGGAGTTGTACGTGCAGCAGGAATGCACGCAGCCTGTGTCGCTCTACCCGCATATGAGCCTTTGGGGAAAAACCCGGATCGGCTTGCGCTGGCTGCTGCGTCGCGATGGCTTGGGGGCCACCAACCATTTCGAGGCCGGGGCTCACATCCGCAGTCGTACCGGTATCCTTTACCCGGACATTCAGTTCCATTTCCTGCCGCTGGCCATTTCCTATGACGGGAAATCGCTGGCCGAGGGCCACGGGTATCAGGTGCATGTGGGCACGAAACGATCGAAAAGCCGGGGTCGGGTGCGGCTGAATGCATCGGACCCGCTAGGCGCCCCCCGCGTCCGGTTCAACTATATGAGCCACGAAAACGACTGGCAGGAAATGCGTGCTTGCGTCCACCTGACGCGCGAGATTTTCCGGCAACCCGCTCTGGCTCCATTCGCCGGGCGGGAGTTGGCTCCGGGACCGGATTGCGCCAGCAACGACCAGATCGATCAGTTCATCAAAGACAAGGTCGAAAGCGCCTATCATCCCTGCGGCACCTGCCGGATGGGTGGAGACTCTCAATCCGTCATCGATCCGGGCACGATGCGTGTACACGGTATAGAGGGATTGCGCGTTGTGGACGCCTCAGTCATGCCACAGGCCACGGCCGGAGACCTCAACGTGCCGACACTGATGTTGGCCGAACGCGCCGCTGATCTGATCAGAAGCACCAGCTTGCCTGCCGCCGATCCGGCGCCGGTGATGGTGGATGCCAACTGGCAGAGCAATCAGCGGTCGCAGACGATTGATATGGACCTGAGCGGCAGGAATACCCGTGCGCTGTTTGTCGAAGAACGAAACCATGTAGGTGGCACAACATATCCATAACAGATTGCCGAGAACGGGCAGTTGAGGAAGCCAGGCATTGCCTTCTGATGGGCAAGCAACTCAGCGTGGACTCGCTGCTTTAGGCCAGATTACTCGAGCAGGTATTTTTCCGACCAGCTTGTGCCTGCGGCACCGGTAGCGATTGGGTCGTCGGTCTGCTGCCCCCAATAATCCAGTCGCGCCAGAATGGCCCGCGTGTGCTGCCCAAATTTCGGCATGGGCCCCGGAATATTGATCCGTCCGGACTTTGGCCGCACCGCATTCGGGGCGACCAGATCGGGGACACGGGCAAGGGCGGCTTGCCGTTCGGTCGGGGCGGCGAAGAACATCCACTGATCCGCCGCTTCATAGCTATGGTAGAACGGACCCCAACCCAGCGCCTCGCGGCCAGAAGGTTCGTCAAAGGGCGCACGGCCGTCATAGTCATACACGAACTATGCCTGAATGAGGTTGCCGGCCGCCGCCAGAGACGCCCTTGCCACGCCGCCCTTTCCGGTTTCGCGCAGCCGCAACAGCGCACCTCCTAGTGCCACGCAGGCGCAGAAACCGGTCAGAACGTCGATGGTTCCGAAATGCGCGTGTTCTTCGGGAGTATCCATGCCGCCACCAAAGCGCACCATGACACCAGTGGCCGCTTGCGCCAGATCGTCATAACCCAGATGGTCGGATTTTGGTCCCCGCATCGGCCCGCCGAACGCATCCAGCTGAACCAGGATGAGGCGTGGGTTGATCGCGTTAAGCTGTTCGGGTGTAAGCCCCAACTTGTCGCGCTGTTCATCCGTGCCATTCATCGTGATCAGGTCGGCGGTGGCAATGAGCTTGGTCAGAACTTCTTGGCCTTCGTCACTGCGCAGGTTCAGCAGGATGCTTTCCTTGCCCCGTTGCGCATGAATGCCAAAGACAACTGTATTCCAGGGGTCGACCGAGGACTCAACCGGCTGCACCAGCGTTACTTCAGCCCCATAGCGCCAGAGTCGAGCCGATGGTTGGGCCTGCAATGACATTGGTGAGGTCCAGAACCTTCAGACCTTCCAGCCAACCGCCACTGCCTGTGGTACCGCTGGCGCGCGGGGCCTCGGCCAGCCATTCCTTGCTGAACCGCTGTGCCGTGGCCGGGGCTTTGGCGGTGCCGAACAGCTCTTCCCACTCCTGCGCGGGGCGGGTCAGGAACGCTTCTTTCATCGCCGAGGATACCCGCGCCCGATCAGAGGCCCCGACCGGGTAGTTGCGCACCGACCATTCCGCAGGCCAGTCCTTGGTGTCCAGATACGCCGAGAAATCGGGCAGCTCATCTGCCAGATCCTTGTGACCCAGCGTCTCCAACACCCGGCGCGGATGCGAGGCAACGGAGCCCGAGACGACATAGAACCCCCGTCCGTCGGCGCAGGTATACGTGCGATAGAACGGGTCGAGGAATTCGGACAGCTCATCGAACTTTAGGTTCATCGGCGGACCTTCGGATGTCCGCCGGTCCAGTTCGACTTCGCGCGGGGATTTGTATCGCTCTGGGTAACCCTCGATCTGTTCACAATTGTAGATCAGACCTTCCAGCAGAGCGGCGGCCAGTGGGACTTCGATATGATCCCCACAGTTGTGCTCCCGTGCATTCAGGGCGAACAGAACAGCCATGGCTCCAAAGCTTGCGCCATAGGCCGAAGCCAGAGAAAGCGGCGTGAAGGACGGGTTGATGCCCATCAACCGTCGGTTCAAGCCCATATCGGTGAATTGTCCGGTGTAGGCGGCGATCACGGCCTCCCACGCGGGCAATGCGGCCAGTTCCGCATCGGTAGACGCAAATCCGGGCATGGAAAGGTAAATCAGTTGATCATTTGCGGCCCGAAGAACATCCGGCCCCAACCTAAGACGTTCCATGACCCTCGGCCGGAAGTTCTCGATCACCACATCGGCGCGTTTGGCCAATTCGATCGCGGCTCCCCGCCCCTGAACAGATTTCAGATTCAGTGTCAGCGCTTTCTTGCCGCGTGAAATCATCCGAAAGGCCGGATCGACAAAGGCGGAGCCATTTGGCGGATCGATCCGGATGACCTCGGCCCCCATGTCGGCAAGCATCATGCCGACAAGAGGGGCGGCCAGGTATTGATCGAAATCAAGGACACGAATATGGGGCAGGGGACGATGGGTCATGAGAGCTTTACACAGACTTTCGTCAGGGGCATGCAAATCCAGCACAGAGAAACGGCAAGCTATAAAAAAGTACATTGGCCAAAACATGATGCACCGAATAGCGAATTGTTATGGAGAGAGTGATACGCCCTATCTCTGGTTCGCTGAACGCTTTGCTGGTTCTTGAGGTCGCGGTGCGCCATGCCAGCCTGTCTCGCGCCGCCGAGGAACTGGGGCTGAGCCAACCCGCTTTTTCGCGACATATTTCAACGCTGGAAAGCCGACTGGGACGGGCGCTGTTTGAACGCAACAATAACCAGATCGATCCCTTAGTCGCCGCTGTGCGGCTGGCTGATGCCGTGGCTTTGGGTTTCGGTCATCTGGATCAGGTTTGGGCCGAAATTTCGGCGCCGCCCGACCGGCAGGAGGTGACGCTGGCCTGTTCTTTCGGTTTTGCCGACCAATGGTTGATGCCGCGGTTCTCGGACCTTCGCGAGTATCTTGCCGGATCAAAAGTCCGAGTGGTGACCACTGACCAGTTGGGCGAAATCGACCTGAGTCGCTTGGACGCAGCCGTGGTCTGGGACACTGACGGAATGCCGGACCGGCCGTTCATTCCGCTGATCAAATCCGAAGTGTTCGCCATCTGCAGCCCCGAATTCCTCGCGTCTCACCCTGAAGTAAAGGACGATATCTCTCAGTTGCCGCCGTCATTATTCCTGCACTCGATGTGAGGGAGTCCGGCTTTCTGACTTGGCCTGGGTGGTTTGAGCGGATGAGCCTTCAGGCACCGCCATTCGAGCGGAAACCCGAATTCGACGCTTATCCTTTCCTGTTGCAATCTGTTCGGCGTGGTGAAGGGGTGGGCCTGGACTGGCATGGTCTTGTCGATCAGGCGCTTGCAAAGGGTGAAATTCTTCGGCTCGGGCCGATCATTTCCGATCGATACTATTCCTAACACCAGCCCGTGTGAGGTCAGACAGGGCTGCAGATATTGGCCGATCTGGGCCTGTCGCAAATCACGCCAAGTCTTCAGGCTCGCGCGTCGGCGGCAGGCTGTTGCGTGGGCGCGTGCGGACGGCTTCGGTTCGCCCGTGCGTTGGGCGAAGATGTCATCGCCCTGATACGGCGTATGTTCACGTTGCACGGAATCAATCACGCGCGCGACATGGAGATCAGGGGACAGCGGGTACCGGCGGTGCGACCCCGACGATCACGGATTTCCACTCAGGGCAGTATCGTGAAAGCACGGTGGTTGATCTCGATGAGATTTAGTGGCTGAAAGAGAACACCGGCCCACCTGCCGGTGGCCGCGGCTGTGTCGGCATCCGTCTGGCCACAACGCAGGAAAAGGAGGATCGGCTCAACCATTTGGCGGATTTTCGGATAACGTGGGCTTTCGTATGGAGGCCTTCGGACCGGGGCGGATCGTGACGATCTAACTCCAGGATGCGTATTTTCCAAAGGACGTAATCTTACACGCAATGATACTTACCTGCGCTACTCAGTAGCGCACCGGGACTTGAAAGAAGTCCTAGCCCGTCATGGTGTAACCAACTAAGCTCAGCAGGTTTCGAGCCATAACTACACTTCAGAGAAGTTAGCGACAGAGCTAATACTCCATATGATGTTCAAGCTTCGGTCAGGTGCTTCCTGACTGTTGGATCGATCTTATTGCTTTGGATTGGATAGATACCGCAAGCGGCAATAGCCTCGCGCGCCGTTACACGCTCGTGCAAGCGTTTCCAGATGGTTTTAGCAGCGTAAGGATGCGGGTATGGTCGCCATGCGACGCCCATGGTCATTCCTCGCAGATACTTCAACTGCTGACGGTGTGCGGAGTACAGTATGGTATTGGCTACACTGCCCTCACGCGCAAGCTCGTGCTCGGTTACGAAAATCCTGTTTCCACGCATCGTCACCAGGCCAACGTAACGCGAGATCTGGTGTGTGCTTTTGTCTGATGAAGTGGCAATTTCACGGGATCGAATTGTGAACAGCCCATCCACATCCTGAATACGGATCAACGAACAAAAAATCTTTCCTTCCCAAGATGGGGTGCAGAAAAATGAATGATAGAACCCCACGTAACGCCTGAGGTTTTTCTGTTGACCTCGAAAAGGATCCAGAAACGCGTCTGTGGGAGTTTTACCGATTTGTGGCAGGACACCCTTCAGCATTCGTTCAAAGCTAGCGGTTTCAGCGAACATCTCAGCTTCAGTCAGGTCGAAATGACGCGCTATCCGACGCATGTTGTGGGCCGAAGGCAGGCTGGAGCCATTCAGGTAGCGATTGAACTGCTGCCTATTGACGCCGATATCACGGCAAATCTGTGAAATATTGCCGTGTTCTGCGCACAACGACTTTAGGTTGGCGGAAAAATACTTTGACACAAGAGAAACCTTTCGCGTTTTGACGCTATTTCGCGACAAATAGCACAAATTCGCACAAGATCGCACAATTTGTTTTCCATGAAAACTGGGTTCTTCTTCGGCATCAACACGCAACCGCAAGCCGCCAGATGCCAATTCAAAACGTCGAAAACACATGGATCACACTCTCGGATGGGCGGAGGCTCGCCGCGCGTCTCTGGTTGCCCGAAACGGGTCCTGCCCCAGCCATTCTGGAATACCTGCCTTACCGCAAACGCGACGGCACAGCGCCTAGAGATGAAACGACACACACAGTTTTTGCTGAGGCAGAGTATGCCTGCGTGCGGGTCGACATAGCCGGCACGGGAGATAGCGAAGGACAATTCGACGATGAATACTCTGAGCAGGAATTGCGCGATGGTGAGGAAGTCATAGCCTGGATCGCCGCTCAGGATTGGTGCGACGGCCATGTCGGAATGATCGGAATATCGTGGGGCGGTTTTAACGGCTTGCAACTGGCGTTTCGCCGACCACCAGCTTTGAAGGCTGTGATCACTGTTGCATCGACCGTGGATCGCTATTCGGATGACATCCATTTTATGGGTGGGTGCCTGCTGAGTGACAACATGAATTGGGGCAGTCAGATGTTTGCTTATCTAACGCGCCCCGCTGATCCAGACCTTCGAGCAGACTGGTGCGCGGATTGGCTGGCTCGACTACAAAACGTCCCATTTTCTGCCGTGGATTGGTTGCGTCACCAGGCGCGTGATTCATACTGGAAACACGGCTCTGTCTGCGAGGATTGGTCTGCGATTCAAGCCCCTGTCCTGGCCATCACGGGTTGGGCAGATGCCTACGTCAATGCGCCGCCGGCTTTGGTCGCCAACCTGACAGTGCCGACCAAAGCCGTCATCGGACCGTGGGAACACCGTTATCCTCATATCTCGAAACTTGATCCTGCGGATTTTCATTCCGAAGTCATCGGCTGGTTTGATCGCTGGCTGAAAGGGCAAGAGAACGGTGCAGAAGATTTACCCGCGTACCGGACTTACATGCAGGAACACTTTTATCCGACGCCGCAATATGGCCCTCGGAATGGTCGTTGGATTGCAGAAGCGAGCTGGCCGTCGCCTCATGCCTCTGAACATGTCTGGCATTTGTCTCCAGGCGGGTTTTCTCGGGAGCCGGCTACTGGCACGGTCGCTGTCACGTCACCCAGTCATGTCGGTGCGGAAGGCGGGTATTTCTGTGCGGGCATGCGGATCGACAATGAACTTGCCGGGGATCAGGCAAGGGATGATACCTTGTCGGTGTGTTTTGACAGCGCGCCGCTGCAAGCCGCGTTAGAGCTACTGGGCCGCGCAAAGCTGAAGTTTCAGTTTTCGGTGGATCAGCCTGTTGCCCAGCTTGTTGCGCGTCTCTGCGATGTGTCGCCCGATGGAGTTTCACAGCGCATCAGCTATCGGCCGTTGAACCTATGCCACTATCGCAGCCACGAAACGCCCGAAACATTACAACCGGGTGAAGTCTATGAGGCCGAGATTGCCCTGAACGAGTGCGCGCACCATTTGCGCGAGGGCCACGTGTTGCGGCTGGCGCTGTCGACTTCGTACTGGCCGATCGTTTGGCCAGCGCCGCATTCGGCAGAGGTGACTTTGTACTTGCGGGATTGCACCCTCCATTTGCCAGTGCGTGACGTCACGCACGAGGTTCAAGCCTCGGAACCCGGCCCCGCGCAGGATTATCCGGTTCTTTCCGCTGAGCAATTGCGTTCACCTGCGGCGCAGTCCGAACATTCTGTATCTGATGACGGCCGGGTGATCCTGGAGACGTTTGATGACTATGGTAAATCGCGCGACCCGTCCCACGATCTGATCGTCGGCAGCGATGTACGCATGCATTACGGCATTCACCCCGATGATCCGGCGAGCGCGCGTTTCGAGACCGCTTGGAACTTTACCTTTGAACGAGCGGATTGGCAGGTCGCCATTTCGACCGAATGCCGCATGAGCTGCGATACGCAGAATTTCTACCTCTACCGAATACTGCGCGCCACCGAAGGCGCAGATGAAATCGAAGTTCTGACGAAGGAATGGTCCGAAACCCTTCCGCGCGGGCTTCTCTGACATAATCCAAGGGAGGATATTATGAAAATCGAATGGACAAAGGCCAATGTAGGTCGGCGGGGGTTCCTGAAAGGGGCAACCGCGCTTGGGGCCGCTACGGCGCTTCCGATGGGGTGGGCGAACCGCGCCATTGCGGCGGACGACGGAGTGCTGCGGGTGCGGGCCTATGGCGATGCACAGAACATGGACCCGGCACATTCCGTTGGTGTTGTCGAGGAAGAGGTTCATGCCTCGATCTACAACAAGCTGATCCAGTACAAACCGGGTGAGGAGTGGGGCTGGCAATTGGATGCCGCCACGATGATCGAGCAAGTTGATCCGACCCATATCAAGTTCGCGTTGCGTGACGATATCGGGTTCACCAACGGTTTTGGCGCCATGACCGCCGAAGACGTCAAGTTCAGCATGGAACGTATCGTGGACGACGCGACCGATAGTCCGAACAAGCCCGACCTGGGACCGTTCAGCCATGTGGACGTGACCGGTGAGCGCGAAGGCACGATTGTACTGAACAAGCCGTTCGCACCGATCTGGTCTATCGCCCTGCCTTACATTACCGGCAACATTGTCTCAAAAGCGGCGGTCGAAGCCGCCGGTGGCCGGATCGGTGCTGATCCGGTGGCAGAGTCCGGCCCGTATCTGCGGGACAGCTGGTCGCCCAAGGAAAAGACGGTTCTCAAGCGCAACCCTGACTGGAAAGGGGATGCCCCCACTTGGGATACCGTCGAGATCTATCCAATTGATGATGAAAATACCGCCGAGATTGCGTTCGAGGCCGGTGAACTGGACGTTACCCGTGTGTCTCTGGGTTCGGTCGAGCGGTATCGCGCCGAGGTTCCCAATGGTGGATCTCTGGTTGAGAAACCTTCGCTCTATTATGTTTGGATGGGAATGAACGTCGAGCACCCGAAGCTGCAAAACCAAAAACTGCGGCAGGCGATTCAGCACGCGGTGGACGTACCCAGTATTCTGGAAGCGGCCTATTTTGGTGCTGCCGAACCATCAACCGGTATCATCGCACCAGGCCTTGCCGGACATCGGCCTTCTTCGCTTGTGCCACCCGAGGCGAATTTTGAGAAAGCGGCGCAGTTGCTTGCGGAATCCGGTGAAACCAATGTTACGCTGACCCTCGATACGTTGAACAAGACGACGTTCACGACAACCGCACAGATCATTCAGGCGACGCTGGCACAGATTGGGATCACGGTTGAGGTAAACGTTCTGGAATCCGGGGCGTTCTGGGCCTCTGGTGACAATGAAAACCTGCAGCTTGTTCTGAACCGTTTCTCGATGACCCCGGACCCGTATTATGCCACTTCGTGGTTCACGCCCGAGCAGATCGGAAAATGGAACTGGGAGCGCTTTAACAGCCCGGAATTCAATGAGATTCATGAAAATGCGGCTGCTGAAACGGATATCGCAAAACGGGCCGAAATGTATCAGCGTGCGCAGGATCTGATGGAAGAAAGCGGGGCCTATCGCTTCATCACGCACGAGGCAACGCCGGTCATTCACAGCGCCCGGGTCATTCCTGCACTGCGGCCAGATGGCCTGTCGTTGCTTCGTTATTTCGGCAAGGCGACCTGACCTCCCCAGTCGACCGGGTACGGCGGGCGCGTGATGCTCGCCGTGCCAAATCGAACGCCATCAAGCCATAAGGAGCCAGTTGGCCATGCTGAATTTCGCAACCCGTCGCTTCGGGCTGTCGCTGCTCATCCTGTTCGTGGCGGTCACCGTCATGTTCCTGATGATCCGCGCCGTGCCTGGCGATCCGGTCCAGATCATGCTGGGCCCGCGTGCCACGCCCGAACTTCAGGCCCAACTCACGGCGGCTCTGGGGCTTGATCAACCGATCTGGAAACAGCTTTTGATCTTCTACGGGAACCTTCTGCAGGGTGACCTGGGAACCGATGTCTTTTCGGGCCGGTCCGTGACGGACATCGTGTTCCAGCAATTGCCATACACTTTGGAACTGATTTTTGCGTCGATCCTGTGGTCTGCAAGCCTGGGCATCGTACTTGGTGCCTATGCGGCGGCGCATCCAAACACGCTGATCGACCGGATCGCCGCCGCAATATCTGTCAGCTTCGTGGCTGCCCCCGCCTTTGTTGTGGCGCTTTTGGCACTTTTGGTTTTCGCGGTGCATCTGCAGTGGTTTCCCGCCATCGGTGCAGGAGAGGGGTTCTGGGACCGTCTCGACCATCTGGTTCTGCCCGCCTTTGCCATCGGGTTGAGCTGGGTCGGTTATATTGCCCGGCTGGTACGCGCTTCGATGCTCGAGGTGATGGGTGAAAGCCATGTACGCACGGCGCGCGCCTTTGGCATCGCCGAGCGACGCGTGGTCATGGTCTATGCGCTGCGCATCGCCATTCTGCCGGTCGTTACCGTGATCGGCGTCGGAATGGGCTTTCTTCTCAGCTCGGCCGTTTTTGCCGAAATCGTTTTTGCGCGACCGGGGTTGGGTAAACTGGTGATCGATAGCATTACCACCCGCAACTACCCGATTGTCATGGGCTCTGTCCTCATATCAACGGCGCTGTTCGTGGTGTCGACCGCATTGGCAGATCTGATCAATGCGTTGCTCGATCCACGTGCACGCACGGCGCATTGAGGAGGGAGAACCATGGAAAAATCTCGTTCCGAACTGGGTCAGATCATAGTTGGGGTCGCCCGCGACCCGCTTGGTCTCATGGGCCTCATAATCGTCGGCATTATCGTGTTCTGCGCCATCTTCGCCTATTGGATTGTGCCTTATGACCCGATTGCAATGGATATCAAATCCCGTATGCAAGGGCCGTCGGCCGCGCACCTGTTGGGTACTGACCAACTTGGCCGCGACACGTTTTCGCGTGTGATCGCCGGGGGGCAAGTTGCGCTCAAGGTGGCATTGCCGGCCGTGTTCGGCGCAATGGCGATTGGCCTGACGCTGGGCATGATCGCCGGGTATGGGCCGAAATGGCTCGACAACCTTCTGATGCTGTTTTTTGATACCATTCGATCCTTTCCGACAGTGATGTTCGCGCTGGCCGTTGTTGCCTTGGTCGGACCCAGCCTGCAGACGGTGGTGTTCGTGGTCATGGCAACCTCGATCCCGACTTATGGGCGCGTGGCGCGAACCCAGACACTGACGCTGCGCAATTCCGAATTCATTCTGGCCGAGCGGTCGATGGGGGCCAGTATGGCGCGCATCCTGGGTGTGCATATGCTGCCCAACATCATCGGCGTTCTGGCGGTGTTGGCGGCCATGGATATCCCCACAGTCATCGCACTTGAAGCTGGCCTGTCCTTTCTGGGTCTGGGCGTCAAGCCCCCAACCCCCAGCTGGGGCGCCTTGCTCAAGGATGGCTATTCTCTGATCCGCCAGACTCCGTGGCTGGTGGTGGGCGGTGGCCTGCCGATCATTCTGGCAACACTGGGATTCACCTTCCTGGGCGAAAGCCTGCGCGACGTGGTTGACCCGAAACTGAGGAAACAGCGATGACCAACACACTTCTGGAAATCGACCACCTCAGCGTCGATTATGAAACAGGCCGGGGCGACCTCAAGGCCCTGAGAGACATCACATTCGACGTCAGCAAAGGTGAGATCGTCGGCATTGTCGGGGAATCCGGTTGCGGCAAATCCACCCTGATCTCATCCATCCTGCGCCTGACCGCGCCCAATACGCGGTTCCGCGAGGGGGAGATCCGGTTCAAAGGGCAGGATCTGTTGCAGGCATCGGAACGGCATATGCGCGACCTGCGCGGGGCGGACATTTCGATTGTCTTCCAAGACCCGATGCAAACACACAATCCGGTTCTCACGATCGGGCAGCAGATGCTGGACATTCAGCACCGCTCCAAACAGCCAAAGGCGGACAAGCTGGCCCATGCGGCCAAGATGCTGGGCGCTGTTGGCATTCCCGATCCCGAAGCGCGGCTAAAGCAGTATCCGCATGAATTCTCGGGCGGAATGCGCCAGCGGATCGCCATCGCCATGGCATTGATGTCCGAACCTGACCTTTTGATCGCGGATGAGCCGACCACGGCGCTGGATGCAACGCTTGAGGTGCAGATCATCGAACGCCTGCAAGAGCTGCAGCGCGAGTTTCACTGTGCCATCCTGTTTATTTCACACCATCTGGGTGTGATTGCGGAGCTCTGTGATCGGGTGGTGGTGATGTATGCCGGTGCGGTGGTCGAAAGTGGGGACGTGCGAGAGATTTTCCACAATCCCAAACATCCCTACACACGCCGCCTGATCGAATGCGATCCCGGCCACATCAAGGAACGCGCACGCGTATTGCCAACCATCCCCGGAGAAGTGCCCGATCTGGCCAATCTGCCAGGGGGTTGCATTTTCCGGGATCGTTGTGATCAGGCGATGGCGCGTTGTGCCAGCGAGGTGCCTCCCCTGGATCAACTGAAGCAAGGCCACCACGCCGCGTGCTGGCTGAATCATGAGGAGGCCACAACATGAGCTTGCTGAACGTTGTGGACCTGCACACCAGCTACGGGCCGGTCAATGTGCTGGCGGGTGTCAGCTTTACCGTGCAACCCGGCGAGACCTACGCGCTTGTCGGCGAAAGCGGATCCGGCAAAACGACCGTGATACGCGCCATTGCGGGTCTTGCGCCCGCGCAGGACGGCTCGGTCACTTTTGAGGGTCAGGAAATTCGCGGCGCGCCGGAACGTGTCATGCGCCCGCTGCGCAAGGACATGGCGATGATGTTTCAGGACCCGGTCGGCAGCCTGTCACCGCGCCTGACCATCCGCAGTCTGATCACCGAGCCTTACCGGATTCAGGGCATGAAGGATCGCGATCTGGATGCCGAGGCTAAGCGCCTTTTGGAAATGGTGAACTTGCCCACGCATTTTGCCGACCGCTATCCTTATCAGCTGTCTGGCGGCCAGGCCAGGCGAGTGGGTGTGGCGCGCGCGTTGGCGTTGGAACCCAAGCTGATCCTTGCGGATGAGCCGACTGCGGGGCTCGATGTGTCTGTGCAGGGTGAGTTGCTGAACCTGCTCAACGATCTGCGCGAACGGCTGGGTCTGGCGATGGTGATCATCACCCATAACCTCAGCGTCGTGCGCCACGTGGCCGACAGAATGGGCATCATGTATCTGGGCCGGTTGGTCGAGGAAGGTCCGACCGAGACGATCTTCAACACCCCGCGCCATCCCTATACCCGCTGCCTGCTGAGTGCCAACCCAGAGCCTGACCCGGATGCGCGATTGGAACGGATCGCCCTGAAAGGTGAACCCCCCAGCTTGCTCAAACGCCCCACTGGATGTGAATTCCGTGAACGCTGTCCTTTTGCAAAAGACATTTGCACCCAGACCCCGGAATGGGAAGTGGACGGCGGCCATGGGCTGCGTTGTCTGGCGCCGTTATCGTAGTAGGAAGCCCAATGCCAAGCACACTCTATTTCAACGGCACCATCCTGACGATGGATGAGCAGAACTCCTCGCCTGAGGCCGTTCTGACAGAAGGCAACCGAATTCAGGCTGCGGGCACCGAGACTGACCTACGCGCTCAAATGGCTGCGGACACTCAGGAGCATGACCTGCAGGGTCGTACTCTGATGCCCGCGTTCATCGACCCGCATGGGCACTTCCCCGATCCGGGGTTCATACGGCTGTTTCGAGTTGATCTGTCATCGCCGCCGCTCGGGGATTGCAGGACCATGGCGCAGGCGATGGACAGGCTGCGCGAAAAGGCCAGCGCCACGCCCGAGGGGGAATGGGTCATGGGCGTGTTGTTTGACAATACGTCCATTCTCGAAACCCGTATGCCCACGCGTGCGGAGCTGGACGGCGTGTCCCAGCGTCATCCGGTCTGGGTCATCCATGCGTCGGGGCACAATGGCGTGGCAAATTCCCTTGCGCTGGAACGGCGCGGTGTAAATCGCCAAACACCCGACCCGGAAGGTGGTCGATTTGGTCGTGACCCCGAAACCGGCGCTCTGACCGGATTGATCGAAGGGCTATCGGCCATGGGAGACATGGGTGACACCGATTTCTTGATCGACCGCGAAAAGTTCTGGCAGGGTTTTAGTACTTGCCGTGACGAATACCTGTCCCATGGGGTCACATACGCCCAAAATGCCTGGGCATCGCAAACCATGTTGGATCACTTCGCCAGCCTGCCCGCGGATCAGGACCCGGGAATTGACATAGAGCTTTTACCCGTTGGAAGTCTGGAACCTGAATTATCTTCGCATTGGATCGGTACAAATTGGCCGGGCAACCCGCATTTCACTCTGGGGCCACGCAAACTGTTTACTGATGGGGCTTTTCAATTGCAGACGGCGTATCTGTCGGCCCCGTATTTCAAGCCAACTAATCCGGATCACCCGTATGGAATGATTTATACCTCGCAAGAGCATTTGGATGCAGACCTCATCAAGCTCCATAGCCAAGGTTTGCAGGTTCATTGCCACTGCAACGGTGATGCGGGTGCGGAGATGTTCATCGACGCGGTTGAACGAGCACTCCATGCGCATCCGCGCACAGATCATCGTCATACCATTATCCATGGCCAGGCCCTGCGGGATGACCAGTTAGAGCGCATGGCTCAGCTTGGAATTACCGTCAGTTTCTTTCCCGCTCATATCTATTTTTGGGGGGATCGCCACTACGACACCTTCCTGGGGCCTGAGCGGTCCGAGCGTATATCCCCGGCAGCGTCAGCTGAAAGGAATGGGGTACGATATACGATCCATAACGACGCCTCGGTCACGCCAACGCGTCCGATCCACTTGGCCCATTGTGCGGTGAACCGTAAAACCGTCTCAAGCCGCGTCCTCGGCGAGGATCAGAAGATCAGCGTTCTATCAGCATTGCGTGCCCAGACCATCGACGCCGCATGGCAGGTATTCAAGGAAGATCAGCGCGGATCTATCGAACCGGGGAAGGTTGCTGACTTCGTAGTCCTTTCGCGCAATCCGCTGCACGCGCCGGAGCGCCTGAAAGATACACGGGTGCTGGAAACAATTCGTAACGGCCTAAGTGTATTTTCCGCCACATGGACTGACCAAGAAGTCGAGCACACGTAATGACAATCAAGCGTATTGTGATCGCAGGGTTTCAGCATGAAACCAACTGTTTTGGTGTGACAAAAGCCGGTCTGCACGAGTTTGAAATGGCGGATTCCTGGCCCGGAATGCTGCGCGGTTCACAGGTTATCTTGGAAACCGAAGGCATGAACCTTCCCATCGCCGGGTTTGTCGCAGCAGCAAAGGCAGCGCCATTTGATGTCATTCCCATACTGTGGTGCTCTGCCGAGCCGTCCGCTCATGTAACCGAGCATGCATTTGAAACGATTTGCGGGATGCTATTGGACGGAATTCGGGACGCAGGCCAAATTGATGGCGTCTACCTGGATCTCCATGGCGCGATGGTCACCGAAAGCCTTGCGGACGGTGAAGGAGAGCTTTTGCGTCGCGTTCGTGAAGCAGTGGGCCCCGGGGTTCCAGTGGTCGCAAGTTTAGACCTGCATGCCAACATATCCGCTGAGATGGTCGAACATGCGGATTATCTTGCGATCTTTAGAACCTATCCTCATTTGGATATGGCTGAAACGGGCGCACGATGCGTTCCTGTTCTGCAGCGCTTGTTAGTGGGCGAAAAACTATACAAGTCATTTCTGCCGGTGCCTTATCTCATACCACTGCATGCGCAACATACAGGTTCCGCGCCGTTCGACGAAATCTATCAGTTGCCTGTAGGATTTGAGCAGCAAGAAGTTCTGGCCGAAATCGCTCTTGGTTTCACCGCGGCTGACTTCCCCGACACCGGCCCGTCTTGCGTTGTCTACGCGGCCACAGCCGAGAAAGCCACCGCTGCCGCGGAAGAAATCGTCAACTTGTTTTTGTCCCGGGAAGCTGATCTTGATTGTTCGATGTTGTCGCTGGAAGAAGCTGTTTCGACATGCCGCCAGAGGCGCGAAAATCCGGTTGTTCTCGCGGATGTTCAGGACAATGCAGGTGCGGGCGGGACGTCTGATACCACAGGGTTGCTGGCAGCACTGATTGCAGGTGAGACAAAGAATGCGCTGATGGGTCTGTTTCACGATCCGGAAAGTGCAAAACAAGCCCATGCAGCAGGAGCAGGTGCACGGGTTAAGTTGGCAATAGGCGCAAAATCCAAGTTGGCTGGTCAGGTTCCGGTAACAGCAGAGTTTGAAGTCTTGGCATTGGGTAATGGCACTTGCCGATATACCGGAGAAATGTACGGCGGTGGTGTAGCCACGCTCGGCAAGACAGCCGCCCTACGTTTGGTTGGGCGAGAAGCTGACATTGACGTTGTTGTCACAAGTGTACGCAACCAGTGTCTGGACCGCGCACATTTTACTCATATCGGGCTAAACCCAGAGAACTATGCGGTAATCTGCGTTAAAAGCACCACACATTTCCGAGCAGATTTCGAGCCAATTGCAGGAGATATTTTTGCAGTTTCCTCTCCAGGTGCATTTCTTTGCGATCTGAAAAAAATCCCTTACGCCTGTATCACCAGAAGGTTGCCAAACACGCGCAGCGCTTCCTGTAGCTAAAACAAAATGGAGGTGTGTTTTCACGTTTACCGTGCTTAATTTCTGTATAGCTTTACCCCCAAATGCAGCAGAGGCGGCAGTAAGTTTCGCCCATGCGCCGGCACAACAGCTGCGGTCACTCTTCTTGTTGAAGTCAACAGGCAATCTATAAGGAAACGCAAGCAACATGACTGACGACTGGAACGACTATGCCGATGGTTGGGACGAAAATACCGACGTCAGAAGCTATGCGAGTCGCGCTTTCGCCTCGCTCGACGCGTACCTGGATCTTTGTGGGAATAACTGGCGATCAAAGCGCGTGCTGGATTTTGGATGCGGCACCGGATTGCTGGCGGAGAAAATTGCACCACATGTGCAGGAAGTTGTCGCGGTCGATACCTCGGAAAACATGATTGCTGTTTTGAAGGCAAAGAACCTGAGCAATGTCAGGGCGGTTCACGAAGATATTCTGACTGGGAATGTTCAGGAGCGAGAGACCGGGTTTTCCGGTTTCGATTTGATCTGCGCCTCTTCCGTTTGCGCCTTTCTTCCAGATTACAGTGGGGCCGTGGCAGTACTGGCGGGTTTGCTTAACAAGGGTGGTCAGTTCGTGCAGTGGGATTGGCAAGCGTCCGGTGATGAAGGCTTTGGGTTAACACCGCATCAAATAAGGCACGCGCTTGAGGCGGCGCGGCTAGGGTCCATTCGAGTCGAGCGGGTATTCGAATTCAAATCCGATGAGCAAACAATGCCTGTTCTGATTGGCGCGGGGATTCGCACTACGGAATGATTTGAGCTTTGATGAGTGAGCGACCTTCGTGCCCGTTTTGAAGACCATTGGCAAACGCATAGTGCGATCAAGACTTGCGGACGAACAGGTATCCCCTGTTGGAAAACTCCGTGCTCCAGATTGACCAATGCGCCTGGATCACCTCCTTGAACCCGTTGATGTTGGATGCCTCATCGGCAATCAGGAACCAGCCACCATCATCGACATGATCGAGTAACCGTTTCAATACAGTCAGTCGCGACGGGTTGGAGAGCATGTGCAGTGTTCGGTCGGCGAGAACCACATCAAACTTGCCTTTCGGTTCAAATATAGTGATGTCGGCTACAATGCCCTCAACAGCCAGCTCTTCTGAATGTGCCGCGCTGATAAGATCGTGGATGCCGTTCGGGGAGATATCCACGCCAACAACATGGTGAGCGCGTCGAGCGATAAACAACGCGTCTCTGCCTTGTCCGCACCCAATGTCGAGAACGCGAGCTTCCGTACGATCGAACTGATCAAAGAATTCGACGATTAATTGCGTAGGTTCACCGAGGGCGTTTGGTTTATTGGAGTATAGTTTGTCGTAGTTGTAAGCCATGAATCAGCGGATAGTAGATTCAGCCGCAGAACACTAAGTGAAATTTTTCGTGATCGGCGGCTGTACCCTTTGACGGTGTAGAAAGCCGTGGTTCGGGCGGTTCTGCTTTGGGCTGCGAAGCTCAAAAGCGAGTGTTCGCCATTCTCTGTCCTCCGTTTCCCAAACGTAACAGTGGTCCATTTCAGATGGGGCGTTCCACCGTCGATCAAACCTATTTCTCCGCGCCAGCCCTTTGGCGATTTAGAGAGAACCAAAAACTGCGTCTTCCTTGAATACCTCCTCGCGACAAACAATCATTTCGTTTACGCCAATCTCGACCGTGCCACCTGGCCTGCCTTGCTTTGGCCACGCAGGGGCGCCGCTCAGCAGGGCCTGACCGCAACCTAATTACCAGAATGAAACAGGAACGGCTCTACATCCAAATGGCCCGGATTAGGGGTCTAGCGAGCGGGCGTCTTCGGTCTCTCAGAAAGCTCCCGACACGACAGACTCACGTCAGACCGCGAAGAAACCGTTGATTTACATGGCGCTCCTGAAACATAAACCTCCTCGATAGCGCGATCATCCCCCATCATCTGCAAAACGAACAGTTCCTCTGCAAGGCTGCCCACACGATCCATACGCAGGGTCATGGCCGGTGTGCTGCGCGCATTCAGAACGACAACGTCTGCTTCAGTTCCAGGGTCGAGATTTCCGATCTTGTCTTCCAGTCCAAGAACACAGGCATTGCCGCGCGTCGCCCAATGAAATGCCTGAAGGGGATGCAGTGCCGACCCCTGCAATTGAAGGATCTTGTAACCCTCGTTGAGGGTCTGGAGCATCGAATAACTGGTGCCCGCACCAACATCCGTCGCGATGCCGTTTGAAATACCGCGTGCGCTCAGACCGGCGTGGTCAAAGAGGCCGCTGCCGAGAAACAGGTTCGAGGTTGGGCAGAACACCGGATGCGCTCCGGTTTCCGCAAGGGCTTCGATCTCACGTGCTTCAAGGTGGATAGAGTGGCCCAGCAGCGTCTTTTGGCCGAGAAGGCCATAAGACTGGTAGACGTCCAGATAGTCGCGCGCCTGCGGATAAAGTTGCTTGGTATAGGCAATCTCATCTTTGTTCTCAGACAGGTGGGTCTGGATGTGGCAGTCCGGATGCTCCTGAGCCAGGACTTGCGCCATCGCCATTTGTTCAGGCGTCGACGTGATGGCAAATCGAGGTGTGATGACATAGCCGTTCCGGCCCTTGCCATGCCAGTCCGCGATCAGGGCCTTGGTGTCATCGTATCCGGTTTGCGGTGTGTCCCGCAGCCCGTCGGGCGCATTGCGGTCCATAAGGACCTTGCCGCCGAGCATACGCATGTTTCGTCTGGTCGCCTCTGTGAAGAACGCGTCAGCCGACGTCTTGTGGACCGAGCAATAGGCAACCGCAGTCGTGGTGCCGTGGGTGACGAGCTGATCAAAGAACGCCCGCGCCATGTTTGCGCTGTGTTCGTCCGAGGCGAAGCGGGTTTCTTCCGGGAAGGTGTAGTTGTTGAGCCAGTCCAAAAGCTGCGCCCCCCACGAGGCGATCACCTGCACCTGTGGGAAGTGAATATGCGTGTCGATAAATCCGGCCATCATCAGATTGGGACGATGGTCTGTCACCGGCGTGCTCCCGGCCATTGCGCTCACCTCGGCGAAAGTTCCGGTTTCCTGGATGATCCCGTCACGGATCAGCAGTGCGCCGTCTTCGAGATAGGTGTACGCGTCGGAATCTTTGCCGTTCTGCGGTTCGCGGTGAAAGGTCAGCAGACGACCGCGGAGCAATCTCTGAGTCATGAAAGGTCTCGTTTATACGGTAGGGAAATGGTGGGGCAGGCTTGTGACTGCCCCACTGTGGATCAGGCTTGTTGTGCAGGCGAGTCGTCGTCGATGAGATCCGGTTCATCCGGTACGATCACACGATGCTCCAGATCCTCTTTGGGAGCCAGCATCGGGTAAATGTAGAGGAATGCGCCGACAATCAGGTAACCGATTGTGATCCCGTCGAACTGAGGCATCTGCAGCGTGAAGGAGTGAATGATCCCAAAGGAAGACATCAACCCGCCAGCTACGGCAAACGCCCCTGCCATCCGAAAACGGCCATCGATCACATCTGCCACAATGGCACCCCAGATCAGACCCGTGAGGATCGCGCCCTGACTCAGCGCAAGGTGACCTTCGTAATGGGCACCCTCCATCAGAAGAGCCGCGGTCAGGCCTTCGTCACCGAGAGACGGCAAACCTTCGACTCCGGTGCTGCGCAGTGCATTCATAAGCGAACCCCATTTGACCATCAGGAAGGCCGAGATATGGGGTAGGATCGCAAATGAAACCGCCGCCATGTGCATCGGCTTCACAGCCCATGCGGTATTGGTGATCAGGCTTACCGAGACAAAGACCAGCACCGGTGCTGCGGCGGCAATCGGGATCAGGCCCGCAAGGAAGGACAAGAAGCCGAGGAAGGCAGCTGCAGCGATCACAACAGCCACACCAACAATGTATCCTGCATGCGCATCAAGTCGCTTATAGGCCGGATGGCCGATGTAGACTGTTGTCGGGAAGGGCGAGCCAAAGAGCGCACCCAGCATGGTGCCAGCGCCATCTGTCACCTGGCACAATCCAACCGGGTAATGATCACCTGCCGCTTCAGCCGACTCCACGTTGTTCATCGTTTCGATGAAGTTGTAGATCTGTACAGGGATCAGCACCAAGAACAGTTCGGGGTTCGCGAACAGGTACTGCACGCCGGCGATCAGGTCTCCGAAATAGGGGATCGGGGGGTAGAAACCGATACCGCTCGCGTCGATTTTGGATTCACCAAGGACAAGGGCAATTACAGTACCGGCGGCAATCGCTACAAGACCGGCGGGGATGTTGCCCGGAAGGCGGAAACGACCGATCAGGCCCCAAAGGATAAACAGCAGCGAAGTGAATCCGATGATTGGATTCTCGAACACTTCGGCCAGCGGCACAGAGCCAATGAAGACCAAAGCAATACCGCAAAGCGTGCCAAGCATCCCGGCGCGCGGGGTTATCCGCTTGAGATAAGGTCCGACCACCGCGCCCAGAGCGGCCACGATACCGCCCATGAATCCGGCACCAATACCCACTTGCCACGCCAGCATTGGATCATCGGTCGCCCAATAGATGGGTCCGATCACGCCAAACAAGTAGACGAACATGACCGGCGTCGAGATGCCGTAGGGCAGGGCCGTGACATCCTTACCCTGTTTGTTTGCCGACCATTTCGCGAGGTAGGTGTAAACAGCGACACCAGCCAAAATCGCGACGGCAGCACCGGGAACGATGCGGCCAAAGACGATTTCCGCAGGCATCTGGAAAACGAATTGGCAGACCCCTGACAGGATCAGCAAATTTACAAGGTTGTCGGTAAACAGCGCCCAGAAAGCGCTGAAGTCACTGCGGCTAAACAGCTTGTAGTCGTAGGTCCTCCCGTCCATGACGGTCTCCTCCTCTGATGTGACCGGAATGGCCTGACAGATGTCAGGCCGATCTCCCTTTCCGGTCGCGATGGTGGCCCGCGAGGGGCGCTTGGTTTGCCCCGGTCGGGGCGGTCGCGGCAGTTTCAGAGGTCAATTCAGCCATCACTTCAGCCACCACGAAGGCAGCAATGATGCTGGGCCGCTTGTCGCGGCTACCGCTTGCCCCGATGGGACATTTCAAGTGTTCGATAGACTGTCCGTCACAGTGTTTGTGCGCCCAGTTTCTGAGTTTCACCCGCTTGGTGGCTGATCCGATCATCCCCACGTAAGCGGCGTCCTGGCGTTCAAGTGCTGCAGATGTCAGCAGGAAATCCAGCCCATGATCATGGGTTAGAACGATAAAGGCACTGCCCGCTGGCGCACCCCAGATGTCGGTTTCGGGGAGTGCGTTGACCCGGGTTTCAACATTCGCCGTGCAAAGCTCGATTTCCTCGGGTCGGGTGTCGACAAGGATGCAGCGCACCGGCAGATGCTGCAGCTGATTGGCCAACGCACGTCCAACGTGACCTGCACCCATGACATAAACATGTGGCAAAGCTTCTTCGCGTTGGGCCGCGCGTTCTGTTGCAGCCCATTTGTCCGACGCACGCATGCGGGTCAGTTGCAATTCAACGCGACCACCGCAGCATTGCCCAATCTCAGGGCCAAGGGGCACATCCAGATCCTGTTGCAGCGCACCATCCCGTAGCATGTCGCGCGCGGCGTTGATGGCCATGAACTCCAACTGCCCGCCGCCAATGGTTCCCCACAGCGCCCCGGATGCCACGAACATCTCTGTCCCTTCGTTGCGCGGCGAGGACCCACGTACGCTGGTCAGTGCAACGCGGATCACGCTGTGCTGCGTGGACAGAAATTCGCTCAGGGAGCCAGGGGCAGTCATGGCTCAGGCCCCCGCTTGCAGCCGCGAAACGGCCATCAGGACACGCTCGGGCGTAGCAGGCGCGTCAAGGCGCGGGCATTCGCGGTAGTCGGCAACAGAGGCCACGGCCATCGACAAAGCCTCAAGCACCGAAATGCCCAGCATGAACGGCGGCTCGCCAACGGCCTTGGACCGTTTGATGGTCAACTCGCGGTTTTCCGACCAATCGGCAAGGTTCACGTTGAAGATGCGCGGACGGTCTGACGCGAGCGGGATTTTGTAGGTCGAAGGCGCATGGGTGCGCAGGCGGCCAGCATCATCCCACCAAAGCTCTTCGGTGGTCAGCCATCCCATGCCCTGAATAAAGGCGCCCTCGACCTGTCCCTTGTCGAGCACAGGGTTCAGCGAGCGTCCAACGTCGTGCAAAAGATCAGTCCGCTCGACCCGGTATTCACCGGTCAGGGTGTCAATCGTCACCTCCGAACACGACGCACCGTAAGAGTAGTAGTAGAACGGACGGCCTTGCCCCTTGGCTCGATCCCAGTGGATTTTGGGGGTCTTGTAGAATCCGGCTGCCGACAATTGCACACGTGCCAGATAGGCTTGTTTGATGAATGCGTCGAAGGGCAGAATGTCGTTGCCAACATGCACCTGATTGGCGTGGAAAGCCACTTCCTCAGGGGCAACATTCCAAGTCTCGGCGGCGAATTTCACCAGACGCGCTTTGATCTGCTCGACCGCGTTCAACGCGGCCATGCCGTTCAGATCGGTCCCGCTGGAGGCCGCAGTGGCCGAGGTGTTGGGAACCTTTTCGGTGGTCGTTTTGGTGATCTTGATCCGGTCGAAATCGACTTGGAACGCCTCGGCCACGACCTGCGCAACCTTGGTATTGAGGCCTTGCCCCATTTCGGTGCCACCATGGTTCAGGTGGATCGAACCGTCATTATAGACATGCACCAGCGCGCCCGCCTGATTGTACCAGGTCGCGGTGAAGGAAATACCGAACTTGACGGGTGTCAGCGCGATGCCTTTTTTCAGGATCGGTGACGTCTTGTTGAATTCGATAATATCCTGACGGCGCTTGCGGTAATCCGAGGTCTCTTCCAACTCTCCGATCAACCGATCAAGGATGCAGTCTTCGACTACTTGGTGGTACGGCGTCACGTTACGATCTTCAGTGCCGTAGAAATTGGCCTTGCGTACATCCAGCGGGTCTTGCCCCGTGGCATAGGCAATCTCTTCGATCATTCGCTCTGCCGCGATCACACCCTGCGGGCCGCCAAATCCACGAAACGCGGTATTCGACACCGTGTTGGTTTTCATTGGGCGGCTGTTTAGGCGGACATTCGGATAGAAATAAGCGTTGTCTGCATGGAAAAGCGCCCGGTCGGTCACCGGGCCCGACAGGTCCGCGGAAAACCCGCAACGCGCGGCAAAGCTGCCTTCGACTGCCTGAATGCGGCCATCGTCTTCAAAGGCGACATCATAGTCGATCACGAAGTCATGGCGTTTGCCGGTCGCCGTCATATCCTGATCCCGGTCGGGGCGGATTTTCACGGCGCGGTTCCACTTTTTGGCTGCCATGGCTGCGACCGCGCAGAACAGGTTCATCTGGCTTTCCTTGCCGCCGAACCCGCCCCCCATGCGGCGCACATTGACTACGACGGCGTTGGACGGCACCCCGAGAACATGCGCCACCATATGCTGTGCCTCGGACGGGTGCTGGGTCGAACAATGCACGACCACATCGTCGTCTTCGCCCGGTATGGCAAAGGCGATATGACCTTCGAGGTACATATGGTCCTGACCGCCAACGCTCATGCGGCCTTTGATCCGGTTCGGAGCAGCTTCCTGCGCCGGGGCGACGTCGCCGCGTTCCAGCTTGAGGGGGGCTGTGACATGCGGGTATCCGGCCTCCTGCGCGGCAATCGGGTCCAGCGCATGGGGCAGGGTTTCATAGTTGATCTTTGCCAGTTCAGCGGCCCGGCGCGCGATGTCGCGGGATTCCGCAACCACGGCAAACAAAGGCTGCCCGTGGAACTGAATGGCATCGGTCGGGAAAACCGGTTCGTCGTTCAGATGGGTCGGGCTGATGTCATTGGCCCCCGGCACGTCGTTTGCGGTCAATACGCCGACAACGCCGGGCGTGGCCAGAACGTCAGTGAAATCGATGCCCAAAAGCTTGGCATGCGCTACGTCAGAGACGCCGAGATACGCGTGCAACGTGCCTTCGGGCTGGGCAATATCGTCGGTATAATCGGCCCGCCCGGTGACATGCTTGATCGCACTGTCATGTTTGACGTTGGTGTGGGCCGCCCCGGTGATGGAAACGTTATCCTTCATTTTTTGTCTCCTTATCAGGCGCAAGCCAGTTGAACGGGGGTGTCGGTTTGGGCGTCGTTTTCAAGGAAGAATCGGCGCAGTAGGTTTTGGGCGGATAGCATTCTGTAGTCAGACGATGCGCGCCAATCGGTGAGAGGGCTGAAATCCTCAGCCAGCGCTACGGCGGCGGCTTCAAAGCTTTCGCGCGCCCAGGGTTGACCGTTCAGCGCCGCTTCGGCAGCGGCAGCACGCTTGGGTGTGGCGGCCATGCCGCCGAAAGCGATACGCGCATTGCTGATGGTGCCATCTGTAACCGTCATGTGGATGCCAGCCGCCACGGACGAGATATCCTCGTCGCGACGCTTGGAAATCTTGTAGGCCGCGTTCAGATCGTTCGGTCCAGGAAGGGGTACACGGATGCTTGCGACAAACTCATCGGGTTGGCGGTCTTGCTTTCCGTAGTCGATGAAGAATTCAGCGAGAGGCAGCGTCCGGCTTTCGGAACCGCGCCGCAGCGTGATTTCTGCGCCAAGCGCGATCAGAACCGGAGGTGTGTCCCCGATCGGGGAGCCATTGGCGATGTTGCCGCCGACGGTTCCCATATTCCGCACCTGCCACCCTGCGATGCGATCCCAGTAGGAGGACAGGTGTGGCAGGTGTTCAGACAGAAGTTCCTGGCAATCGGTGTAGCTGGCGCCAGCACCGATCAGGAGGAGAGAACCCTGTCTTTCGACTGTTTTCAGGCCTTCGAGATGACCGGTGAAGATGGCAGGCCCGATGTTACGCAGGAATTTAGTGACCCAAAGGCCCACATCTGTCGCCCCCGCCACGATTGTTGCTTTGGGGTAGGTCTGCAGACACGCAGCAAGATCATCAACGCTGGACGGGAGAATGCTCAAGTTGTCTTCGGGCCCGGACACAACGCGCCGCCCGTCTTTGAGGGCGGCCAAGCGTGCGGTCATGGTTTCACGTTCGGTGTTCAGGTGGTCGGAGGCAGGCGTGCCATAGCGGCTGACTGCAACCGCAGCGCGGATAATTGGTTCATACCCGGTGCAGCGGCACAGGTTGCCTTGCAATGCGGTTTCGACCTGCGTCTCGGTCGGCTCAGGCGTTTGCATCCAAAGCGCATAAAGCGCCATGACGAAACCCGGCGTGCAGAACCCGCACTGGCTGCCATGATGCTCGATCATCGCCTGCTGAACCGGGTGCAGACGACCGTCAGGGCCGGACAGGTGTTCAACCGTCACGACATGACAGCCATCGACCGAAGCAAGAAACCGGATGCAGGCATTCACGGGAACATAGGCCAGACCGTCGCGTCCCAGCCGTCCGACAAGTACGGTGCATGCGCCACAGTCTCCTTCGGCGCAGCCCTCTTTGGTGCCAGTCAGCCGACGCTCCAACCGCAGGAAATCCAGCAGCGTCTGGTCTGCGGATACGTTTGGAACGGACACATCCTTGCCATTGAGGACAAATTGGATGTCGGTGCGATGCGTCATGATATTCTCCCTCTGACCCTGCCTTTCAGGTGGGTGGTTGGGGAAAGCATAAAGTTAACGATTGAGTCTTAAAATCGCCAGAAACGGCAAATACTTTCAACATATCGTTGAAAAAGAAAATGCCATGACGCAGTCTTTCCATATCGGGAGGATCCAATGTCGTACATCGAAAGCCTGCGAGTTTTTGTCAGAGTGATGGAGCTGGGCAGCATCACGTCCGGCGGGCGTGACCTGCGGTTGACCCCTGCCGTGGCCAGCAAACGGTTGAAAGAGCTTGAGAACCATTTGGGTGTGCGGCTGTTCAACAGAACAACCCGGTCTATGACGCCAACCGAGGTCGGATCGGTATTTTACGACGAGGCCAAGGCCGTTTTGTTGGCGATTGATCACGCCGAGGCGCGTGTCGCCAGCTTTTCAGACGCCCCCCGAGGTGCCATTCGCATCACCGCGCCGCTGGGTGTCGGGCGCAGAATAGTGGCGCCGCTTGTGCCGGAATTCTCGGATCGCTACCCGGAAACAGAGATTCGCATGCGCCTGTCCGACCGCAAGGTGGACATATTGGCCGACGGTTTGGACATCGCGTTTTTTATCGGTGAACCGGGCGATTCCACCATGAAACTGCGAAAATTTGCGGATTGTGATCGCGTTCTTTGTGCATCGCCGGAATACCTGTTGAGTTTTGGCGTGCCCAAGACGCCGGATGACCTGTTGCACATGCCCCACAATTGCCTGTTGTTGCGGTACCCCAGATCACCTGAATACTACTGGACGCTCAACACCGACATGGGGCCGCGCAAGCTGGAAGTCCGCGGCAAATACGATGCGGATGATGGTGACGTGCTGACCGACTGGGCCTTAGCCGGTAAGGGAATCGTCAACAAACCGCGCTTTGACGTGCGGGAGTATCTCGAGGATGGGCGATTGGTCGAGGTCCTGCCAAAGTCGCCCCCGGTGCCGACGATTTTCGGGTGCCTTTACCCGCATAAAAAGCTTCAGGACCCTAAGGTGCGCCTGTTCGTCGAACACATCGCGCAGCACAGTAAACGCTTTTTCGTGCCGGGCTGAGAAACAAAAAACTGGGCCTGAAAGCCCAGCTTGCCTGTCACCGCTTTTGTCTGCTGGCGTTATTGATCCCTGACCTCATTTACCCATGCGACGATTGTCTGACGCGCTTCTTCGTCCATCTGAACCGCCGATGGCGGTGGCATTGCATGGCTGATCCCGGCCTGCAGATAGATCTGGTCGGCCTGTCGAGCAACGTCACCGGGCGTTTCAAGGTAAACCTTCTTCGGGGCCCATTTCATAGTGCCATAAACCGGCTCGCGCGCATGGCACATTGAACAGTTGCCCAGCACAGTATCGTAGGCTTCTTCGAAACCGGCGGCGGACGCGTATTTCTGTTCATAGGGCGTCAGCTCGCGCGCTTCGGCGTCTTCCCATGTCTCGGTGGGTCTTACCGAAGACAACCATGCGATCACGATCATAAGCAGGACCGTGACAGCCCAGGTCCAGTGCGGGCCTTTTCCGGTTGAGTGCATCGTGTTGAAGTAATGCCGGATGGTCACGCCTGTCAGGAAGATCAGGCTGGCGATGATCCACGAATACTGGGTGCCGAAGGCCAGTGGGTAGTGGTTCGACAGCATCAGGAACACGACCGGCAGGGTCAGATAGTTGTTATGCGTGGAACGCACCTTGGCTATCTTGCCGTATTTCGCGTCAGGCGTCCGACCGGCCTTGAGGTCTTCGACCACGATCCGCTGGTTCGGCATGATCTGAAAGAACACGTTGGCGGTCATGATCGTCGCGGTGAACGCACCAAGATGCAAAAGTGCAGCACGACCGGTGAATATCTGGTTGTAGCCCCATGACATGATCACAAGGATCACGAACAACAGCAGCATCAGTACGGTCGGGTGATCGCTTAGCTTCGATTTGCACATCTGATCGTAAAGCAGCCAACCTATGGTCAGTGAGCCGCCAGAGATCAGGATACCCTGCCACAGGGCGAGGTCCACTTTGGTTGGATCGAGCAGGAACAACTCGCCTCCGACCCAGTAGATGATCATCAGCAAAGCCGCGCCCGAAAGCCATGTCGTGTAGCTTTGCCATTTGTGCCAGGTCAGATGTTCAGGCATCCGTGCAGGTGCAACCAGGTATTTGACGGTGTGATAGAAACCGCCCCCGTGCACCTCCCATTCTTCGCCGTAGGCCCCTTCTGGCAGGGCAGGGTTCGGCTTCAGCATGAGATCGAGTGCGATAAAATAGAACGACGCACCAATCCACGCCATCGCGGTGATCACATGCAGCCAGCGGACAGAAAAGGCGATCCACTCCCACATTACGGCCAAGTCGTACATGGCTTTGCTCCTAAGATTCTAAGTTCCCGGGCACTCTATGCGATAGAGTTTTCCTCTGGTATTGCTACGAAAGACCAAGCAGTATCAAAAAATGCAAAAAAATGTCCTACTTTGATAACATCCGCACTTTTGTCCGTGTCTACGAATTGGGCAGCATGTCTGCCGCAGGCCGCGATTTGCGCGTCTCGCCTGCGGTCACGTCTGCGAGAATTTCCCAGCTGGAAGAACACCTTGGCGTAAGATTGTTTCAACGCACCACGCGCAGTCTTGCCCCGACAGAACAGGGGAAATCCTTCTATCGCGGTGCGACAGATATTCTTGAAGCTGTCCAGAATGCTGAAGCCCAAATCGTCAATATCACTGAGAATCTGAAGGGTTCATTATATGTTGCCGCGCCTTTAGGGGTTGGCCGACGTTTGATAGCCCCGCAAGTGCCAAAATTCCTTGCAGAGTACCCTGAAGTGAATGTTCGATTGCGCCTGACAGATCGAAAGGTCGACCTGACGACCGAAGGTCTCGATCTTGCCTTTTTTCTAGGCCAACCCGAAGACAGCAACTTGCGAATTCGCAAGATTGCCGATGTCGAAAGGGTTCTTTGTGCATCCCCCAAATACATAAAAAGACGTGGAATGCCTGAAAGCGGAGACGACATTATCGCCGATGCGCACGAATGTTTAAGTCTGCGCTTTCCAGGTGCGACAGAGTTTCAATGGCTTCTAAAAACTCAATCGGGACCCAAGCGATTTCGCGTTTCCGGGCGTTATGAGTCGGACGATGGCGACGTCCTAACGGACTGGGCGCTTGCTGGTCATGGCATTGCGATGAAACCAATATTTGAGATTGCTCAGCATCTGAAAGCCGGAACTTTGGTTCCGGTGGCAAAGGAAACGCCACCCGAACCGATTCAGATGGCATGTTTATTTACGCACCGCCGAATGCAGGACCCCAAAACGCGCCTCTTTATGGAGTTCATAATCGAGCGCATAGGATCAACGATTGCGACGACTAATACGTCTTCTTAGGTTGCTTAGCTGCCCCGATATGTCGAGAATCCGAAAGGCGACAGAAGCAACGGGACATGGTAATGCGAGTGTTCTGACATCCCGAAACGGATTGGGATCACGTCCAAGAAACGCGGAGTCTCGGGCGGCGTGCCCGAGGAATCGAGGTATTCTCCGGCATAAAAAACCAATTCGTATTCGCCTGTTGAAAACTCAGCCGAGGGCAAAATCTGCTCATCGGTGCGGCCATCATCATTTGTGACCAGAGTTTTCAGCAATATGCGGTCCGCGTCGTCAATTCGGAACAACTCGATTTTCAAACCCTCGGCAGGGCACCCTCGAGCCGTATCCAGTACGTGCGTTGTAAGATAACCGGTCATTTGCACTTCTCCTCAATCTTGGGTGTTACTATTCCGATTACTTCGCGAGAAGCAAAGGTAGTCTGCCCGAAGGCTCCTTCGCATTCTTTTTGAAAAACATCTCCGATTATTCGGGTTATTCATCACCTCAAGAAGAAGGAAAGTGATGTGACGCGTTATCCAAGAGACATGACCGGCTATGGTGGCCAAGTGCCAGCGGCGAACTGGCCAAACGGGGCGAAGATCGCGGTTCAGATCGTACTGAACTACGAAGAAGGCGGCGAAAACAATATCTTGCACGGCGATGCCGCCTCCGAGGCGTTCTTGTCCGAAGTCACGAGTGCCGCTCCATGGCCGGGGCAACGGCATTGGAACATGGAATCCATCTACGAATACGGCAGCCGGGCCGGATTCTGGCGGGTGCATCAACTTTTACAGGACGTACCCGTCACCGTGTACGGCGTCGCCACCGCCCTGGCGCGCGCGCCACAACAAGTGGCGGCGATGAGGCGCGCCGGATGGGAAATCGCAAGCCATGGTCTGAAATGGATTGAGCACAAAGACATGAGCGCCGAAGAAGAGCGTGCCCAGATCCGTGAAGCGATCCGCCTTCACACCGAAGTGACGGGCCAGTCGCCGCGTGGCTGGTATACGGGGCGCTGCTCGATGAACACTGTCGATCTGGCCGCCGAGGAGGGCGACTTTGCCTACATCGCGGACAGCTATGCCGACGATTTGCCCTATTGGACAAAGGCCGGTGGCAAGGATCAATTGATCATGCCCTATACACTGGATTGCAACGACATGCGTTTTGCGATTCAGGCGGGGTTCACCAATGGCGATCAGTTCGAAAGCTATCTGAAGGACAGCTTCGATATGTTGTATGCCGAGGGCGAAGCCGGAGCGCCGAAGATGCTATCAATCGGTCTGCACTGCCGGTTGATTGGCCGTCCGGGCCGCGCGGTGGCACTGAAACGCGCGCTTGAGCATTTCATGAAACACGACGGCGTCTGGTTCGCAACGCGCGAGCAGATTGCTGATCACTGGGCAAAGGAACACCCGCCGATGCAACGTCTCACTCCGTCGGAAATGGACCAGCCTACCTTTGTTGCCGAATTCGGCGGAATATTCGAACACAGCCCGTGGATTGCCGAAGGCGCGTATGATCTGGAGCTTGGGCCAACCCACGATAATGCTGCCGGTGTTCACAACGCGTTGGCACGTGTTTTCCGCACGGCTTCTGCTGAACAACGCCTCGGCGTCCTGACCGCCCACCCGGATCTGGCAGGTAAGCTTGCCGCGGCTGGTCGCCTGACAAAAGAAAGCACCGCTGAACAGGCCGGGGCCGGTCTGGATTTGCTGACAGATGAAGAACGCGCAACGTTTACCGCGTTGAACGAGACTTACACATCCAAATTCGGATTCCCTTTCATCATCGCGGTCAAGGACAACACGAAAGCTAGTATTCTGGAAGCTTTTCACCGCCGTATCGACAGCGACCGTGATACCGAATTTGCAGAGGCTTGCCGCCAAGTCGAACGGATCGCCGAGCTGCGCCTGATTGAGAAGTTCGGGGCATGACGGTCGCTTTGAAGCTGCGGCCATTGACGCCCCAGGCCTTTGCGCCGTTTGGTGATGTCATCGAAGTTGCCGGTGACGTGGACAAATACATCAATCAGGGCAAATGCGCGCGGTATCACGACCGCGCCCTGCTGGATTTCAATGATGGCCGCGCGGGCATCAGCGTGTTTCAATCCGAAGCGTTCAACCTGCCGATCAAACTGGAAATGGTCGAACGTCACCCCGATGGCAGTCAGGCGTTTCTGCCATTCTCGGACAAGCCCTTTGTTGTGGTCGTGGCCCCTGACGAAGACGGGACGCCGGGACAGCCCCTTGCGTTCATAACGACGCCGGGGCAAGGCGTGAACTACCACCGCAATACGTGGCATGGGGTGCTGACCCCACTCCACGCGCCCGGTCTATTTGCGGTGGTCGACCGAATTGGAACCGGGCCCAACCTTGAAGAACACTGGTTCAAGGAGCCCTTCACAATCACGGAATGAGAAGCGTTGCCGGAAGAGGAGCCGGCCAACGTGTCTTTAGGGAGGAAAGACAAAATGTCAGATGCATCCATCGGAACGCCGGAACAGCTCCGCGATCCGAATTACTCACCGCCACTTATAAAAGCGGTACCACTGGGAATTCAGCACGTGCTTGCGATGTTCGTATCCAACGTCACGCCAGCCATTATCGTCTGCGGCGCGGCCGGGTTTGGGTTCGGTTCGAATAGCCCAGACTTTCCACAAATGATCTACATGATCCAGATGTCGATGTTCTTTGCAGGCGTAGCAACTTTGTTCCAATCCATTGGCGTTGGCCCGGTTGGTGCCCGGTTGCCGATTGTTCAGGGAACGTCGTTTGCCTTCATCCCAATCATGATCCCACTGGTGGTCGGAAAGGGTGTAGATGCCATCGCCGTCTTGATGGGCGGCGTGGTCGTCGGCGGTCTGTTCCATGCTTTCCTTGGGCTGTTCATTGGCCGTCTTCGATTTGCGCTTCCACCCTTGGTCACGGGCCTTGTGGTGACCATGATCGGTTTGGCGCTTGTAAAGGTTGGGGTTCAGTATGCCGCCGGTGGAGTGCCTGCCATTGGCACCGAGGAATATGGTTCGGGCCTTAATTGGTTCATGGCTGGCACCGTAATCGTGGTGACGCTCGGACTGAAGTTTTTTACGCGAGGTATGCTTTCCGTGTCAGCGGTTTTGATTGGCTTGTTGGTCGGTTACGCAGTGGCATTTGTACTTGGCCAGGTAAACTTGGGTAATGTTGGTAGCGCCGCACCGTTCGCTCTGCCGAACCCACTGCATTTCGGTCTCGAATTCTCGGCGGCGGCAATCATCGGGTTCTGTGCGATGTCCTTTGTTTCGGCCGTTGAAACGGTAGGGGACGTGTCCGGCATCACCAAAGGCGGCGCCGGACGTGAGGCAACCGACAAGGAGATTCAGGGCGCAACCTATGCCGATGGTATCGGCACCGCGATTTCAGGTTTCTTTGGTGCATTGCCGAACACCTCGTTCAGTCAGAATGTCGGTTTGATTGCTATGACAGGGGTCATGAGCCGTATGGTGGTCACCATCGGGGCTCTTTTCCTGATTGTATGCGGGCTTATTCCCAAAATTGGTGCGATTATCTCGTCGATCCCGATCGAAGTTCTGGGCGGCGGTGTGATCGTGATGTTCGGCATGGTGGTCGCGGCGGGTGTTTCGATGCTGTCGGACGTGAACTGGAACCGGCGCAATATGGTGATCTTTGCGATTTCTCTGAGCCTTGGTTTGGGTTTGCAGCTGGAGCCAGGCGCGCTTCAGTATCTGCCCGGCACACTCAAGGTTCTGGCCACTTCGGGTATCCTGCCGGCTGCGGTCATCGCAATTATACTGAACTTGGTTCTTCCCGAAGAGCTTTCGGACGAAGCGACCGAAGAAGTTTCAGGCGGTATGGCGGGCCACGGTCTGGGGTCAATTGGCCATGACGATCACGTCTGATGAGGTGAAGTTGACGCTCTGAGCGTCACTGCAACAAAAAAGCGGCGCGCCAGGTCTCGCCGCTTTTTTGTCGGGATACCCAACCGCCGAGGCAAGGCTACCAGCCTGACCGATGAGTTCGAAACTGGTCAGGCCATTGTTCTAGCCGAGGGTCGGCACGTCCGTGCCCGCAAACGCTGCAGTATTGACCAATCCACGCGGTGTTACGCCTAGCGCGACAATGTGGGCGCGATTTTTCATCCCCAATAGGATCGGGCCAAGCTCAAGACCTTCTGGTGAGATTTTCAAGAGGTTGTGGGCAGCCCCTGTCGAATCCGTATTGGCATATACCAGAACAATTGCGCGCCCGGTCAAGCAATTGCCCGGCAACAACCTCTCGCGCCGTTCCTGATCGAGCGCCGCATCCGTGTGCATTTCGCCTTTGTAGGCTTTGCCCAATTCCGCAGAAACGGTTTAGCGGGCCAAAGTTGGAATCGCATCGACGCAGGCCAGTTCCAACGCATCGTTGCGCTCCTTGCCTCTGCAATCAACGCTCTTTGAAAGATGAAGGGAAAACACAGTACATTGTTGACCTGATTGGGAAAATCCGAGCGGCCTGTTGCGATCGCGGTGTCGGGCGACGCTGCCCGCGCCTCTTCCGGCATGATTTTCGCGATTTCTTTGAAACAGACCCAAACCGTTACGCACGGTCATGTTCTCCAGAGAAACACTTGTATTATCAGCCCCGTAAGGGTCGCGACACCGGCCGCACCCGCGCCAAGCGTAACAATCCGAATGTCTTCTGGCCTATTTCCAGCAATGCGCTAAGCATGCCGAGCAGCGGCGGCAACTACGATTGCGGTGCCGTGCCGGGCGTCGTGAAACACCGGTATGCGCATACGCTCATGGCAGAGCCGTTCCACGGTGAAGCAATCTGGCGCCTTGATGTCTTCCAGCTTAGGCAACGCTTGATACTCCTGCGCAGCTTATCGTCAGGAAGCCATTTCAGCCTTGTCCAAAGCCATGCCAGATTCCACTTGTCGTAGTTGTTTTGTGGAGACGCCGGACCGGTTGTCACAGAGGACAATTGTGAAACACTCAAGCCGTATCATTCCACCAATGTCGAATGGCGGAAATGGCAAGGTGGTTCGGGGCTTCAGGTATTCGCCAGACTGGGATTCACAAAGCGAGGGCAGCCTGTCAGCAAAGACAGGCTGTACCCGGGTATCTTTAGAAATCGACCTCGATCGCGATCCCTTTCTGAACGGCGAGATCGACCACTGACGCCGCGACGGCAAGGTCCTGAAGACCTACCCCGGTACCATCGAACAGTGTGATCTGATCATCGGATGTCCGACCAGGATTTGTGCCGTTGATGACCGCACCAAGTTGGGCAACGTCGCTTTCTTCGATCAGACCTTGGGCAACGGCGTGCTGTGCTTCACCGATGGTGACGGATTGCGCGACCTCGTCCGTGAAGACCTTCGCTTTGGCCAGCAGCGCCGCTTCCACTTCTTGTTTGCCCTTTGTGTCCGTTCCCATGCATGCAACGTGAGTTCCTGGGCTGACATGATTTGCCATCAGCGACGGAGCAAATGCCGAGGTGATTGAGATGATCACATCCGCCTCTGTCATGCCGTCCAGCTTGACGGCTTCAAAGGGAACACCGGCTTCGTTGGCGACTTTTTCGATATTCGGCAGCATCTCGGGGTGGTAGTTCCAGCCAATGACCTTTTCAAAAACGCGCTGTTCAAGCGCCGCGCGAAGCTGAAACGCGGCCTGGTGGCCGGCGCCGATCATGCCGATAACCTTGGCGTTTGGGCGGGCAAGGTGTTTGATCGATACTGAAGACGCCGCCGCGGTTCGCAGGGCTGTCAGTAGATTGCCGCCGACCATCGCCGAAGGTTTGCCAGTGTCGGGATCAAAAAGAAAAACGGTGGACTGGTGGTTAATAATCCCGTTTTTTTCCAGGTTGTTCGGCCAATAGCCACCCGCCTTAAGGCCAAGCGTTAGCCCCGCGCGGTCAAACCCGCCCTTGAACCCATAAAGTGCATCTTCATGCCCGATGGCCTCGCGTACGACGGGAAAGTTATAGGCGTCACCCGACGCCATGGCAGCAAAGACCTGTTCCACGGCATTAAAGGCCGCTGCACGGGTCATAAGGTCTGCGATTTCTCGCTCGGGTACGATCAACATGTCTTTCTCCGTTCAGAATTCGTGCGCCCGCGTGCTTTTCCCGAAGGGAGGGAGTGCACACGGGCGGCTATCCGGCTACGTCCGAGCCGGACTTTCCTGTTTTAAAAAGGCTGGCTCAATAAGCCCGACCGCGGGCGGACACGGGCCAAACGCATTCAACCTTGCCGTTCCGGACGCCAACATACCAATCGTGCACGTTTGCGGTCGGGTCGCAGTGGCCGGGAACCAGCCTGAGCTTTTCGTTGACGTTCAGCACCCCGTTTGGATCCATCACAACCCCATGCTCGTCCGAGCATTTGATGTATTCGACATCGTCGCGCCCGAAGACAACCGGCAGGCCGCTGTCAACCGACTGGGCTTTGAGACCTGCATCGACGATGGCCTTGTCGGCTTTGGCATGGCTCATGACGCTGGTCAGAATGAAGAACGCGTTTTCCCACTCACCCCGGTCGATGCGGTTGCCGTCCTTGTCGAGGATGCGGCCATAGTCGGCATCCATGAACGCGTAGGACCCGCACTGTAGTTCGTTATAGACGCCCGAGTTGGACTCGAAATAGTAGGAACCGGTGCCACCGCCCGAAACCAGATCGCATTCAATGCCTTCGGCCCTAAGGCCCTCAACGGCGTCCTTTACCATCGCGATTGCGGTATCGAGTTTCTCCTTGCGGGCCTCATAGCTGTCGAGGTGCTGCATCGCGCCCTGATAGGCCTGAATACCGCTGAATTTCAGGTTTTCAGCAGCTTCGACCGCTTTTGCGATTTCGATCACTTCGGGCGTCGTGGTTACGCCGCAACGTCCGGCGCCGCAGTCGATTTCGACGAAAACCTCGAGCTGTGTCCCGTGATCCACAGCCGCGCCCGAAAGATCCGCGACATTGTCCAGATCATCAACACATACGATGATGCGGCTGCCCAGTTTTGGCAGACTGGCAAGCCGGTCGATCTTGGCTGGGTCTCGCACCTGGTTCGACACCAAGACATCTTTGATGCCGCCGCGAACGAACACTTCAGCCTCAGAGACTTTCTGACAGCAAACACCGACGGCACCGCCGATTTTCTCCTGCAGCTTGGCCACGTCTACCGACTTGTGCATTTTCCCGTGCACGCGGTGACGCATGCCATGCGCTTTGGCATAATCGCCCATCTTCTTGATGTTGCGCTCAAGCGCGTCGAGATCCAATATCAGGCTGGGGGTCTGGATATCTGCTTCATCCATTCCGGGCTTGGCCGGAATGTCATAGCCTACTTCGAATTGGTCGAGATTGGTCATATCTTTCATTTCCGTCTTCCTATGTCGGGATTGATGTCTGTTGGGTTGCGGTCAGGCATTCAGCCAAGGCAGCTTGTCCAGATCGACATTGCCCCCGGTGATGATCAGTCCGACACGCTTACCTTTGAAAGCGTCCGGGTTTTTTAGGATCGTGGCCAGCGGAACGGCCGAGGATGGCTCCATTACGATCCGCAGGTGTTTCCACGTCAACTTCATCGCATCGATAATCTCTTGTTCCGATGCGGTGTAGATTTCGGTGACGTGATTTGACACGAAATGCCAGGTGAGGTCTTTCAGCGGAACCAGCAGACCGTCGGCAATCGTCTTTGGCGCGTCATCCGCGATGATGTGACCAGCTTTGAAGCTGCGATAGGCGTCGTCGGCCTGTTCTGGCTCTGCCGCTATGATCTGGGTTTCCGGGGCTAAAGTGGACAGAGTCAGACACGTGCCGGACACCATGCCACCACCACCGATGGGCGCAACCACCGCATCCAGGCCGTCAGTCTGTTCGATGAACTCCCGTGAACAGGTGCCTTGCCCGGCGATTACACGCGGATCGTTGTAGGGATGAACAAAATCCCCCCCCGTGGCCGCCTGAACCTCGGCAAATGTCGCTTCGCGAGATGAAGTTGATGGCTCACATTCAGTGATCTTCCCCCCATAGCGACGAACCGTGTCCTTCTTCGCCTGCGGTGCCGTACGCGGCATCACCACGTTGCAGGGAATACCCCGTTTCATCGCCGCATAGGACAGGCAGGAGGCGTGGTTGCCCGAGGAATGGGTCGCAACGCCCTTTTTCGCCTGCTCCTCATCCAGCCCGAACACCGCATTTGTGGCACCTCGTACCTTGAACGCGCCCGGTTCCTGAAAGTTCTCGCATTTGAAGAACAGCTGTGCCCCGGTCAGTTCGTTCAGGTAGTCCGAAGTGCGGACCGGGGTGCGGCGGACATAGGGTTTGATCCGGTCGTGCGCCGCAAGCATGTCCTCATAAGTCGGGATGTACATGTTGCAATCCTTCATCATGCAGCGTCCTTCTGAACGGCAGCAGGGTGACCTCGATAGTATTCTTGTGCAGCTGCCACGCCCGAGCCCAGTTCGATGTTCAGGCCCAGATCAGCCATGCACATCTCCGCAGTGGCGATCCCGGACAAGGCCATGACATCCGTCAGGCTGCCCAGGTGTCCGATACGGAATACCTTGCCGGCAACTTCACCAAGGCCAACGCCAAAGGCGACACCGTATTTGTCGGCAGCATGGGTAACGATATCCGTCGCGTTGAACCCGTTCGGAGTTCGGATTGCGCTTACGGTGTCAGAATACACTGACGGGTTTGCTGCACACAGCTCCAGCCCCCAGGCACCCACGGCGGCGCGAACGCCTTCGGCGATACGGCGATGCCGGGCAAAGACGTTTTCCAGGCCTTCAGCCAGCAGCATGTCGCAAGCTTGGTTGAGGCCATTCATCAAGCCAACGGCGGGCGTGTAGGGATAGGCATTGTTGGCATAGCCCTTGGCCATGTCATGCACATCAAAGAAAGTGCGGGGCAGGGTGCCGGTCTTGGTCGCTTCCATCGCCTTCTGACTAAAGCCAACGATGGCAAGGCCCGCTGTCAGCATGAATCCTTTTTGCGAACCCGTGACGGCGACGTCGACGCCCCATTCGTCAAAACGGAAGTCCATGGACGCGATCGACGATACGCCATCGACGAACAGCATGGCCGGGTGCCCGGCGGCATTCAGTGCCTTGCGCACGGCGGCAATATCCGATTTCACACCGGTTGCCGTTTCGTTATGCGTGGCGAGAACGACCTTGATTTCGTGGTTCGTGTCAGCGATCAGAATCTCTTCGTAGCGATCAGCAGGCAGACCTTCGCCCCAAGGCGTTTCGACGATCTCGACATTCAGCCCGTGACGCTGACACATGTCGATCCAGCGGTGGCTGAACATGCCGTTGCGGGCCGCCAGAACCTTGTCACCCGCTGACAGGGTATTGGTCAAAGCCGTCTCCCAACCACCGGTCCCGGTTGAGGGGAAAATGAAGACCTCGGCGCTGTCACTTTTCAGAATTTTACGTACACCTTTGCGCGCAGGATGCAGAATCTGCCCGAACAGCGGCGAGCGATGGTCGATCGTCGGCATATCGCACGCCTTGCGCAGGCTTTCAGGGATGTTGGTCGGGCCCGGGATAAAAACGGGATTTTGAAAGCTCATGGATGGTCTCCTTCCGTCGTTGCTGACACAATAAGACCAAGCGCTTCAGTACGAAATTTTTTTGAAAACGCATTTCAAAACACAACGATGGAAATTTAGTTTATAGTTGTCAGTGCCTTATATTTTTCATATGGTGAATTGGCCTTTCACAAATGATTAGAGGGTTTTTATGGATTCTCAAGATAATGACCCGAAACCCCGCCGCAAATCCCGGGGAAGACCACGGGGGTGGGATGACAAAACCGCTCAGAACACAATCAAATCTCTGGATCGGGCGATGGAGGTTTTCGAATACCTGAGCGAGGCGCAGGGCAAAGCGTTGACCACGCTGTCCGACGAAATGCGCCAATCCCCGGCGACCGTGTACCGTATCCTGGTGACGTTAGAGGGCAGGGGGCTTGTCGAATTCGATCACGACGAACAGGTCTGGCATATCGGCCCCCGTGCGTTTGTCATTGGTTCACGCTTTCTGCGCCGTACCAGTCTTGTCGACCGGGCCAGACCGATCATGCGCAAGCTGATGGAAGTAACGGGTGAGACCGCCAATCTGGGTGTCGAGAAAGAAGGTTCTGTGCTTTTCTTGAGTCAGGTGGAAACGCATGCCACCATTCGAGCGTTCTTTCCGCCCGGGACGCTGTCGCCGATGCACGCGTCGGGGATCGGGAAAGCGCTGCTGGCGCACATGGATGAAGACAGGCTGGATCGGCTGTTGGCCACGGTTAATCTGCAGGCCTTCACAAACCAGTCAATTACCAACCCGCAGGCGTTGAAAGATGACCTTGCAACCGTCAGAGCGTTGGGCTTCTCAGTGGACAACGAAGAGAAGAACGCCGGTATGCGGTGCATTGCAGCGCCAGTCTTCGACATCAATCGCGAGGCGGTTGCCGGGATTTCGGTGTCCGGACCGACCAGCCGGGTCAGTGAAAGTGAGGTTGAAAGGCTAAGCCGCCCCGTCATGGAGGCGGCTCATCAGTTAACGCTGGCAATCGGTGGAACCGTTACTCTGCCGCAGACCTGAGGCGTTGGTTTTGTGAATAGGTGGCAGGCCCAGGTCGCAGCGCCATGTGCCGGTTCACATCCTTGTAGAGCAGGTAGCGAAATCTGCCCGGACCACCTGCATAACAGGCCTGAGGGCAGAATGCGCGCAGCCACATGTAATCGCCGGCTTCGACTTCGACCCAATCACTGTTCAGCCGGTAGACGGCCTTTCCTTCCAGAACATATAGACCATGTTCCATAACATGGGTTTCAAGGAAGGGGATGACGGCGCCTGGCTCGAAGGTCACCACCGTGACATGCATGTCATGGCGTAGGTCACTTGGGTCGACAAATCGCGTCGTGGCCCATTTGCCATCGGTCCCGGGCATTGGGGTCGGCGCGATGTCGTTTTCGTTGAGGATCAGAACATCGGGCTTGTCCAGCCCATCTACAGCTTCGTAAGCCTTTCGAATCCAATGGAACCGCAGTGTCTCATCTGCCTGATTGTGCAGGGTCCATTCACTAGCGGGCGGCAGATAGGCATAGCCACCTTGTGTCAGCTCGTGCGTCTGGCCTTCTACACTTAGCGTCGCGGTTCCTTCGACGACAAATAGCACACCTTCGGCCTCGGTGTCGGTCTCGGGCCGGTTAGAGCCGCCACCGGGCTGCACCTCCATGATGTATTGCGAAAAGGTTTCGGCAAAGCCGCTTAATGGTCGTGAAATAACCCACAAACGGGTGTGGTCCCAAAACGGAAGGAAACTGGTCACAATGTCCCGCATTGTCCCTTTCGGAATCACAGCATAAGCGTCCGTAAAAACGGCGCGATCTGTCAATAACTGGTCTTGTCCGGGATGCCCGCCATGTGGCGCGAAGTACTTGTTGTTCATGTATGCTCCTGACGAAAAACCTTGTCCGTTAACATATGCTTCGGTTGAAGGGTTTGGACCAGTCGTAAGGAAACAACAGCTCCATCTGGAAAAATTTGATAATCTCACGAATTTTTCGGCGACCGTGGTGATGCTGGCAAGCCGATCAGGAAATCCCGGGAAGCTGTTGAACCCCCAGAGCCAGCACCTCTTCGCTTGCCACGGTTGCATTTTCCGGATCAGTCGCTGGATTGGATAGCTTGCCTCTTTCAGGCAATACTTGAAAAGAGGTTGGTGATGCCCTTGATTTCGTTCCGGACATCAGTTGGGTAGCTGTGCCGCATACTTTGCTGAACTATTAAGACGGAAAAATGCTGTGTTCAGATGGCCAGCTTCGCAAACTGTTTGAATGGGTAAATTCCGAGCCCGAACGGCCTTTGCGGATTATCTGTGCAACTTCGATGCCGTTCTACGTGACGGATGCAGAAACAAAGAAATTGCGTCAGAGCATAACTGTTATCCATTCGCCAGGAATGATTGCGACCATGTCTCTGGCGACGTGCTTGGTCGGCAACCAGTGGTGAATACCTAACACCCGGCGGTTCAAAGATGCATGATCGACGGAAATACCGCGTCCTGTGGAAAAATGTGTGCCATTGAATAAGATTGCCACTACCCGCCTCGTTCGAAATCCGAAACGCATTTAACAAAGTTGCGCCCCCTCAGGCAGACAGGGTTAAAAATCTGCGACAAAGCCACCAGAGATTGTTTTCTGATAATTTTGAAGGACCCAAGTGAGCCAAAAAGTTCGTTTTCGGAAACGTTGACCAGTAACTTAGTGTGATCAAACATCGAACTAGAATAGCAACCTGACTGGGCGAGGATGGGAAATTGACAAGTTTATTCATAATCGCCTTGGCTGTTACCGTTCTGAATACTATGCCAATTTGGCTGGCTGAACTGGCTGTTAAATGCGGAATTTCCGACGTAACGGTAGGCTTGTTGGCAAGCATCGTCTTATTATCATCTGCGGCGGGATGCGCGATTGGAGCCGACACACGATATAGAGCATTGCCTCGTGCCGCTGGGATTGTTGCGTTCTGCGGTATTGCTGGTGCTGCGATGGTGCAGACTATTCCGAAGACGGTTTTGTTTGCCGGGGCAAGCAGTACCGGTCTGTCGTTAGGCATTGTTTTAGCTCTGCCCCTGTCGCGCAGTTTCGCGGAGAAAAAGATTCTGCGAATGATGGGCAATGGAATGGCGATCGGCTGTACCGCTTCCTTCGTTCTGCTGGTTGGTACCCAAATACTCGAGTTATCATTGCTGCCCTTTTTGGCCCTTCTCGCGGCGATGCAGGTAGCCCTGCTGTTTAGGAACATGCCTGTACCAAGCAAGCGCAGTATCAGGCAATTCAACTTGAAAAAGGACGCCATCTTGCTGCCGTTCTTTGTTTGTATGGGCGCCTATTGGGCATTTCTCGAAGTGTTCTCGGTTGAGCTAAACCTTGGCAGCCTCAGCGCCTGGTTAGCCGGAAGCCTGTTGCTGTCCGGTTTGGGTTCCTACCTTGCTGGCCTCATGCCCAACCGGCTGAGACTGCATGCCGGGATAATTGGTCTGCTACTCGCCGCCTTTGCCGGCGGGCTTACCTATTTATCTAAAACCGAGCTGTTGATTGGCGCCACTATCCTGATCAACGCATTCGGCCTGTTCCTGTTTTTTCCGCTGTACCTTGATCGGACAGACGCCCCGGCGGCGGGTATGGCACGTTACCTTCTGGGGTTTGCATTGGGTGGCGTAACCGGGAGCGTTGCAATCGCAGTAGGGGGCTATCCGACGTTGGCCGCCGCCGTTGCAGCCTCAGGTTTGATCGCCGTGCCCGCAATGAGGCGTCTGCGGTCTAATTCGGGTATTCCGGAATTCTGAGCCCGGCCTTTCGCCATCCTCGGACAGCCATCTCTCCGCGTTCCGGAGTTATTCCGGTCAAAGCCAGTTCTTCGTAGACGACGTCCTCAAAGATCGGAAACATCTCTCGCATGACTTCGACTGATGCTTGTGCTTTTTCAGTGTTGCCCAATTCGCCATGAAGCCAAGCAAGATGCGCCTGGTACCAAAAGAAGTCGGGCATGGGAACTTTTTCGATCTCCACCAGCGCCGCCTCGATGAAACCCTGAGATGCATAGAGCCAGCACCGCGCGTAGTGGTACCATCCGGGATGGACCGGGCTTAGTTCAATAGCCCTATCCAGAAATTCGACGGCGCGATCATATTCACCTAAAAACAGATAGCAGGACCCGATCTCGGCCAAAACATCGCAATGGCCGGAATTCAGCGCGAGCGCCCGTTCGGCGGCGGCCCTAAATCCGGCAATGTCCTTTTGATAGAAGATGGTCAGTGCCAGTGTCATTTGGGCAAAGGCATTCAGCCCGTCGCATTCCACCGCCTTGCGCGCGGCTTCTGCTGAGAGCGCCAGGGCATCTACATCTGGGCGCTGGTTGACGTGATAGCGATACTCTTCCAGTAACAGCATGGCATAGGCCGCCCATCCATCTGATGATTGGGGATCAGTTTCGAGCGCGACCTTTAACCTGTCCCGAATGTCTGCATGTATGGAATGATCGTAAGACCTGTAATACTCGTAAAACTGCGCAACGAGAAAATAAGTATCCCAGGAATGCGTCCGTCCGTCGGGTAGGGATCGAACGACCTGTTTCGCCACAAGGCCGTGGCGACTACCGAGGCGCCCGGCGATCAAAGCGGCAATGTCTTCCTGAATATCAAACAGTTCCTCAGGTCCGCCCCCGCGATCGAATTGTTCGGTGGCGACCAGCCTGCCGTTGCGGGCTTCGGTCACTTGCACGGTCACCCGCAGCTGGCTTTCAGACCTTCGGATGCTGCCTTCGACGACATGGGTGACCGCATATATGTCGGACATCTCAGCGTTTGAAACCTTATCCTCAGCCAGCTGGGCGGTTGTGCGATGTGACAACAGGGTGAGTTCGCGAAACCGGGACAGGTTGGTGATCGTATCTTCGGTCAACCCTTCGGCCAGAAACCCATCGTTGAAATTCGTGCCCAAGCTTCTGAACGGAAGAACCGCAAGAACGATTCCGTCCGGCGCTGGTGTGATTTGTGTGTCGGTCGCGGCGGTGTCTATTTCAGCAACAAAGCGGAAGCCTTTCCCATGCACTGTCCGGATTGTGTGCTGATCCCGCCCCGTGTCTCCAACCGCCTGGCGGGCTTCTTTCATCGCAGTGGACAATGTGGCGTCAGTGATAAACCGGCCCTGCCACACCTGGTCCACCAGCTCGTCTTTCAGTACCACCCGGTCCCGGTTTGCAATGAGGTATTCCAGAATTTGCAGGGTCTGCGGTGTCAGACTGTTACAGGTCTCCCCACGCGATATCTGAAAGAGATCGGTATCAATCGTACAATCATTGAACGCGTATTTCATGTCCCGGAACCGATCATGTTTGAAGCAATTCTCGCTTGAAACAAGCCTAACCCTCATACTTTCTCAGGAAAAGCTCAGATGCGGTTCAAGGTTCGAGCCCGGGCCGCTGCTATTCCCGTTTCATCCGTAACGGCCCCGGTGAGGGAGCCAGAAACAGGAGAATAGCAATGAAGTATCGCAATGCACTGCCGCAGTTGAACGGCACTCGGATGGTGGCTGATGGTGGCCTTGAAACCACTCTGGTCTTTCACGACGGGATCGATCTGCCGCTGTTTGCAGCCTTCAAAGCGCTGGAAAGCCAGGAAGGAATCGACGCCATTGACAGGTATATGCGCGGTTTCGCTCGGCTGGCCGTAAACCATCGTCGTGGGTTCATAATGGACACCCCGACCTGGCGCGCCAGCCCCCGCTGGGCGGCTGAATTGGGAGTGGACCGTGATCAGCTGAAAGAGGTTCACCGGGAGGTTATCGCAACGCTGGTGAGGATGCGGGCGGGCCATGAAACTCAGGACTCTCCTTTTGTAATCAATGGAGTGATCGGGCCGCACAGCGACGGTTACGCCCCTACGGAAATAATGAACGTATCCGAAGCCGAAGCCTATCATCAGACTCAGGTTAACTGGTTCGCTGAGATGGGGGCAGACATGGTTTCAGCGATCACTATGACCTATGTCGACGAGGCGATCGGCATCGTGCGCGCCGCGCAAACTTCGGATATACCGGTGGTGATCTCGTTCACGGTGGAAACCGACGGCCGGCTGCCTTCGGGTCAGGACCTGCGCTCTGCCATTGAACAGGTTGACAGAGCCTCAGGAAGCACTGCGGCGTACTTCATGATCAACTGTGCGCATCCCGATCATTTCCGCTCTGTTCTGGAACAAGGCGGCGATTGGACGAAGCGGATCATGGGTGTGCGGGCCAACGCGTCGCGCCTGTCTCATGCTGAGCTGGACGAAGCTGAGGAGTTGGATGATGGAAATCCGCAGGAGTTCGGCGAGCTGCACCAGCAGCTTGCACAACTTCTACCCAACTTGACCGTCATTGGTGGGTGCTGCGGCACCGACCATCGCCATGTCGAGCATGTTTGCAAGGCAGCACAGCAACCAACCGTTGTAACCGTCTGACCAAGTTTTTTGTTCAAAAACCCCGGACCGCAAAAGCAGGCAGTCATCGCGATTGTACGAAGATTCCGCAGAGCTTGGCTGCCTGACGGTCCCGGCAAAACCGGCGCTATCGCGCCGAAGATAGGAGTTAAAAAGACAATGGAACGTAATTCTTATTCCTGCCGACGCAGTGTTTTGTTTCAACCGATTAGTGCTAGAGCAGCAAATGGAAGAAGTAAGCGAGGCGGTTCCCTTGTCACGGTATTCGCCAGCCTGTTTTCACATATTTATAGCGCTACAATTCGTAAATATCGCTTAAAGCGGGACCTCCGGCATGTGTCCCAGCTTGATAAACGTATGCTGATTGACATTGGTCTGGACCCGGAATTCTACCGCCAGGATTTGCGTTATGGACGTGATGCAAGCTGGCGGTTTTGATCTTAAGTGTAACGAACGCGTCTAAAGGGAACGCTTACCCAATGGCCCAAGGTGTGCTCGGCAAATTCCGAGCACACCAAATCTCAGGAGCCATGCCAAGAATGAGATTTGTTGCAAACTTTAGACCGTTGACCTTCTTAGCTTTAACGCCTGTCTGACGAGGGGCGTTATCCAGTTGAAGGTTGAGCTATGGTTTCTTTCGAAGCTGCTTTTAAATTCTCAGCGTTTCAGCCGAGGCAGTTAGCGTTAGAAAGGCCTATCTTATTCGCTGAGCCTCATCGGCCGAAAACAACGCCGCGAGTGCCGCTTCCCTTCCAGCCAGTGTCCCCTCGCGGACGGTGGCAAGAACAAGTTTTCTGACCGACGCCTGAGGATGACGGATGGTTTTGACGTCGGCAGACCGATACCGAACAACATCAGGGGTGGGCAGAAGCGTAAAACCCAAACCCGCCGAGACACACTCCATGATCGCTTCAAGGTTATCTAGGACGATCGTCTCGGAACTCTTTGGTCTTTCGTGCTTCAGCATCTCGCCAGCAATGAGTTTTCCGATCCCGGTGTCGGGCATGAAATGAAAGAAGGGCTGCGCGCTCAACAAACCTGCTAGGCCGTCTTTCAGTAAACTCTTGTGGGCCGCAAAGACAAAGGGTTCCTCTCGCAGCACCAATTCCGCAAGCGCGTCGGGAACACCATCGGCATCCGTGACAAGTGCGGCATCAAGCTGTCCATTCACGACCTTCTCCTGCAGTGTCTTGGACAGGCCGGTTTCAAACGCGAAGGTCGCTTGCGGCGCGTGATGCTTTGCGTTGTTCAGGAAGTCCGGCAGCAGGCGAACGGCAGCAGTTGTGACAAATCCAATTCGGAAATGTCCGACCAGAGTATCTGTCGGGCGACAGATTTCGAGAAGGCTATCTTCATGCTGCAGGAGCGGGATCGCTGCCTCGACGATGGTCCGCCCGATTGGCGTAAGTCGCGGTGGTCGCACTGAGCGGTCAAAGAGGTCAACGCCAAGCTCTGTCTCGAGCGCCTTCATCTGCATGGAAAGTGCGGACAGTGTCATGTTCTGTTGCTCGGCCGCCCTGGCAAAGGAGCCGACCTTGGAGACCCGCACAAGGGTTCTGAGAGAGCGTGTCTGCATAACTTAAGCTATGTTGTATTAGATAACCAATCTTATTTGATTGTGTTGTATTTTGGCAAGCGTATTCTGGTTAAAACGGAAGTGAGGGACACGCCATGACACATCCGCTTGTGAACGTCGCAAGAGAACTGGCCCCAGGATTTGAGAGACGCGCCGCGGAGTGGGACAAATCGCGCGCCTATTGCTGGCAAAACGTTGGTGAGTTAGCCGGTGCTGGCATCATGGGTATGTGCATTCCAAAGGAATATGGCGGGCAGGGCGCGAGCTTTCTGGAGGTGGCCATGGTGGTCGAAGAGATCGCGAAAGCCTGCACTCTGACGGCCCGCATCGTTGTCGAAGGCAACATGGGCGGCATCAGTGCGGTCATGGGGTACGGCAATGACGAGCAGAAGGCTTTTTGCGCTTCGCATGTTTTGGCAGGAGACAAACCCGCGATCTGCATAACGGAACCTGACGCGGGTAGTGCCGCGACTGAAATGCTGACCACCGCGCGCAAACGGGGCAACACATACGTCCTCAACGGGACCAAGCACTGGATTACAGGCGGTGGGGTCTCGAAGCTCCACCTGGTTTTTGCCCGCGTTCTCGATGAGATAGGCGTTGAACAGGGGATTGGCAGCTTCATTCTGTTTGCCGATCCGATGTCGGGTGACATGCCAAACGGGTTCACCGTGGTGGGCCGCGAATATACGATGGGCCTCTGCGGTATGCCCGAAGCAGAATTGCGGTTCGAGAATGTCGAGATCGACGAGAAATGGCTGGTCAAACCACCTTCGGGTCTCAAGCGCGGTTTTGCCGACCTGATGAATGCCTACAACTCGCAACGCGTCGGTGCGGGCACCATTGCCATGGGTGTCGCAGCAGGGGCGCTCGAACATGCCAAACAATATCTACTCAAGCGCGAACAATTCGGACGCCCGCTCGCGGAATTCCAGGGGCTTCAATGGATGCTCGCCGATATGGACACGCAAGTTCATGCGGCCCGGCTGCTTCTCTATGAAGCGGCGCGCTCGCGTGGTCCGAACGGCAGTTTGTATCCTGACATGACAATGACCGCGCGCGCCAAGCTCTTTGCGTCCGAGATGGCCATAAAGGTGGTCAGCGACGCACTGCAAATGTTCGGCGCACGCGGCTACTGCGATCGCGAACCTCTGGAGCGGATGTATCGCGATGTGCGCATGTTCACCATCGGTGGCGGGACCGCACAGATCCTTCGAACCCAAGTTGCCGGGAACATTCTTGGCATCAAAACACCACAAACGCGTGACGGACATGCGCGCCTTGCGGACACGGCGCGCTACGCGGCTGAATAGGGGACCCGATGAAAACTGACAAAGACCTTAGGGCCGCCGACCTCCTCGCGCGGCGGCTCTACGAGGCTGGTTGCCGGCACGCTTTTGGCATGCCCGGTGGAGAAGTGCTGACGATTATCGATGCGCTTGAAAAGGCCGGCATCACATTTGTCCTCTGCAAACATGAGAACAGTGCTGGTTTTATGGCCGAGGGGGCCCACCACATGACGGGTGCGCCGGGCATTCTGGTGGCAACGGTTGGTCCCGGTGCTGTCAATGGCGTCAATGTCGTCGCCAACGCGCAACAAGATCGCGTGCCGCTCATTGTCCTCACAGGCTGTGTCGATGCAACCAAGGCTCTGACCTACACACACCAGGTTCTGGACCATCAGGCCGTGTTCCGTCCGGTCACCAAAGCGAGCTTTATGCTGACCGCTGAAGGGGCTGATACGATAGCGGACAAAGCGGTTGCTATTGCAACTGATGGCCGGGATGGCCCGGTTCATATCGATGTGCCAATATCGGTGGCCGATGCTTGCCCTGGCCCCGTTGAGATGAGCCGTCGCTCAAAAGTGAGTGCTGTCGTTCCTGCGGAAGATGATCTCTCACTGGCCCGGTCCTGGCTGGTCTCTTCCAAGCGACCAGTCATGATCGTGGGTCTGGACGCGCTCAAAGACGATGCGAGCGCAGCCGTTCTGCGTTTTTGCGAAACGCAGAACGTTCCGGTCATCACGACCTACAAAGCGAAAGGGATCATCCCTGAAGACCATCCCCTTTGCATGGGCGGCGCCGGATTGTCGCCTAAGAACGACAGTATCCTGCTGCCGTTCGTACAGGAGGCTGATCTGATCATCTGTGCAGGCTACGACCCGATTGAAATGCGGGTCGGCTGGCGCGATGTTTGGGACGCAGAGATAGTCAAAGTGATTGATATCTCGGCCGAGCCCAACATCCATTATATGCACCAATCGAGCCTTCAATTCGTCTCGCATGTCGGGCGCACTTTGGACGCCATCTCGGAAGGGGTCGCGGCTACATCCCGCTGGTCGGACGGCAAGATCAACACGGTTCGGGAAAGCCTGACCTCGGCCTTTGCCGAGACGGAGGATTGGGGGCCGGGAACGGTCATCGACATTTGCCGCGAAGCGCTGCCAAACGACACCGTAGCAACGGTCGATTCTGGTGCGCACCGCATTCTTCTGTCGCAGAAGTGGAGCTGCTACGCCCCGAAGGGCCTGCTGCAATCGTCGGCGCTCTGTACAATGGGCTGTGCCGTCCCGCTTGCCATGGGTGCTTCGCTGATCGAGCCAGACCGTACGGTTGTATCATTTACAGGCGATGCCGGAATGCTGATGGTGGCAGGTGAAATGTCGACGGCCGCGGAACTCGGTCTGAAAACGATTTTCGTGGTCTTCGTGGACGCCAGTCTTGCCCTTATTGAGATCAAACAGCGCGGGCGGCAGCTTAAGAATGCAGGCGTTGATTTTAGCAAGCACGATTTCGCACGCTTGGCAGAAGCTTTTGGCGGTGTCGGGCTTACCGTGGGATCTGCCGTGGAGTTGAAGGCCGCTCTTGCTGCCGCACAGGACGCTGACAGTTTCGCGGTCATCGCCGCCGTGATCGATCGGGGGGCGTATGATGGGCGGATCTGACACGCGTGCGAAACGCCTGACCGCGGATGTCCTCTAAAGGATCATGGGGACGGTGGCGAAAGCCCGTAGCCTGATGGCTCATGGGAATCCAGTCATCGATCTCGGTGTTTGGGGAACCGGATATCAAAATGCCAGGCTATGTGCAGACGACCGCGATCAATGCAATTCACAACGACCGGACGAGGTAAACGGTCGTTGCAGGCACGCCAGCGTTGAGGTTCTCGGTTTGTGTTAAGCTCAGCCGCCAAAATACTCTTGGCAACGCACGGTAGAGTATCGCCGTCGCCGGCGGCGCGACGTAAGTCATCTACAACGCCTTAATGGCCTCGCCCTAAATAGGCGATAAATTGATCCTTCCAGCACCCTTATTGGTCGTCTTGCCCGCTATAGCGGATGGCACTCCCATCATCGTGCACTGCCCTCAGGAGGATAGACTTCTGCTCACGCCTGAGCGGCTCGAGAAGGCAATTACGCCCAGCACTAGATGGCTCATGTTGAATTTCCCGGACGACCCAACAGAGGGAGCCTATTCAAAAGCGCAGCTCACGGCCCTTGCCGGTGTGTTGCGCAGGCCTTCGCATGTCTGGGTTCTAGGTGACGACAATTGCCAGCATCTGATATTCGACGATCACCGCTTCGTCTCGATTCTGAATGTCGCCGGCTTGAAAACCAGAATGTAGTTGGTCAATGGCGTCTCACACGTATTTGCCATGAACGGTTGGTGGACCGGATATGGTACCGGGCCTGTGGGCCTGATTGCGGCATTGAATGCTATACAGGGCCAGAGCAGCACTTATGCCTGTTCCATATCGCAAGCGGCCACTGCCGCCGCACTGGAGAGGCCGAAAGATCTCTTTGCGGAACGTGCAGCAAGCTTCGAACAGCGCCGCGATATCGTCGTTGAGGCGCAGAATGCGATCGACGGCATGTCGTGCCCCTGACCGGAAGGCGCCCTTTACGTGTTCCCACAAATAGAGGGTCCATCGGTCAGATACCACCCGACGACGTCCTCCTGAATGACGACACCGCCGTGATCACTTGGCTGCTGGGAAACACCATCCGTTGAGTGTTTTTGGGGCTGGCTTCGCATCAATGCAGCGGAGCCCTTTGTCTCGCCAGTGCGGTCAGAGGGGTAACCAACGGTCTGTTCCACCTTCGTGCTCCCAATGCCCTAATCCCGGTAGATAAAAAGAAATCCACATCGAGGTCGTCGGAACCTCCAAGGTGTGCGTCGCGATCCTTCATGCCGGATCACGCCGTGATTTAGCAGGACCATCGTTTCACCAAAAGGCGAGAATTCGATCAGTGCTTGGCTTCAAATCCTTCATGTCTGCTGCGTCGACATCAAAAGGCATCGAAGCGGCACCGATGGTCCGCAAGGGGCAACTCGCGTCAGGAACCTGTCCCTTCAAACTATTGCTGAACTGGATGCTTGACCCGCAGGCACAGAGTGGTCTTTTCAGTGAGCAACAAGCTTCGCCACAAAACCTGTCGTCAGAGGCTTGTAAAACTCTGGTAGTACATCCAAAAATTGCAAGAGACATCGCCGAATTAGTCCATTGCCTCTGGCAGATGGGTTTCCATCGGCAGACGCCGAAGCAATCAGAGCTTCAGCGCAACCAGGGAGCTTTGGAATGGTCTTAGTATTGCAGGAGATGTGCAACGGTTTGGGTTTTCCTGAAGGCCCAGTTGCAATGAACGACGGGTCGGTTCTGTTCGTTGACATCAAGAATCAGACCCTGGCACGCCTTTCACCCGATGGTGATGTCCGCGTTGTGGCGGAGATTCCCGGCGGCCCAAACGGGGTCGCGATAGGCCCGGACGGAGCAGCCTATGTCTGCAACAATGGCGGAGTCTACAGTTTTGTACCGTTTGGTCCCGACCAGATCACCGTACCCGCCCCGATCCGGCCCAATTACAGGGGTGGGTCCGTGCACCGTGTGGATCTGAAGACCGGAGCCGTGACGCAACTGTTTGACTCGTATGACGGCAAGCGGTTGATCGCGCCCGACGATTTGGTGTTCGATAAGTCCGGCGGCTTCTGGTTCACTGACACGGGGATAGAAGATGAGGAATCCACACGTTATGGTGGTCTCTATTACGCCTCGATAGATGGCAAAACACTGATCAAAGCCGCAACGATACCCATGCCCAACGGAGTCGGCTTGTCGCCAGATGGCAATACCGTTTACGTTTCGGACACAGTTTTCGGGCGGCTTTGGGCGATGAAAATTACAGGTCTCGGCGAGGTCGAACCCGGCCCCCTCCCAGGTATGCCGGGCAATGTCGTACAGACGTTGCCGGGGTATCAGTGGCTGGACAGCCTCAAGGTTGAGCAGGATGGCCGCGTCTGCGTCGGAACCTTGTTCAATGGCGGGATCACGGTGTTCAACCTGAATGGCACCACCGAGCATGTGGAGATTCCCGATTTGTTTACCACAAATATGTGCTTCGGCGGCAAAGACATGCGTGATTTGTGGATTACGGCGTCGAGTACCGGGAAAATATACAAGGCTCGATGGCCCCGCCCTGGCCTGAAACTGGCATTCACCGCTTAACGTGCACATTTCTTAGGAAAAGACACATATGCCTGTGTCTGGCATGACACTTTCCTTGCCATTTGAGTATACCAAAATACTTTTTCGCCCACAAACTCTGGCGGGGAGGGATCGGGTGTTGTAAACCCTTTGCTCACATGGGGGATATGACGGAAATACCATCGCGAATACCGACGGATCCGGGGCAGCGACGCCAGGTGTCTGTCCTGTTTGCCGATATGGTCGGCTATACCGCCATCGTTGCCCGTCTGGATGAAGAAAAAGCGCTCGAATTCGTGCGCAAAGTCTACGACACGCTGTCCCGTGCGGTCGAAGAAAACGGCGGCGCGGTGCGCGATTTTGCTGGCGACAGCATAATGGCATTGTTTGGTATCCCCGACGCGCTTGAAGACCCGGCCTTGCGAGCCTGCCGCGCAGCGTTGTCGATCCACGCTGCCTTCGCTTCTGCCGCAACAGATTTTGACAAACGCTTTGGTGTGCGCCCGGAAATGCGGGTTGGTGTCAGCTCAGGCAATGTCCTGATGGCAACGGTTCAAGGGGAAACCGGACCGACGACGGCGGTGGGCAGTACGGTGAATCTGGCAGCACGTCTTGAAAACCTTGCGCCACCCGGGGGCAGCCTGCTGTGCGACACCACTCGCGATCTGGTCGAATGGGTTTCTGATCTCAACTATTTCGGCGAACACACGATCAAGGGCCTGTCCGCGCCGCAGAAAATCTGGCAACTGAAAGCTGTCCGCGAAGGCGCGACGCGCTTTGACGCGTCAGTCGCGCAAGGGTTGAGCAGTTATGTCGGTCGGATGGGTGAACTGGATGCAATGTCCACGGCTTTGCTAAGGTCAAAATCCGAGCGTTCGGTTGTTGATCTGGTAGCAGAGCCGGGCTTGGGTAAGACCCGCCTTGTCTACGAGTTTATTCGACGTGTCCAGAACGACGAAGTTACCGCTCTTACAGGGAATTGCTATGCCGACGGTCAACAGACGCCGTTCCTGCCATTTTTGGAAATCGTCCGGAAGTCGTTTCACATCAGCGATAGGAACAATCCGCTGCGCGTTCAGTTGAAACTGGAAACGGGTCTGGCGAAGTACGGGCTGTATTCCCAGCAAAACCTTGGCCTGATGATGAACCTTCTCGGGCTCAAGTCACCCGAAGGGTCTTTGGATGGTCTCGACGGTGTTCTGATTGGCTTGCGGATTCGCGAGTTGCTGACTGTTTTGCTCAAGAAGAAATGCGCGTCAGATCGGGTCATTCTAGTGATCGAAGATAGCCATTGGATCGACAGCGCCTCGGAAGATCTGATGGCGATCCTGCTTGAAGATCCTGAAATTTCGAACCTGCTGGTCATTCAAACGCGGCGGCCGGAATATGCGCCGAAATGGCTTGGTAAAAGTGGCGTGACGACCGTTGCGTTGAGGCCATTGCCTGTTGCAGACTTTGAGGATCTGGTTCAAAGCCGTCTTGGTGTGTCCGAACTACCGAACGGTTTGGCCGAACAGCTGACCGAACGCGCCGGAGGCAACCCGCTGTTCGGCGAAGAGATTCTGAGCTTTCTACTTGATCAGGGCACTTTGCGTGTCGATGAGGGCACCGCCTCTTTTGACGCGGATATCAATGACAGCGGACTGCCCCTTACAATGCGCAGCCTGCTGACGACCAGAATTGAACGTCTCACGCCCGAGGACCGCGAAGTCTTGCAGGCCGCCGCCGTTATCGGGCGCCGCTTTGATCCCGGTCTGCTGGCCCAAATAGTCGCGAATACCGATGAAATTGGCACAACACTGCAACGACTTCAGACGCAGGATGTCCTATATCGCGAGACGAGCTCTTCAGACTACGTTTTCAAACACGTTCTGCTGCGGGACTCGGTGTACCAGAGTCTTATTCTGTCACGACGATCCGAGTTGCACTTGGCGATCGCCGACGCGCTGGTTTTGCGCAATGCAAACCGGGTGCAGGAAGTGGCTGAAACGCTGGCCTTCCATTATGGGCAAACCAACCGTACCGATCAGGCGTTTCGCTATAGTTCCATGGCCGGAGACAAAAGCTTAGGGGTGTATTCACTGGACGAAGCCAACCGGTTCTTTGTCGCGGCGCTGGAGCTGTATCAAAGTGATCCCGATTGTGCTTCGGATGAACAGTTTGCCGCCTTCATGGCCAGCTTTGCACTCTGTTCCAACATCTCGTTACGAGTCAAAACGATTATCGAACTGGCCGGCGCGGTACGACCGATCCTGCAAAAGGTAGGGGACAGTCAGCACCACGCCCTGTTCCTGCACCATTATGTGTCGTGCTTGGTGTGCAATGGGAAGTATCGAGAAGCACATTGGGTGCAGCAGGAATTGACTGAAATGGCTCAGCGCCTGAGGGATCCTTCCTCCAGAGCCTATGCCATGGTCAACGAACTGTCGGTTTCGATCTACCATTCTCCGATCCCGAATGAGCGGTTTGAGATCAAAAAGCGCGAGATCGAGACCGTTCTGGAACAAATCGACGATGCTTATATCCACAACTTCTTTCTGGCGACAGTTGGCTGGAACGAATTGACCCGTGGCCGCGTGGCAAAGGCGCACGCGGCATCGGATCGGATGATTGCACTTGGCAAGTCCAAGAACGATCCGCGGGCGCTGGGATATGGAACCGCTATGAAAGCGTTGATCGCAATGGTCACAGATGACCATGAACTGGCACTGGCGATGGCCGAAAAGGCGCGGCAGGAATCAAAGGTTGAGTTCGAGAATGCCATTGCCGAGGCGGCCCGCGTTGCCGCTATGATCCCGCTGGAAAAACCCGGTGCGATTGAAACCGTTCAAAAGCACATCAAGGACTGCGATGAAAAAGGTTGGACATTGTTTACCTTCGGGCCTGCGACAATGCTGGGCGTGGCTTATGCTCTGAATGGTCAGGTCGCCGCCGGACTGCGGCAAGTCGAATGGGCCATTCAGAAACGTACAGATGAGCGCACTCAGGTTTCGGCAGACTGGGCGCGGTTGTTCCTGTGCGAGATGTATCTGGCCATTTTGACCGGAGAGGGCGGCGGTTCAATCGGCGTTCTGATCAGGAACTTCCGCTCGATCATCTGGGTCATGCTGTTTGGCAGAAAGCGGTTGATTTCGATGATCGAACAGGTGCGCAGTAACCCGCAGTTCGACAAAAATGGCCATTACATCGCGCGCTGTGACATGATCATGGGGCTGCTCTACAAGGCAAAGAAAAAGAAACCACAGGCCAGGGATTACCTGACCAAAGCGCGTGTTGTTGTCGAATCCGCCGGGCGGTCACCGATGCTGAAGCGGATTGATACCGCGCTGGCGGAACTTGCCTAATCCGTCAAGTCAGACAGGTATCTGATCGCAGTCAGGCTGGGCAGGAACGTGTAAGCACCACCGCGCGTTTGGATCAGGCGTGGGAAACCCTTCAGACGGATTGTGTCTCCGTCCGGCACTGTCATGTCGAACCAGCTGGTTTCCGGTGTGTTGGCACCCAGTAAGGGATCGTTCGCACCTGTAACCCGTGGGTCCTGGAGGCCCAGATTAATCCAGTCGCACATCACCGCCTCGAACTGTGCACCGATATTGGCGCCGATGAAACTGCCAAGCAGGCCGCGTTCTTCAGTATCGGGGTTTTGAGGGTCGAAATCCGGGCCATAGGACATGCCCCTTCGCACCAGTCGACGCGTATAATTCGCGATGCGCTGAACGATCGGACCGCCCCGAGGATTGCCGCGCCGCAGGTGCGACCCTGCCGGACAGCGCGAGCCGTGCGTGTAATCAAAATTGGTCAGTGACACCGCGTTCTTGGGCCACTGGGCATCTGGCGACAGCTCATAGGGCACGCCATTGCGCCAGCGCCCACACATCTGCGCGGCGACCACTTCGCGCAGTGCACCGTGCATGTCCAATCCTTCACCTATGCGCTCCAGGTTATTGGGGTCCGCCAGCTGGTCGCGTTTGGGGTGCCGCATCAGAGCTTCGGCAGCCTGATCGAGATACGCTTCGAATCCGGCGGCATCCTGCGCCAGAATCCGAAACGCGTTGAACGATCCGTTGAACCCAAGCGCATGGGGCGACGGGACGCGGAACAGAACGCCCTCCTGTTTCGTTGGATAGCCAAGCAGCGCAGTGCCGAGCGGGTCGATGGGCTCGTCCACGCCTTCCTGATCGGGGTCATAGACCTGTTCGAAACGTGGCTGAGAGATCCCGTCGACATAGCCAAAAAACACCTTACCCTCGGGCAGGTTTCGCCCATTGCGTACGCCCAGAATGTTGAAGGCTCCCGCGACCTGCTGTTCGACGGTATCGAGATGCTCGGGAACATCCGAATGCACCGATGCTATCAAATGTATGCGGTCCGGCTGGTCAAAAGGGGTGGGCCAGTTCTCGGGCCCGCTGTCCCCGAAATCCCCCAGTTTCATCGCCCGCTGCGTCATGCCTTGAACGAACTCGGTCGGGAAGGTTGTCAAATGGTCGGGTGGCGTGCCCAAAGCCAGCAGCCCCTCATAGGTGATGCCGATATTGAAGCAGAAGGGCGGCCTGACCTCCCACAACGCGCCGCGGGTGATTTCGGGTACCGTGTCGCTGCCTCCGTCGACCGCAGCGGCCAGAAACCGACGTGCGGCCGTGCGGTCGGTAACTTCGAGGATCAGATGGCGCACCAAATCGCGGCGATATCCGCGCAGAATGTTGCCCTGAATGTCGGCGAGATCGAGTTTTGTAGTCACCAGCCCTGTCCAAATTTTTGGCGCACCTGCGCGGCTGAAATCCCGGGGTAAGCGCGATAGCCACCCCCCAGTGAGATATTGCGATTGGCGTGTAGTTGCAGAACAAACTCTCGTGGCAGGGTTTCCAGCCTATGTGGCGGTTCGTTCGGCGGCAGCCCCTTGGCCGCATCCTGCAGGCCGAACAGGTCGGTCGGGAAGTCGTTCGCCTGAAACAGGTCATGCGCGTGAACCCAGTCGATAAATTCCTCGACGTTGCGCTCGGTCGGGATCAGGTGTTCGGCACCGTCTACCAGCGAGATGACGTCATTGAAGACACTGCCGATGGTGGTGATGAAATCACGGATGTAATTGCTGAAATCCCCGTCATAGACCGAGATCATGCAGATGTTGTTGTCGATCAGCAGAAATCGCGCGAAGTGCACCGTGCCGACATTGTCGAGCCCGGCAAAAATCTCGTCAACATTCTGGGCAACAGCCAATGTTGCCCGCGCACGCCCAGCCGGTGACGGATCTTTCAGCGGCATGATCAGGTTCATCATCCGCTGTACGTTCTCGCTGGGCTGGGGCGAGGGGCGCGGACCACCGGGAAGTTTCGGCTTAGGATCACGCCAGTGCCAGTAAGGCACCACGATGTAACGCGATAGGAACTTAAACCATCCGCGCTCGGGCAGGCTGTTGACGTAACTGTTGAACCAGCCGTTCTGGCGTGTCATGACCTAATTCTCCGAGAACGGGCAGGGCGAGCCGCCGCGCCATCCGCTTGATATTTTGTAAGAGGCAATGCGTACCTTCAGGACCGGGTCATCCGACGCCTCAATCCCATTGGTCAGCAGGCCCGGATTAAAGCTGAGCTTTTCGCAGTCTGCGATCTGGTCCTCTGGCACCGTGTCCAGTGTCAGCGTGCCCATCATGATCCGTTTGCGATGCGGCGGCCAGGGGCGGGACGAATTGTTGAAATCGTCGCCCACCTCGCCAATCATCATCATAAGCGAAAACCGCGCGGGTTCTCTGGCCAGGCGGTCTTTCAGTTCGGCCCGCAGATAATCATCGACCGGTGCTTTGCTAGGGTCGGTTCCAAGAACGCCCGCTATAGGCTGCCACGAAAATCGCACCCAGCGACGTGTATTGTCAGCGCCGGTGACGACGAACGTATGCACGGCGTGATACGCCGCCCTAACATAGCTGGTCGGCGCGCCGATCTGGGCGGCCTGCAGGATACCCAATTGGGAATAAGCGTTCTGGTTGGCGAATTCGATGGCACCGTCATCCGGGCTGATGGTTTCGCCGGGGTACGGGTCGCGCTTGGGCAGGATCAGTTGCAGGTAGTTGCAAATCTTTCGCCAGGGCGACTCCGCCGTGTACAATCTTGGTTTTGCGGCTTCTGCGAAATCCAGAAAGGTCTCGGGTGTTGGAGCGAAAAACTCGGGCAGGGTCATTGCGATCAGATCGGTATCAGTGCCATCGCCCAGATGAAATCGGACCGCCATGCCGCGCACGTCGGACCAGCCGTCATGCACCGCAGCGCATCCTGATCCGTTCGAGAACCGTACGATCACATCCGTCTTTTCTGCACGGAAGTGGTCAGCGATACAGTAATTGCGAGCGATCGGTGAGGGTTCGAAACTCCCCGTCGCACTGATTCCAATGCTGTGTACCGGGCGCAGAGCCGTATCGCCATCCGGGCGCCGTAATACCGCAACCAGCTTCTCGGCAATGCCGGGATCGCTCATACCTCTCCCCTTTTCAGTCGTTGAAACCCGCTGAAAATATCGCGTTAACCATAAATGCTAAGCTTTCAAAGGCAACAAAAACAGCGCAGTGGCGGTGGTGAAACTGCAGTACGCTTTCCATTGGTACACAGAGTCACCACTTTTGCAGCATTTCGACGGCGTTCGCCCAGTATTTGCTCTGCTTGCTGGCCTGGAAAGCTTTGTCCATCAACTTGTAGGACTCGGGTTTGTGCGTCGCCAGACCGACGATCTTTGGTAGCGGTGGATTGATCCTCACAAGTCGGTTCTTCAAAACCATGCGCGCCATCCAGTACTGATTTTCCGCTGAGGTGGTAAGAAGCAATTCAATCAACGCGCCTTTGGGCGCCCCCGAAGTTACCCCGAACCATTTCAACAGGCCCCAGTCATCGGGGTTCTTGATCATTTCTTCGGAAATGTCCGTCGGTTGCTGTCCTGTGCCGATTGACAGCGCTTCGATATCCGTAACCCCCTTTGCCCGATCAGCGGCGATGGCGACGTTGATCCCATTCATCACCGGGTTGTTGGCAAAGGTTCCACCATCGGCGAAATAGCCGAAATCAACACCGTCGGCCATGATCAGATGCGGCGGGAAATAAGACGGGGCAGCGGAACTTGCCATTGCGACGTCTAGTAGTTTGACCGTTGTCATATCAAGCCAGGCCTCATGTTCAAGGTTCTGGTTTGTGATTGTAAATGGCGACCAGCCGATCTTGTCGCTGCGATGCAGGCAAACCGTATTGACGGCCAGAACCAGATCTGACGAAAGCGACCCGATGGTTCGGTCCCCGACAAGCGAAAGACCAATGCGTTCAAGCCCCGAAGCGTGGTATTGCGACGCCATAATGCCTGGGCCGCCGCCAAGCTTGAACCGCCGCAGGATTGTATCGAGCGCTTTGTTCAGAACACCGCGTTCGTTCTCCTGAAAAATCAGGTCAGCGTCGCCTCGGTAATGCGCGGCCAACTCACAGACTAAAGCAGCCATATCCTTGCCTTGCGTCCGGCCATCCGCCAGTGCCACAGCAATTAGACCGCCGGTTGATGTGCCCGCGAAACCGTCCGCCTTATCCAGAAATCCGGTTTCTTCGTGAAGGCTTTGCAGGATCAGGCAGGTCAGGTATCCCCGTATCCCTCCGCCATCGCAGGAAACCAACTTAAATGCCATTGGATGTGCCTCGTATTCTTGCCTGCAGCCTGGCCCCGGTCAGAGCCGAGTGCCGGTTTTTTGTTCTTTTGACGCTGAACAAGGGGAAAAACAAGCTCAGCGTTAGAAGGCGTATAGCCCGAAAACACTTGGGCCAGCAGGGATTAATCTGAGGTTTTGCCGGCCTTATCGCAAATTTTACTGAAGGAATCTGTTGCGAAGTTTTGAGCGCGCCGCGTCATTTCTGTGGTCAGTATCGCACGTAAACAGCCAGATCGCCGAATTGTTTGAAAGGACAGGTATCGGGTGTGATCGACCCTAGTAAACACCTCACCGATCTGGCCGTCTAGTTTCGATTCGACCGATGAAGCGATGCCGGTGCGGCTAAAACTATGCATCAGACCCGTTGTCGTGTTGTTGGCCTAAAACACTCATAAAAAGTTTGGTGATGCGGGTTGGTGCTGGTTGCCTTCGGGTCACAGCCGCAAAACGCGTCCGATACTGCGTTTTGCTCGGTAAAACTTTCTTCATCAGGTTCTGGTCGACAAATTGCTGCGCAAGATGGTCTGGCAAAAAACCAAGATACCTGCCGGAAAGGATCAAAATAGCGAGAGCCTGTTCATTTTGAACCTTTGCCGCGCGTCTTAAGCCCAATTGCTGACCAACGATGAGATTTGGGGAATTCACGCTGAGGCCTGCATAGTTGTACTTTCGCAGGTCGTCCGTGCTGAGATCGACTTCTGAACGGTCAAACAATGGGTGTTCGTTCCCGCAATACAGAAACATGTCCTCACCATAAAGCGGAACATAATCAAGGCTGGCGGAGGGGCGGTGCAACGCGATGATCCCGATATCCAGATGCCCGGTAATGACCATCGTTTCGATAACGTTAGGTGGTTGCATCGATAGTTCGATTTGAACGGTGGGCGCGGCTTCGTTGAATTTATGAATCGAGCGGGCCAGCCGCGCCTCTGGGTTTGAGGTGCATTGGTCGAACAGCGCCACCCGAATTGTACCAGCCAATTGTTCCTTGATTTCGTTCACTTCGGTTCGAAACTGCGAGACGGATATCAGTAAGTCTTCGGCAGCGCGCAGCACTTTTTCGCCGTCTTCGGTCAGCGAGAAACCAGAAGGCCCACGGTTGCAGAGTTTCAAATCCAGGCGCAGTTCAAGATCCGAAATATGTTTAGAGATGGTCGATTTGCCAATGTTCAACTCAACTTCGGCGGCCGAAAGCCCACCGCTTTCAACAACGGTTTTGAATATCCGCAACAGCCGTATGTCGGCGTCGCCTATTCGAGTGGAAAGCGTGTCGAGTTTCATTTTGTAAGTTCGATATATGTGAAACCTATCGCGCAAAGTTTAACAACGAAGAAACACTTTGCGCAAGCTAGTCTTGCCGCGTCGAGGTAGAATCGGACTGGCCAACTCTCCCCTGGTCAGCGCGCACCTCGAAATCTGAAAATGGGAGGTAATCCATGTCATTTATCAAAAAGCTTGGCACCATCACCGCTGCAGTATCCGTAGCGGCACTGATGGCCGCAGGCGCAGCCGACGCGAAAAACTTCAAAATTGCGGTCGGTGACAGTGCAGGCAGCGCACAGGAAGCTCTTGGAATTGCATTTGTTAAAGCGCTCGAGGAGAAATCGGGTGGCGAGCATACTGCAACCCTGTTCCTGAACGGTCAGCTGGGCTCTGAACAGGACACTGTCAACGAAGCAGCCATCGGCACGCTGGATATGTCGCTGCTGGCGATTAACAACATCACACCCTTCTCGCCTTCGGTGGGCGTATTCACGCTGCCTTACGTGATCCTCAGCCTGGAAGACGCTGAGAAGCTGACTCAGGGTCCAATCGGTCAGGAACTGGTTGAAAACACGATCCGCGATGCGGGCGTGCGCATCATTGGCTGGACCTATACCGGTTTCCGCCGTCTGACCAACTCGAAAAAGCCGGTCAGCTCAGTTGCCGACCTGCAGGATCTGATCATCCGCGTTCCCAAGAACGAGATCATGATCGAAACCTACAAGTCCTGGGGCATCAACCCGACCCCGATGGCATGGTCAGAGACTTTCACCGGTCTGCAGACCAAGGTTGTCGACGGCCAGGACAACCCATACCTGACCATCAACGCAATGAAGTTCTACGAGGTACAGAACCACGTAACCAATCTGCGTTACATTTTCTCGATCGAACCGCTGATCATTTCCGAAGCTGTCTTCCAGGATCTGTCCGAAGAAGAACAACAGATGATCTTGGAAGCAGGACAAGAGGCAACTCTGACCTCGGCTCAGTTCCTTCGTGATTCAGAAACGGCCATCAAAGAAGAGCTGACCGCCAAGGGCATGGAAATCATCGATCCTGAAAACGACGAAGCCGAGTTCATTGAATTGGCAACCGGTGCCGTATGGCCGCAGTTCTACGACTCCATCGGTGGCGTCGACAAACTGAACGCTGTTCTCGAAGCCATCGGCCGCGACCCGGTCCAACAGTAATCGCCGTAGAGCGATACAGGGAAGAGCGCTACGGCGCTCTTCTCATCTCAGGGAGGAGGGAACCCACATGTTCTGGAAATTTCTGGACAATATAGAAAGCGTTATATGCCGGGTTTTATTATCCGGTTTCGTCTGCCTTTTGTTCGTGCAGATCGTCGCGCGCGAAGTCTTCGGCTTTTCGATCAGCTGGATTGAGGAACTCTCGGTCTACATGTTTGTCTGGTTCGTCTATTTCGGCGCCAGTTACGCTGCTTTGAAGGGCGCACATAACCGAGTGACATTCCAGTTCAAGTTTCTGCCCGATGGCGCGATCAAATACATCGAGGCTTTTGCCGATCTCTTCTGGCTCTTCTTCAATGTCTACTTCCTGTATCTGTCAACGGACTTTGTCTTCAACAAGATGAACAAGTTCTGGAAGTCTCAGACTTTGGGCATCGAGATGAAGTACATCTACATGGTGCTTCCCATTGCCTTTGCGCTGATGACCTTCCGCGTCATTCAGGTGAACTACCGCCGCCTGATCAAAGGGGAAGAAATCCACGACCCCGATCAGATCGACCTCGACGAAATCAAAGCTGCCACTGAAGCAGCCAAGAACGACTAAGGCAGGGAGGAAACGTCATGGAATCCGAAATCGTCACAATCCTATTTGGATCGTTTCTTATTCTGCTGCTCATCGGCGCACCGATCACGGTTGCTCTGGGTGTGGCTTCGCTATTTTCGTTCCTGTATCTGGGCGAAAATCCCATCAAATTTGTGCAGATTGCCTTTACCTCGGTGGGCGCATTCCCTCTGATGGCCCTGCCAGCCTTTATCCTTGCCGGGGCCTTGATGGAGGCCGCCGGTATCTCAAAACGGCTGATAAATGTCGCTGAAAGTCTCGCCGGTCCCTTTACCGGTGGCATCTCGGCGGCAACTGTCATGGCCTGTCTGTTTTTCGGCGCCATTTCGGGTTCAGGCCCGGCAACGACCGCGGCGGTGGGGATGTTGATGATCCCCGCGATGATCAACCGCGGATATGAGCGCGGCTATGCCTCAGCGATCACTGCGTCCTCTGGCGGTCTCGGGATTATTATTCCTCCCTCCATCCCGATGGTGATATTCGGCATTGCCGCGCTCGGCATGGCACCTCCTGCCGAAGCGGTCGAGAAATTCGGTACCTTCCAGTCGGTCTCGATCTCGAAACTGTTCATCGCAGGCTTTGTTCCGGCATTCCTGATCGCCACCAGCCTGCTGATCCTGAACTTTTTCATGTCGAAAAAGCGCGGCTACAAAGGCTCGGCCGAGGGTTGGTCCATCCGTAATGTTTTCTGCGAGATGTACCGTGGATTCTGGTCGTTGATGGCGCCGCTGGTGATCCTGGGTGGCATCTACACTGGTTTCTTCACCCCGACCGAGGCCGCGATTGTCGCGATCTTCTACACGCTGGTCATAGGCGTAGTGATCTACCGTGAACTGACGTGGCAGACACTTTTCCAATCCCTGGAAGCCACCACATGGTTGACCGGTCGGGTTCTGCTGATCCTATTCACCGCCACGGTGTTCGGCCGTCTGCTGGTGGAGAACCAGATCCCGGCGATCATCGCGGACTCGATGCTCAGCTTTACCGACAACCTCTATGTGATCTGGGCGCTGATCATTTTCTTCCTGCTGTTCGTCGGCATGTTCATGGAGACGCTGGCCACCATCCTGATCCTGGTCCCGGTGATGCTGCCCGTGGCCTATTCGGTGGGTATCGACCCGATCCACTTTGGTGTGGTGATGGTTTGTACGCTGGGCATCGGCTTCCAGACCCCGCCGCTGGGTGAGAACCTGTTCATCGCCTCAGGGATTTCGAACATCTCGATCGAACAGATCTCACTGCGGGCGCTGCCATTTGCAGCCGCCAATACGGCCGCGATCTTCATCATCGCCTTCTTCCCCGAGCTGTCGCTGTGGTTGCCACGGCTGCTGGGCTACTGACCCGGAAAGGATGACGACATGAAACAAATGATCACCAACATCCTGTTTGCCACCGACCTGTCGGCGAACTCTCCCCAAGCCCTGCGCCATGCTGCCAGCATCGCGCAGGCCACCGGGGCGCAGATTCACGTGCTGCACGTTAACGAGCCGCTTTCAGAAGACGCCAAAATCACGATGGAAATGTTCATCCTGAATGCGGAAACCCGTAAAACAGCGCTGTCGCGCCGCCACGAGATGGTGCGTCAGGTATTGGCAGAACGGCAGGCAAAGTTCTGGGCACGCTTCGAAGGCGATGATGCCAAGATCCGTGAACAGGTGACCTCGGTCGAGGTCACCGACGGCCACCCGGCCGAAGTGATCCTGCGCCGTTCGGTTGAGTTGGGCTGTGATCTGATCGTGCTCGGCGCGCACGACCACGGCTTTTCCCACACCTTCCTCGGCACTGTCGCCAAACGCGTTTTGCGGCGGTCCAAGATCCCGACACTGATCGTTCCAAACCGGGACGAAACCTGACAACCCCTCTGAAAAGGAAATACAATATGAGCAAGACCCTGACCGCGCAGGACCTGGCCGACACGTTCGACGCGTTCAACCGTCACGACATCGACGGTGTGATGACCCATTTTGCCGACGACTGCGTGTTCTACACCGTCGCCGGCGACGAGAAATACGGCAACAAGGTCGAAGGCGCAGAAGCCATCGCCGCCGCGTTCTCGGGCGTGTGGGCTGGCATGAAGGACGCCCATTGGGATCACCACAGCCACTTTGTCCAAGGTGATCGGGCTGTATCGGAGTGGACATTTTCCGGCACTGACGCCAACGGCATGCGGATCGAGGCCGAAGGCGCCGATCTGTTTACCGTGCGTGACGGGAAAATCATCGTGAAACAGGCGCTTCGCAAGACGCGCCCAATGTTCAAAGCCTGATCCGCCGCCCTGCGCGCAGCTTCGGAGAATAACAAGAATGGTGGACAACAGCATCCCGCGACACTGGCCGAAGGCCAGCTATGATCCCAAGTATGACCCCATCATGGATGCGGGTCCGGGTCACAATCGTGACCACGCGCCAACATACTGGATTGGCACCGCGGGCACGCCGCCCGCGGATGATGGCCCGGTGTCCAGTGACATGGATGCCGACGTCGTTGTTATCGGCTCTGGCTATACCGGCTTGTCGACCGCCATTCATCTGGCCAAGGAGCATGGCATTCAGGCCGTGGTTCTGGAGGCAAACACCGTGGCTTGGGGCTGTTCCACCCGCAATGGTGGGCAGGCCCAGATTTCCTCCGGGCGGTTGAAACGCTCGCAGTGGATCGAGCGGTGGGGCATTGACGTAGCCAAAGGCATGCACGCAGAAGTGACCGAAGCCTTTGAGCTCTTCAATGATCTGATCGCTTCGGACGATATCGACTGCGATCCGCAGCCGGGGGGGCATTATTATATTGCCCATCGGGACAAGGTGATGCCGTCGCTCAAGAAAGAGAGCAAGCTGCTGAACGATGTGTTCGGTTATGGCTCGCGCATCATTTACCGCGATGAACTGCACGAAAGCCATGTGCGTGACATGGAGGCAGCAGGCGCCATGTGGGAACCTGATGGCACCTGCATCCATGCTGGCAAACTGGCCTTCGGTTATGTCAAACTGGCCCGCCGCTTGGGCGTGAAAATCCACACTGGCAGCCCGGTGATGGGGTGGGAGACCAAAGGCGGTGTTCATCATCTGCGCACGCCAGGGGGTATTGTTCGGGCAAAGACCGTGGCTCTGGCAACCGCCGGTTACACGCCGCCCGGATTGAACAACCGGACCAAGCATCGCTTGATGCCCATCCTGTCGAACTCGATGGTCACCCGGCCCTTGACCCAGTCCGAATTGGACGAGTGTGGCATCCAGACCAAGTCGCCCCTGACCGATACCCGCACGTTACGGCACTACTATCGCCTGTTGCCGGACAACCGGATGCAGATCGGCAGCCGCAGTGCTGTGACAGGGCGGGATGCTGAAAACAACAAGCACTTGGAACTGCTGAAAAAGGGCCTTTCCCGGAAGTTCCCGGCGCTGGAAGACGTCAACCTCGACTATTCGTGGTGGGGTTGGGTCGATGTCAGCCACGACATGATGCCACGCATTTTCCAGCCAGATCCTGACCAAAGCGTGTTCTACGCGATGGGATATGGCGGCAACGGCGTGATGTATTCAGCGCAGGCCGGACGACGCATGGCGCAGTTGGTTGCTGGTAAAAAGGATCGGGCGTTTGACTTGCCGATCTTCACGTCCCCGCTGCCAAGCCATGGCTTCCTCACACCCTTCCGCCGTCTAGGTCAACGCATGGCTTATGTCGGCTACTACCTCAGAGACGAAATTCTCTAACTCACTGACGCTTCGACGACTCAAACAAGGACACACACAGATGAAAATGACGACGGAAGAGGCCTTTGTTAAGGTTCTGCAGCTTCACGGTATTGAGCATGCGTTTGGT